>JAIEBI010000001.1 GCA_029070965.1 Clostridiales bacterium
CGCGGATTTGTGTATACTAGAAAGGCGCAAGCTGGTCATTGCGGTAAGGCAGCGGCGAGTAATCTGTCAGTTTAATCAGTTTATAGTTGGTGCGCAGCCTTTGGGCGGCGCTCGTTATCGCTTGTCTTACCGACGCGCGCTCTATTTTGTCGGCGTTTTCAAGCATGTTGTCCAGCGTACCGAATTTTTTGAGTAAATCCGCCGCGGTCTTTGATCCCACCTTGTACGCGCCCATAATGTTGTCCGACCCGTCCCCTACCAGCGACTTAAAGTCCGCATATTGCTCGGGGCTTATGCCGAAATGCTCCGTCACATAATCGGGCGTGCATATAGCGGTTTTTACGCCGCGGTAGCGCAGTACCGCCACATTGTCCGTTATCAGCTGAAAGTAATCGCTGTCAAACGACGAGATAACTATTTGCATATCGTCGTACGTCAAAGCGTAACCAGCCATCCAATCGTCCGTTTCGCATTCGGTTGTTTCCGCATGCTTTATACCGAGATAGTCGAGCATGGCGTATATATCGGGAAGCTGAGTAAACGGACAATCCTCTTCCGCAACCGTGCTGTAATCTATCCTATTCGCCTTATACTCAGCGTCGAGCACGGCGCGGGCGTTTTCGTGTTCGCCGTCAAACAGCACGGCGATATGGGTAGGCGCAGTCATTTTGATAATTTTGAGCAACGCGCCGGTAAATCCAACCGTCGCATGCACTGCCTTGCCCTCCCTGTTGAGTATGCGGGCGGGCATGCCGTAAAACATTTGGAATAAAAGATTGCTTCCGTCAACCAAAAGAAGCTTGTCCGCACTCATTAGCATCGCCCTCCTCGCATTATGTTCTTACATATTGTACCAAAAAAGCACTCCTAAATCAAATATTTTCGCGTCGAATTCGAGCCTACTCGGCGGCGGTTATGCACAAATAAAGCGATTACTCCAAACGTACAATTTTCCGTCATTAAAAGTACACACTTCTAATCAAATTTTAATGATTGAAAAGTAGGTTTTTCCTTGTCTTTTATATTTTGCAGGTGTATAATTAAATCGTAAATACCTTGTTCGAGGAAAAGGCAATGAAAATCAAAAAACACTTAGTAGCAATTTTGGCGGTTATCGCAATTATCGCGTCCGTTTTATGCGTGAACGCTTGCGGCGACAAAAACGATAACGCCGGCACTACAAAACCCGTATACACCGTTACGGTAGACGCCGACAAATCGCTCACTCTCGAAATCGGCGACACTGTGGATTACAGACAGTATTTCACCGTAACCGACAATAACGGCAACCAAATAGTCGTAACCGAGGAAATGCTCGATCTAAGCAAAGTCGATACGACAAAGGAAGGTCAATTCACCGTTACGCTAGCAATAGGCAATGCCAGCAAAAGCATAACCTTTACCGTAACCGCCGACGGCGGTGACGGTGGAGACGGCGGAGACGATAATAAAGACGACCTTGCCGCCGTACTCGCAAAGTATACCGACAGCACAAAGTGGAACTTTACCACTGCGCTTACGTACACTTACGACGGCGATCCTTACGTAGAATATTACGAGTATAACGGGAATAATGTCAAGTACGTATGGGAAGAAGACGGCGACCAATATACCGACTACATAAGCTACGTCCCCTCGACCGACACGTATTATTATTACGCCGAGCAAGGAGACGGAAGCTACGAAAAATACGAAGAAGACACGGACGATTTTAACGACTGGTTTTATTATGCCGCTCCGGTCAACTTGACCGAGATTAAAGACTTTGAGTTTACCTCGAACAACGGCGTATATTCCGCAAAAAATCCCAACGACGCCGGCAACAGCGTCATCGGCGAATATACGGGTATAACTTGGACGTCGTTCAAGCTTACGATAAAGAGCGGCAACCTCGCCACGATTACTGCCGTAATGAGCGACAATTCAACGTACACGTACACGTTCTCCAAATTCGGCTCGATAACCTTCACCCTGCCCAACGTCGGAACCACACCCGTAACTCCAGTCACGCCCACAGGCACGATGGACAAACAGACCTACAACGCGGCAACGTTCGACAACGAGCGGTTGCAGGACAAAATCACCAAAACGGGCGACGATCCCGACCCCGCTATCGGTCTGCCCTCGAAGGGAAAATACAACGCGCTCGTTATCCCCGTCCAGTTCAGCGGAATGACTATAAGCAACAACGACCTCGCCGACCTTAATACCGCGTTCAACGGCGATTACGAAGGCACGGGCTGGGAAAGCGTTCATTCCTATTATTACAAATCCTCGTACGAACAGCTTGATATCTCGTTCGATATAGCGGGCTACAATATCGCACAACAGGTCCCCGCCCTTACCGCGCAATACAGCTATTCAAAGTATGAAGAGTTTACTGATAGCGACGGCTACGCCAACGGCGATAACGTTATTTTGCACGAAGCTCTGGCATACTACGACGACTATATCGATTTTGCGAACTACGATTACAACAACGACGGCACTATCGACGCGGTGTATCTTATCTATTCTGCACCCGTCAATTACGACAGCGACGATTCGATATACTGGGCGTTCGTTACATGGAATTACAACGACACTCAGTATGATGAAATGAACGTATTCTACTACTTGTTCGCCGGTTTGGACTTTATGATAGAAAGCGTACACGGCGGCTTTGTTGACGAATACTACCCCGAAATCGAGGGACTTAAAGTCAACGCTTCCACGTATATTCACGAGACCGGTCACCTTTTGGGTCTTGACGATTACTACGACTACGACGAAAACTCCGGCAGCAACGAGGGGCTTGGCGGCGCAGACATGATGGACGCGACCGTGGGCGACCAAAACGTTTACTCCAAAATCATGCTCGGCTGGCTGACGCCGCAGATAGTCGTATCCACACAAACGATTACTATCAAAAGCTCGCAGGAGCGCGGCGACGCCATACTCATTCCGCTCAACTTCAACAACTCGTACTTCTGCGAATATTTGCTGATTGACTTGTATTCGGCGCAAGGGCTGAACGCATTGCACGCCTCGGCGGACAACAGCTATCTTTACGACGGTGCAGACTACGGCGTGCGCATCTACCACGTTTCGTCGTCTATAAAGAATGTATACAACAGCGATTACGGCTCGTTCACCGACTACAACAACACAGATACCAACATTGCGCTTATCAAGCTTATCGAAGCGGACGGCACCACCAAATATTCAAACAGCAGCGGTTATGCCGCCGAAAGCGACTTGTGGCAGGCGGGCAAAACGCTTAGCAAAGTGTTCCCCAACTACACGACCAACGCGGGCAAAAAACTGAATTTCGATATATCTGTCGACAGCGTTTCCGCAACCCAAGCGACGATAACGATTACCTACGCTGCGTAACCGCTAAGCGACGCTCGGGCTAATCCCAAAACAATCAAAACAAAAATCCGAACTCACGACATGCGTTCGGATTTTATATTGTCGGTACAATTTTATTGTTTACGTTTGTAATACGCATTTAAATTTTCGACATTGCATAAATCGTATTGATTACGAACATGAGCCCAATCCCTATCAATTAGCGTCAATATTTCCACCCCGTTAATGGTATACGGTTCATCATAATGGTCACAAACCATTTTATATGTATTTGTTAACACATAACAAAGCATGATTGAAATTTCCAAATACTGCATAAGCGGATATCGCAGTTGGAATATATTGCCGTGAGCGTATCCATGACACATTTTAAACAGTTTTTCGAAGGTATCGAAAAGTGATGGATCGTCTTCATCATCTTTATTGCGCAAATACGTCTGTATCCCATTTATAGTATACGGTTTTTGACGCACGATTGCGTGATAGTCGGCAATACCGTCTACCCAACCGAAATGTAAGTATTCTATTTTGTTATGTTCTTTTTGATTTTTGCGATTTTTATATAATTTATTGAATTCTTGTTGATACGTTCGTTCGCCGTAAGAATTCTGTACTGCAAAATCTTCAAATTTGTAATAATCGTTAATTACCTGTGGTACCATTGTCAGTAGAAACGTTTTTATAAAAAGCTCTATTGCGCTGCGGCAAATAGGATACGCGCTTCCTAAAAGATTATCTTCCAACAATGATAACGCTGCCAATCCTTTGTTGTTCATTTGGACAAGTAGCGGGCGAAATTCGCTTGTTTCGGGATGCGCTAACAGTATGTTATTTATTTGTGTGCTGACTGCAAACAAATGATACGGCAACGGGTAATAGATAAAACTTTCTCCCGACAAAAGCGGACTTTTGCGAAAAAACGCTCCTGCGTAATCACGTAGTTTTAAATTTGCGATTACGTCTTTTGCCAACTGTTCACAGTAAGAACTATCTTTTTCTTTTTTGGCTTTTTCGTCATCGGTCAAAAATACGATATTCGACCTATGCACGCCTACAATAAGCTTACATATTTCGTATTCTATAAAAAATTCATTTAACGCTAAGTCTTCCGGCACTCTTTGCGCAGTGAAAAACGTATTCACTTTATCCCCGAGCAATTCCAAAGCTTTGTATTTCATTCTTATAAGAAAACTCTGCTTAATGCTTTTCGCAAATAAGCTGCGCAAATATTCATCAATTTTCTTTTGCACCATTTCATTCATGCTGTTTTATCCATGCTTACAAAGCGAAGCACATATCACATTCCGTTAGGAATATTTCATAGCAACGCTATTCCACTCGCCGACAGTCGAATTTCATTTTTATTCGCCGCTCGCGGCGTTATTTTCCGAGATACTTGCCCGCTTCGACGATAACGGATACCGCGTGGATGTACGCGCCCATGCGCAGCGAGGTCTTGTATTTGTCGGCTTCCTCGAATACTTTATCGACAGCGTTGGTCATTTTATGGTCGAGCCGCGTTATGATCTCGTCCTCCTCCAAATAGTAGCAGTCGAGGTTTTGCGTCCACTCGAAGTAGGACACCACCACGCCGCCGCAGTTTGCGAGGATATCTGGAACGACGATAACGCCACGCTTTTCCAAAATCTCATCCGCTTCCGCGGTGGTCGGGCCGTTTGCACCCTCGACGATGAATTTTGCCTTGACCTTTTGCGCGTTCTCGGCATTGATTTGATTTTCGAGCGCACACGGTGCGAGGATGTCGACGTCGCATTCTATAAGCTTGCGGTTGCCGGCGTCGCCCGCCACAAACGTAACGTCGGCACTTGTCGGATAGTCTTTGAGCAGTTTCTTTTCCAAAGCGAACTTGCGGAGCAGCTCGCCGTCCAGTCCGGTCTTGCTAAACACCGCACCCGACATGTCGGACGCCGCAACAAGAACACAACCCTTTTTTACGAAATATTTGGCGGCAACGCTGCCCACGTTTCCGTTGCCCTGCACCGCGACTTTTTTGCCTTTGAGCTCCGCGCCGAACTTTTTGAGCATTTTCTCGGCGGCGAAAACAACGCCCATGCCCGTCGCTTCTTCCCTGCCCTTGCTCCCGCCGAGCACTATCGGCTTACCGGTGACAACAGCCGGCTGCAAGCTGTGCGACAGCTTTGAATACTCGTCGCAAAACCATCCCATTATTTGCGCGTTGGTGTTCACGTCGGGCGCAGGAATATCCGTTTTCGGTCCGATCATGGGATAGATAGCGTCGACGTATCCGCGCGTCAGTCGTTCAAGCTCCGCCTTGCTCAGCTTGCTCGGGTCAACCTTTATGCCGCCCTTGCCGCCGCCGTACGGGATATCCGCGACAGCGCACTTTATAGTCATCCACGCCGACAACGCTTTGACTTCGTTCTCGTCGACGTTTTGATGATACCGCAGCCCGCCCTTGTACGGTCCGCGGTAGGAATTGTGCTGTATCCTAAACCCCTCAAAAACTCGAGTGCTGCCGTCGTCCATTTTAACGGGAATAGACACCGTTATTTGTCGCTCGGCCGCGGCGAGCTTAGCCCTGTCCTCGTCGGGCAGTGAAATGTAGTCCGCCGCCCTGTTTAGCGTTTTAAGAAAGTTTTCATAAGGGTTGTAATTACTCATAAGTTAATAGCCTCCGTCGGGAACGAACGTCATTCCCGATTTGATTTTGTTCAGTTTATCACATCAGTCCGAACTTGTCAATATCCTTTCTAAAATACCGCAGCGACGTTTTAGCCGAAACAAAAAACCGCCGTAACGCGACCTACGGCAATAATTTTTCTCGACCGTCGTATAATACCGGACGGGCCGCGAACTACTTATTAAGTAATTCTCTATTGAAAATATCGATCAGCTTGTTCGCTACGTCCGAAGTTATATGTAACGACTGACTTACGGCGCCGCTTTTTGCGTTAGGATTGACCATGCTCATAATAACGCACGGCTCCCCGTTGTCAAGCTCGCCCATTTTCCACAGACAGTGGACGTTGGACACCTTGCGTCGAACTTGTTCCGTTTTATCGGGAGCAAATTTCACTATTTTGGACATAAAACTCTCCTTCGATTTTTCGGTATTGTAAGATAAAGTACTTTATATATCTTAGATATATATTTAATTATATCATATCTATAATAAACAATCAAGTAATTCTCAGACAATCGACACAGCAGCGGGCGCGCAGGTATAACAAGCGGACCGAACGACCTTGGTCAAGCGTCCGCAGCTATCAGCTGCGCCGCGAACTTGCCGCTTACTACGGCAATGGGCGTGCCTCCGGGCGCCATTAGCCATTGATTGGCGATGTAGAGATTGTCGATTCCGTTCACCTTGCGCGCATACAGCTGTTGCTGCATTTTCGCGCCCAACGGATAGCTCATAAAGCTGCCTTTATACGAATTGACGTATCGCTCATATGTGCGCGGCGTTACCACGTCGATAAGCTCGATATCGCCGCCTACAACATAATATTTTTCAAGCTGACGCTTCAACGTTTCGCCCACGCTGCGTTTAAACTCTACGTACTCGCTACGGCTCATCGCCTTTATTCTTCCGTAATCGTCCTCGTCCGTATCGACAAAAACCTGCAAAACGGTCCCGTCGTTTATAAACGACTCGTCGTAAGCATAATGACGGACGGACAACGTGTCGCATTTCTTACCGGACAGGTCGAATTTTTCGGTCTTGTATATTTCAGCGACGTTACGATTGCGCAAATCGGCGTTTGTCTTGAATGCGGCGACGATATAGCTGTACGTGCTGTATTTTTCTTTGTTTTCGTCGCCGTCGAAAAATGCGGTCGGCGAATATTTATTATCGAGCAGCTTGTCGAAGGTGTGATGCAGGTCGCAGGCGGCAACGGTATAATCGCCGTAAACGATTTCGCCGCTTTCAAGCCTTATCCCCTTAGCCTTGCCGCTTTCTATAATAATTTCAGACACGGGCGCGCTTGTTATCAGCTTTCCACCCAGCGCCTTAAACCGTTCGGTCACGTTGCGAATAATGGCAGCGCTGCCGCCGCGCGGAAGATCGGCGTTGCCCGAACACAGGTTGCCGAGCGTTTCCGCAAAATACAGCACGCAAAATCGCTTGTTGACAAGCGCATTGGATAGCGCATAACGTATGACGGGAGTTTCAAACTTTTGCGCATACTCCCCTAAGGTAGCCGTCAAAAAACCAAATGTCTTGCGCGCAAACGCAAGGTTGTGCTTAGTCGGACCTTTTAGCTCGGGCGGAATGTCGCTCGGCACCTCGTACATACCGAGATAACGCAGCACGTCCATAAAATGCGCTATCTCGCCACGATCTTTATCGCAAACACAAACGCGGTAAAGCTCGCGTTCCAGCTTATCGAAATCGTTGTAAAACGTAAGCGTTTCGTTCTCGTAAAACACCTTGAAAAAGCTATCCGACTTAACAATATCGCCGTCCTTTATTCCGCCTATTTCCCGCCAAATTCGACCTATGCCGCTATCGCCGTGCGTGCCGATAAGCCAATGCAGGCAGCCGTCTATAACAACGCCGCCTCGTCGCCACGACGTGCAAAAGCCGCCGGCAACGCTATTCTTTTCGTAGATATTCACGTAAAATCCGCTTTTAAGCAAATATACGCCCGCCGTTAAACCCGAAATACCTCCGCCTACAATATTGACCGTTTTTATACAATCACCTCAATGATGTTATAGTTAAACAAAATTCCAAGAAAACCAACCATTCCGTCGGGAGTGACATTAGTTTACGAATTTATTGTATCATAAAACACCATGTAAGTCAATACCAAACGCCGAGTGAGTATTTACCGATTTGCTGCTAAAATATTCATTGCAAAAGCCGTCGCACAATGCAACGGCTTTTGTCGGCGGAACAAACGAATTATTCGTATATCGCCAAAAACGACGTTATCTTGCCGTGCGGGTATTGCCCGTCGATTATTCCGAATTCGGGGTCGTAATACTTATTATCAAACAACAACGCCCAGTGCGTGTAGCCTGCGTCGGTGTGAACTGTCAAAATCGAGTATTCGTGCGGCGCGGGATTCTTTTTGGAAATACGCGTATTCCTTTCGGCGTGCTTTACGCCGTAAAAGTCCAACGCTTCAATCAGCTGACCGATGCTTGTCGACCCGCTTGTCTTCATATCCTTTATTACTTGGTTAATATCCATGCCGGTAATCATTGCGATACACGCTTGTCCGCAGGTTTCAAATGTCGGTTGTAATACCAATTCCATTTTTTATTTGACCTCCATATTTATGAAAAATTAGTGAAGCTGTCCGTTTTCGATACGCTATCTACATGAATATAAACGTCCATAAACGTAGCGTCGTCTTTACTATACACATGCTCGAAGCACGACAATATTTCGTCTCTCGGCTTTTCTCTAAATCCGTTTGCTTGCAAATAATCCAAAATCTTTTTGTATGCGTTTCGGATACGCTCGGAAACGACAAAAGGATTGCGGATAGTAATTACCGCATAATCCGCCTCTTTTTGATTTGCATATTCCACTCCTAAGCAGTCCGTTTCAAATCCGACGGGCAAAACGTAAGCCGCCACGTATCCCCTAAGCCCAAATCTATTTTGCAAATCAGGCGAAACGTACGGGAAATCCCAGCCTATTCTCATAGCGTTTGGATCAACCTCCAACAGCTTGGATTGCCGCGCCCAATCATCCATGTATGCGTTTACGTCATCCTCGGGATTGGGCGATATCATAACGTACCGCGCCATCTTAAAAGCCTTAACCCTTTTTATCGTTATCGGGGAATATATATCGTCAAGAGCGGTCATATCATCTTTAACCAAAGCGTCTATCTTGCAGGAAAACACCTCGCTCAACGCAACTAACTTGCTCAGCTCGGGAACTATTTCGTCCGCCTCCCAACGCGATATCGTTTGGCGGGAAACGGACATAATTTCCGCCAAACGTTCTTGCGTAACCTTCTTTTGCTTTCGCAAATGCTGAATATTTTTACCCAAACTCATAAATGCCTCCAAGTGAAAACAAGTTTATTCACTCGCACTTCTCGTTCATTATAACACAACCACTAAAAAATATCCACCACGCCGCAAACGCGATTTATACAAAAAATGACACCCGACAGTTTACATACGGCAAACAAATCAGCTCTCGACCAATTAAAAAGCGCACCCATAAAGGGCGCGCCTTGCGTTGGCGGAGCAGTGATAACCTAAAACGAACTATGTTTTTTACTGTCAACAACGTCAAAAAAACAAGGCGGAAAATTCCACCTTGTTTTTTGTTTGTTATGCTATTAACAGATTATTTAACCTTCAAATCAATTTGTGCAATGCCTGCCTGATTGCTGGTACTATTGTTAGATACCACTATCTTGGTAACGTTGCTGTATTCGCTTAAATCGAAGGATTGCGTAAAGTCGGAACTACCGGTAATTGTTGCTGTTTTTCCACCATCGTAAGTGATGGTTATTGAAATTGTGCCTAACGCTTTGCTACCCCATTGTCTAAATTCAAGCCCAAGGTGCGTTATCGACTTACCTTCGCACGCCTCTATTGTTATGGCCTTTGTTTTTGTTACGGGAAGATCGGTAATTGTCTGTGTTTGCTTCGCCGCATTGATAGTTACAGACTTAATATCATCTTTGCAACCTAACGCTTCGCCCGTCATTGTATAATTGGTATAGCTGGTGCCCGTTATTTTTCCTACCGTCAACATCTTTGCGCCAGTTATTGAAATTTCATTTTCTTTGATCTCTTCAATCGTTGCGGCTATTGTTATTGTCGTATCAGTTTCGGCTATTGTGTACTTGCCATCGACAACGGCTGTGCCGTTTACGGTAACGCTCTTAACCTCGTAGCCGTCGTTTGCCGTAACGGTAATGGTAAGCTCCGTACCTACAAAAACTCGGTCACCGTTGTTGATTGTTGTGCCGTTGCTGTCGGTTACAGTAACCGTAGCGTTATCGACCGAGTAGTTTACCACAGCTGTGGGAATAGATACTACCGTAATGGTCAACGTGTAGTCGTCGTACATTTCGCCCATATACGCGCCATCTACTTCCATCCAGTCCTCGGTTTCGTTTCCGGTGCTATCTGCCCATACTACGCTGACAAGGTTGTATCCGCTAAGGCTAATTCCAAGGGTGACAATCGCTTCCGCATCAAAAGCACCGTTGGCGTCTGCCGGATCCCACATGAGCGTTACGCCTGCGGGAATGCCCGCAACCTGTGCGCCGTCAACAATAATTACTGTTGTTACATAGTGTTTGTCGGCAGGTTTTTCGTAACCGCAAATTGTACATACCGTGTTGGCTTCGTTCCAAACGTGCTGCTGCTCGGCAATAGTTGCGTTACATACACCGCACTCGCCGGAGTGTCCGGAATCGGTCTTGGTTGTCCATTCGGGTGTGTGATCAAGGTAGATGGGGTCCAAACTGTCAATTACCGTGTTGCGGGTTTCATCGGCGTACATTACCCCGCAAGCGCATTGCCAGTATTCAACGTGTCCTGCGTGTTCCGTATCGGCTATGTCGCAGGTGGTTGCCGCTTGCGCGTCAACGTGGGTCAAGTCATCTGTGTGGTTGTTGGGGTCGATTGCAATTGTCAAGTCTTCCAAAACAGCCTTTTCGCTGTCGAAGTCGGTGCCGCAAGCGTCGCAATGGAAGTGACCTTTTGTGCCTGTTGCCGCGCAGGTTGCAGCAACTTCGGGGATCCATTCGCCGTAGTTGTGTCCGAGAGCGTCCACCACTGCGTTTTCAAGAATTTCCGTGCAAGCTTCTGTTGTGAAGTACAGGTTGCAGTTTTCGCAATGGTAGCAGTCTTGCAATATGCCTGTGCCCTCGCAGGTCGCCGCGCTTTGCAGACAAGGAACAACCGTGTCGTCGTGGTAACATTTACGTATGTTGCTGTACGTTATTACAATTTTTGTAAAGCGGGCTTGCTTCGTATTTGAGTTAACGAATACAACTTCATTTTTTTCGCCTATCCAAGTACGTGTCTTTGTATCGTAGCCTTCGGTACTGCTGGATTGTAAATCATAGCCGGAACCGTTTACATCAAACACAATCTTGGTCATGACGGCGCCTTCGGGCGCGGTAATCGTCATCTCGTTTTTGGCATAGAGCCTAATACCGCCACTAAACAGTGTGTCTTGACCACCCCCATTACTAAACACGACCTTGAAGCCGTCCACATTTGCACCGGTGGTTGAAAAGACAATTTCTTTCGTTGCGTCCGTCTCGCCGGATATTTCGACAATACGACCGCAGACGGAACAAGCGCTGATGCCGTCGGCCAATTCGCATTTTTCTGTCAATGCCTTACCGCAAGCACATTCGCCGCTATGTTCGCCATTGCTTGCATAGGTGTAGGTTGTTGCGCTGTGGTCGACAGGTGCAGACTGAATATCGCAATGTTTGCAAATTCGGTAGTGCTGCGTTTCGTCTGCGGTAACGCCGTATTCGCCCCATTCCGCGGCGTGTTTGTTGTCAACGTCAAATGCGTCGCAACGCGAACATTTGACGGCGTGGTAGGTCGCGTCATCGGTAATGGGCAACACGTCGCCGGTAAAGTCGTGACCAAGCGCGTCGATATCTTCCGTGTAGGTGTCGTCGCATCCATCGCAAGCGTAGGTTGTTACGCCCTTTTCCGTACAAGTGGGTTGCTTGGTAACCGTTCCCGTGAAATTATGTTCGTGCGCTTCTTCCATGCCGCAAACAACACACTCGCCGTCAACGTAGGTGTGTGCGCCTTCGTTGAAGTCCAAGCCGCAAACGGTGCAAACTTGGTGGTGCCCGTCGGTTTCCGCTACCCAAGTCGTGGCGGTGTGTTCTTCCGCCTCCTCAACGTAATCGCAACGCACGCAGTATTGCTCGTGCTTGTCGGTGCCGTTTGCACGATATTGCAAGTCGTGGCCGAGCGGTGCAATCGCAGGGTCATATTCCTCTGTGGCGTCTGCGGTTTCGTATTTCTTGCCGCAGCCGTCGCACTCGTAGTGCGCGTTCCAACCGACATTTTCACAAGTGGGGTCTTGTTTTGCAACAGCCGACAAATTGCTGTGGTTGTTGGGGTTGATTGCAATTGTCAAGTCTTCCAAAACGACCTTTTCGCTGTCGAAGTCGGTGCCGCAAGCGTCGCAATGGAAGTGTCCTTTTGTGCCTGTTGCCACGCAGGTTGCGGCAACTTCGTCAATCCAGTCGCCGTAGCTGTGTCCGAGAGCGTCCACCACCGCGTTTTCAAGAATTTCCGTGCAAGCGTCGGTTGTGAAATACAGGTTGCAGTTTGCGCAATGGAAGCAGTCTTGCAAAATGCCTGTGCCTTCGCAGGTCGCCGCGCTTTGCAGACAAGGAACAACCGTGTCATCGTGGTAACAAGGGTCAACGCTATCAAAAGTGATTGCCATTTTTGTGAAATTGCTTGAACCGGTAATGTTTAACGTAACCGTTTCACCGGAACCGGTCCATGTCTTGGAAGAACTGCTGTAACCTGCGGAATCGGAACTGAATGAACCGGTGAAACTGATACTTGTTATTTTTCCGCCTTTGGGCGCAGTAACAGTCAGGACGTTTCCTTTGTACGTTCTCATTCCTTTGTCATTTGCCCAGTAACGAGGGTTAGTGCTCGAACTACCCTTTGCGAAATTGATAGTAACACCATCAATTATAATGTCCGTCATCGGTTCAATGGTCGTATTGCCGTACGTTGAGAAGTCAATCGTAAAGTCGCCAACACCATTGACGCTGCCGACAATGCGACCGCAGACGGAAAAAGCGTTGATGCCTTCGGCCAATTCTCATTTTTCTGTCAATGCCTTACCGCAAGCACATTCG
>JAIEBI010000010.1 GCA_029070965.1 Clostridiales bacterium
GTGTGTACGTAAGCGACGACGATACCGAATCGGACAAGCGCGACACCACGTATATGTCAAACACGGAAATATGCCTGCCGCTGTAATACGTGGGCGGTTCTATGCTGAGACCGGCAAACTTATCCTGCCAAATCTTGGACACGCCGAGAACGTTGGCGTACGGCAATATATTGTAGTAGTATTGCGGGTCGTCCTTTAACATCATTTCCAGCTGCGGCTTTTCTACGTCGCGCAAAAAGTTACGGAAGCCTATTACCTCGTTAAGCTGTTCGGTGTATTCGTCACTGCGCCGAGTGAGAAAGGGCGCAATCGCAGCAGTCGCGCCGACGCATACGGCAAATATCGCCTTTTCCGTCCAAAGCATTGCGTCAGTAGGCACGACAAGCATTACCGCAACGCACGCGAGAACGACCACAATAAGATACAGCGCCAACAACAGCATGCGCAGCATGTCGCCCAGCTTGAAATACGACCTTGCCAGCATTGAGCCGAGTACGTACGCAAGCACTACTGGCACTACAGTGATTACTCCAATCGGGTTATAAAATCCGCTTGCTATGCGCAACGTGCAAAGCACCGAGCCAAGCACGGCAAACAGCGCCGCCGCAATAGCTATGCAAACCGACAACACGGTAAAGCCCACCCTGAAAAATTCACCGCCGTATTCGCTGTTCACGCCCGCTTTGACTGCGTTTATTTTGTCCGCAAACTTACCCGAAAGCCTGCTTACGGACACTCTTGTCTTTATCTCGCCGTCATTGTTCTTTTTAGACTTGACCTTTCTGCCGAACTCGAACAGCTCGCTAAACAATTCGCGCTCGTACTCGGTTACGGGATCTAAGTCTTTAAGCTTGATTAAATAGGTATCGTCCTCCGTGTCTTCAATGGAAATATATCCCTCGCTCGCCCAGTAGAATATGAGCGACGTCACGTCGGACGACGAGCATTTGCCGTCTATGATCTTGCCGAGCTGCACGGGCAGCATACGCCGTTTGCGCCCATCCTTGCCGTCGATCTGCGGCGGGTAATAACCAACCACAGGCGTGAGCGGCTTGTCCTTGCCTAAAAACACCATCAGCAGTATTGCGGCAACTACAAGCACCGCACCTATCACCACGGTAATAATACCCTCAAAGCCGTTGCCTTTAAGTACGCCGTTAGGCATTATCGCTTTTACGCGTATGCCCTCATACGGTGTAAGCATACGGGTAATCGTAACTGTTTTACCGCCGTTTTCGAGCGTAAAGGGCCGCTCATTGCCGGCGACCCACACGGTTACTGCGCTGTCTTGGACAGCGGTCGGGAAATTAACGGTGACAACAGCGTTGCGGATATAGCATGACCAGCCCGTGCCTACTGCGTTTATATCCAGTGCGTTTTTGTTTTCGGGATGCTCTGGAGTAAGATAATCGTATTCAATAGTGCAAAACAGCTTATCGTCCTTGTTCAAATATACGTTTGGATCGCCGATTTTTGCGCGCACAATACGATTGCTCGCCTCATGGCTTATTTCGTAGGGCACGTAATAACCGTCTCCGTCCTTAACGTCTACGTTAAGGTTGCGAATACGCTCGCCCGAGTTGACGGGAATATCCACGTAAATACCGTGACGAGGCACGGCAAAAACAACGTCAAGCTCTTGCTTGATTTTACACGAGCGGTCGTTACTCCAATCGACGTCCACACGCATTTCGTTTATGTAAAACGCGGTGTCGATCTCTTTCGCCGTCGTTTCATCTCCGCCGGACAACGCAATAGAGAACGTTACTATAAAAAACAGTACCGCCGCAGCGAAAAGAATTCCGAAAACGACGGTTGACCTTTTTTGTGAATTCATATTTTAATCAAACTTTACCTTTGGCGCTACGCGTTCAGCCGCGTCCTCGATTTCGAAGAACGGTCTGCGTTCCAGCTTCATTTTGTTAGCTACAATGCTGGACGGGAACTGCTCTATCTTGTTGTTGAAAATCTTGATTTTTGCGTTGTAATACTTACGCGACCGTGCGATTTCCTCCTCGATTTGCGCAAGCTGACGGGACAAATTGTTAAACTGACTGTCCGCTTTGAGCTGCGGATATTGCTCCTGAACAAAATTCAACAGCGTACGCAACGACGAAGTAAGCTCGCGCTCGGCGGAAATTCTATCCACTCCGCTCGCAGGCGCGGACGAGCCGCCGCCGCTACGCGCCGCCATAGCCGCATTGCGCGCCGCGGTAACCCTTGTAAACGTTTCCGACTCATGCTTGGCGTAGCCCTTGCACGTTTCTACAAGGTTGGGAATAAGGTCGTAACGCTTTTTCATATGCACGTCCATAGCGGAGAATGATTCCTCTACGTCGTTTTTGAGCGCTATAAGCGAATTGTGCGTGGCAATGTACCATATGACGATTATCACTATGATAAGTCCGACAGCGCCTCCGACTATGCCGCCTATCGCACCGCCCGACAAAGATAAAAATTGCATTATTTTTTCCTCCATAATACAAATATTTTACAACATAATTGTACCATACGTCGTACGCGATTGCAAGCGTTTTTTGAAATTTGCGGCAATATTAAAAGCCGAGCGGCGCTCGACTTTTACGTTTAGCTTTGTGTATCGTCGTTAAGCACGGAGCTTATTGCCGAATATATTGTGTACGCTATTTTTTGTTGGTAGCTCGCAGTTATCAATTTGCTCTCGTCCTGCGCGTTGGACAAAAACCCGCACTCGCAAAGTATTGACGGATATTCGCTGCAATTAAGGATATAGTAGTCGCCCACCGCAGCTTGGCGGGCGCGGTCGTTGAGCACGTCGTTAAAATAATTTTGAACGACCTTTGCATACCGTTCGCCCGCCGCCGACGCGTAAAAGGTTTGCGCGCCCTTTACCGACGACACCGGATAGGAATTGCAATGCACGCTTATTACGAGATCGGGCGACGCGTCCGTCAGTATCTTTTTGCGCGCGCTCATATCCCCGCGCTTGCTGTACTTAATTCCTCCGCACACCGCAGCTGAATCGCTGCGCGTAAGCACCACATTATAGCCGTCGTTTTGCAAATATTTGGCAAGGTACTTGGATATCGATAAATTTATATCGCTCTCCTTAGTGCCCGTGGTTATGCCGGTAACGCCGCCGTCCGCGCCGCCATGCCCCGCATCGATTACAATGGTTATGCCGTTGCTCGGCTTGGCGGAAGCGATAACCGTCGCCGCGGTCGTTACTGCGGCAATTAGCGCCAGTATAACCGACAATACGGCAATTATTGTTTTCCTTTTTATCGTGATAAACGCCATGCCGCCGTTGTTACCTCCCTAAGCGAATTTTTAGCCGTTGTAAGGCTACGCCATATTTCTACACTTTTCTACATTTTACTTATCCACAATGTGCATAACTATGTGCATAAGTGCATAACATGGCTTATTTTCGACTGTTTAGTGGTTGGAATACAACTGAACGTTACCGTCCAACCACGATTCGAACAGCGGTTTAAGCTGGCGCTTTGACGCCTTTTCCATAGCGCCCATAAGGTCCTGCGGCTCGGCAATACCGAATTTGTTGGCGGAATAATACTGCTTTAAGCCCGCGATAAACTTGTTTGTGCCTACGGTGTTGCGTATATCGTCCAGCATTAACGCGCCCTTTACGTAAATCATATACGTATATTCGGTTTCGCTGGCGTACTCGTTGACGGCACGCGTCATAGACGTATCGTCCCGCCCGTTGTTTTTGTACGTTTCGCAGTACAGCATGTATGCGGCAAGCGCGTCGGCACGCTTAGCGTCGAATGTGTATTTATATCCTTCCGCGTACTCGTAGAACATCATTGTGGAATATTCCGCCATAGCTTCGTCCAGCCACGAATACTTAACCTCATCGTTACCCACAGCGCCGTACCACCACTGATGCGCCGTTTCGTGCACTATAATGTCCAGCTTGCTGTCGCCGCTGTATGCGTCGGAAATCATTGACAGCGCGGGATATTCCATACCGCCCTGCAAAAATCCAGTTTGCACAACGGTGTACTCCTTGTACGGGTATGCGCCGAACTTATCGCCGAATATGCGCACCGAATCGATTGCCGCGTTGAGCGATTTTTCTGGCTCTGCGTCCGAATAGTAAAGGTAATTTACTATTGTCGAGCCGCTTAGTCCGCTCATTTTTTGGTACTCGCCCAGCACAGCCGCAAAGTCCCTGACTTTTTGCGCGCCTATCTTGTACGTTACTACGTTTTCGCCCTCGGTCTTGCCCTTAATCTCACCCGTCGCCGCGCACTCGTACTTGTCGGGCACGGTGAGCGTTACCGAATAATTTGCGCACTCGCTGAAAAAGGGATCGCCCGTCGAATAGTACGGGTCGGCGACAAACGCGCCGTCGCGGTACATACACGCTATCGGGTAGAAATTGCCGAGGTTGACCGATTTGTCGGTATACCCGAATCTATGCTTAACCTTGGGCAGCTTTACCGAATACTCTATTTTTACCGACGTCTTTTCGGTCGGCTCCAACGCTTTACCGAGCGGGACGACAAGAATGTTTTCGTCCTCGCCGGACACCGTGATATCCTTGGCTTTGCCTTTTACGGTCACGCTGTCTATTTTCATTACGCTGTAGCTTTTTCCGCTCGGATAGGCGTCGGTAATGCGGTTGTCGGCAACCGGACTGTAAGTAGCGCCCTCGCGGTATGCGTTGGGGTACAAATGAAACCACAATTCTTTGAGCGGCACATCGTTGTTGTTTACGTAATCGCACGTTACCGTCGCCGTAAGAATGTTGTCGGCGGACAGCGTTGCGTCAATCGTGTACTTGCTAAGCTCGTGCTTTTCGCCCGACGAGCAAGCAAAAAGCGGCAGCGACAGCGCCGCAACCGCTATTACGGCAATGAGTTTTTTTCGCATATCAATAATCTCCTTTACAGCAGCCGTCAAAGTGCTGCATTGCTTTACGATTATCAATATGAATCAATTCTCGCCGTTATGCTTATTTTGCTTTGTAAAGTTAAACCAAGCTTGTTTTGTTGAGTATTACGTTGCTTACCGCGCCTAAGCCCACTGCGAACAGCCCGCCGCCCGCAAGCGTCATAATAACGTGTAAGAAGCTTGCATTGAGCGGCGTCATCATAGGTATCATCATAAACATAAATGCGCCGACGCCTATTGCGAGCAAAATCGAAAGCCAAGTGCGCTGTTTGGCAACAACGGCAAACGTTAAGAATATCGCAACGAAAACCGCAACAAGGAAAATCTTGGATAACAAACAAGCCACTATTCCGCCCGCATTGAAGCCTTCCATTGTGAACGGAAGTCCGGCAATCGCGCCGCCTATCATAGCGCCTATGAAGAAAATAAGCATCATTATTGCGCCGCCGACAAAGCAAACGAGAGTTTTGGAAAACACGTAATCAACCTTTTTGGAACGAACGGTAAACAGGTTTTTTGCATAGCCGCTGCGGAAATCCTCTGCCGTGAACATGCATACGAGTACGGCTATTATAAAGTACATTAAATTCATATTGCACATGGTCGTAAGATCCATGCTCATAGCCGCGTCACCGCTGCTTGCAGTACCGCTGACCGAGCTTATCGCCTGCCAAACGTTGGTGAACATTGCCGCCGCTTCCGCGCCCGTAGTCGGGTCGGCCTCTCCGCCCATCATACTCGTCATTATCAAAATCAGTATGGGCATTGCAAGGCTCACGCCGAACAAAACGTAAATAAGCGGCATGGTGAACATTCTCTTAAAGTCCACTTTGAGCATGGTTTTGAGCCGTTTTTTAAAAGTGAATTTTTCAAACGTCGCGTCCATTTATCTACCCTCCTTCATCAAGTCGATGTAGTATTCTTCCAAGCCGATTTTGTTCGTTTTGATTTCCGTAACTGCGATATTCAGGTTGTTGTACAAATACGAAACAACCTCCTCGGCTTTTACTCCGTCGTAAATGCGGATATATTCTTCCTCGTCCGTTTCGACGCGCGCATACTTGCGTTTAAGCGCATCCAGCGCCAGTGTCATATTCTTTGCTTTCAGCGCAACATATGTGCGGCAATTTGCGTTAAGCTCGTCAGCGGTCATTTCCGCTATCATCTTGCCGCCGCGCACTATGCCGTAGTGCGTCGCTATCTTTTCCAGCTCGCCCAAGATATGCGACGATATAACTACAGTGCAGTTATAGTTTTCGGTAACGCCCACAAGCACCTCGCGCATAATACGCATACCGTCGGCGTCCAAGCCGTTTATCGGCTCGTCGAGTATAAGCAGCTTGGGGTTACCCAAAAGCGCAAACGCTATGCCGATACGCTGTTTCATGCCGAGCGAACAGTTTTTGAATTTGTTGCTTGCCGAGCCTTCCATGTGCACAATCTTCAACACCTTGCGCACTTCTTCCTCGGCGTTTTCTATGCCTAAGTTCGCCGCTTGCAGCATCATATTGTTCCACACGCTGTAATTGGCAAAGCACCCGGGAGCTTCGATTAGTACGCCCACCTTAGCTCTGACATCCGCGTCCTTGTAATCTTTACCGAACAGCTTGACGGAGCCGCCGCTCGGCAAGATAAGTCCGCAAATTATCTTTTCAGTCGTGGACTTGCCCGATCCGTTTTCGCCGATAAAGCCGTATATCGCGCCCTGCGGTACTGTCATGTTAAGGCCGTTTAAAGCCTGTTTTTGTCCGAAGTTCTTTTTTAAATCCCTTATTTCTATTGCGTTCATTGTTCACCTCTTAATAGCAATCGCGCTTGGATAATATCCACGAGCCTAATATGTTGTAGATTACCGCCCAAGCGACCGAAACGGCAAGGCATACGATTATGCTGACAAAGTTTGCGGATAAGCAAGCATATACCGACGAGCCGTAAAGGAATACGTTAAGCGCAGGCGTATTGCCTACAACCGCTGCCGCGCCGATAATGGGAATACCCGTACCGAGTACAAAACACAGCGCAATCGATATGCCGAACTTAGAGCGGAAGATTACGTTGATAAAGGTGTAAAGACTTGCCCAACCCAAGCTCATTATCATCTTGCCGAGTATGGCGCAAATCAGCGAGCCCGCGTTGATTGTAAACGGCAATCCCATAGCCGCGCCCGCAATCATACCGCCAATCATGTATGTAACGCACATACAAACCATAGAGAACGCGCCGAGCAGCGATTTACTCATCATATAATCCTGCTTTTTGGCATGCGTGGTGAATAACTGTTTTACGTACCCGCTTTTGTAGTCGTGACCTATAAATATGGAAATCATTATTCCTCCGAAGATGAACACCATATTCATATTGGCGTAGTCGCCCATATCGTTTATGACGTATAACGGGCTTTTCGCGGCTATGATTTGCCAAGCGTTTGTAAACATTGCCGTCGCTTCCGTAGCCTCCGCGCCTTCCGCGCCACCCATTGCGCCCATAGATACGAGCGCGGGAATAATCGCGGCGATGACAAGGAAAATATAAAACAACGGAGTGTGGAACAATCGGTAAAAGTCCACGCCGAGCATTCCTTTCAGCCTTTTGAAAAAGCTTGGTTGTTCGAATTTAAGTTCGCGCGTGTTTTCCATAATTACGCTCCCTCCTTCTTTGACATAAGTTCGATATAGTATTCTTCAAGCCCGACCTTGTTCTTTTGGATCTCGCTTACGGTTTGCCCGCTTTCGAGCAGGCACCGCACTATCATTTCGGTATCGTCCACGTCGTACACGCGTATATACTCGTCCTCCAATCGAACGTTCGCAAACCTGCGCTGCAATGCGATGAGCGCCGCGGGAATATTGTTTGTTTTGACCGACACAAACACGCGTGAGCGCGCGTCCATTTCGGCTGCGGACAGTTCCTGAATGAGCTTGCCCTGCCGAATAATTCCGTAGTGCGTGGCTATCTTTTCCAGCTCGCCCAAAATATGCGAGGATATAAGCACGGTACAGCCGAGGTTACGCGTAATGTCCACTATGATTTCGCGCATTATCCGCATACCGTCGGTGTCCAAGCCGTTGATAGGCTCGTCCAAAATCAAAAGCGCGGGATCGCCCAAGAGCGCCATAGCGATGCCTATGCGCTGCTTCATACCCAAAGAACAGCTTTTGAATTTGATTTTTGCGTTATCTTCCATGCGCACGATTTTGAGCACGCGCTTAATTTCCTCGTCGCGGTTTTGAATACCGAGATTGAGCGCCTGCATCATTAGGTTAGCCCATACGCTGGAATTGGGAAAGCACCCCGCGCTTTCTATAAGCGCACCTACCCGCGCGCGCACGCCCGCGTCGGTATAGTCCTTGCCGAACAGCTTTATACTGCCTTTATCGGGAACAAGGTGCCCGCATATAAGCTTTTCCGTAGTGGACTTGCCCGAGCCGTTTTCGCCGATAAATCCGTATATTGCGCCCTGCGGAACTGTCATGCTAAGGTTATCAACCGCATACATTCCGCGAAAGCTTTTGGATAGATTTCTTATTTCTATTGCGTTCATTAACGTCCTCCCTGATTACAAGTCTATTGTAAAACATATTCGATATAAACACCACAACATAAAAACCGAAAAGTGTTGGTTTCTACCGCGCATTTTAAAATAGTGGAGAAAACACTTTTGCCATGGCACGAATAAATCTTTGGAACAAATTTTCTTTGAGCATACCAAGCTCGAACTGAATCGACTTTTCCTGCGTGTAGAGAAAATCATTTTTGATATCCCCGATTACGCTGTGCTTGTATATCCACACGCCGTTCTCGAAGTGGTGGACAAGCGAGCGGTAATCCATATTGACCGTTCCGACCATTGCCGTTTCGTCGTCGGAAATATAAGTCTTGGCGTGGACAAATCCGCTTTCGTATTCGTAAATCTTTACTCCCGCCGTCATCAGCCTATTGTAATGGCTGCGCGTCATAAGAAACACAAGCTTTTTGTCGGGAATGTGCGGCGTGATTATGCGAACGTCTATTCCGCGTATAGCCGCGTTTTCCAGCGCCTCGATAAGCTCGCTGTCGATAATCAGATACGGCGTTGTTATGTACACGTACCGCTTGGCTTGGTTGAGCATGTTAAGAATGACCGACTTGGACACCTGCCTGTCGTACACCGGCTTTGGCCCGTCGCCGAACGGTATGCAGTATCCGTCTTGTTCGCATTGCTCATAGCGGAAATAATCGGCAAAATCGTCGTCGGCGTGTTTGTCGTTTAAGCCGTAATCGATAAGGAACAACCGCGTAAGCTCGTTTACAGCTTCACCCTGCAAGCGCAAGCCAACGTCCTTCCAATGCCCGAATTTTTGTATGCGGTTTATGTATTCGTCGGCAATGTTCACGCCGCCGGTGTAACCGACTTTTCCGTCAATAACGGTAATCTTTCGGTGACTGCGGTTGTTAAACTCGTTGTTGGCTTGTCCGCGCAAGCGCGAAAACGGCACCGCTTTTATTCCCATTTTTCTAAGCTGTTTATAATAATTACCGGGGAGCGTCATCATACAGCCTATATCGTCGTACACTACGCGCACATGTCTCTAATACACATCTCCGAGACCACGAGA
>JAIEBI010000011.1 GCA_029070965.1 Clostridiales bacterium
CAGCCTATCGCGCCGATTGCCGAGGAATTACGCACGCTGTCGGACAGCGATATGGTATTGGTGGTGGGGTTAAAGTTGTCGGTAAGATTTCCGCGCACGGCGGCAAGCTTTATGCCGCCCACTCCCTGACTTTCCAAAAAGTTGCGCACGTACCCCTGCGCCGATATTCCCGACGAGCTTTGTATTCTGTTATACTTGGCAAACGTGGTATTCACCTTTATCGATGCGATTATGCTCAACAAAAGCACGGGCAAAAACAAACACATCGTTATTGCGTACAGCAAGTAATCTGGATTTGTAAATAATTCGCTGAATGTCATTGTGTCCTCCTATTATCAATTATGCCTTTTGTAAATGTTTCTATTACAATCTACTTTTCGGTACCTTCAATTACTCCGCCGCCCAAGCACCTGTCGCCAACGTACACCACGGCGTACTGCCCTGCGGTAACTGCACGTTGCGGCTCGTCAAAGTCTATGCGGAACTTGCCGTCATCTAACATAGTAAGCGTACCGCTTTGGTCGGGCTGACGGTATCTCGTCTTTGCCGTACACCTAAGCGTAGCAGGCATATCAAACTGCCCTATAACGTTAAAGCCCGAGCCGAACAGCGTGCGCGACATAAGCCCGCTTTCGTCCCCACACGACACGATAAGGCGGTTGTTTTTGACGTCCTTGTCCAGCACGAACCACCTGCCGCTTTCGCCCTTAACGCCGCCTATGCCTAAGCCGCGCCGCTGACCGAGCGTGTAGTACATAAGTCCGTCATGCCTGCCTACGACGTTGCCTTGCGTGTCCACGATGTCGCCCTGCTGCGCGGGCAAGTATTCCGCCAAAAACTTTTTGAACTTGCGCTCGCCTATAAAGCAAATGCCTGTGCTGTCCTTCTTTTTTGCTACGGGAAGATTCAGCTTTTCGGCAATCTCCCGCACCTGCGGCTTTAATAAATCGCCGAGCGGAAACAACACGTTGCTCAGCTGTTCGGTTTTTACTTGGTTCAAAAAGTACGTTTGGTCCTTGTTTCCGTCCGCCGCTTTCAGCAGTCTGTCGCCGTCGCGCTTGCAATAGTGTCCGGTTGCTATCATATCAGCGCCAATTTGCGCGCAGTAGTCGCGGAACGCGCCGAACTTGACCACGCGGTTGCACAGCACGTCGGGATTGGGCGTGCGGTACGCACGGTATTCGCGCAAAAAGTAGTCGAACACGCCGTCCATATACTCGTGCGCAAAGTTGACCGAATAGCAGTCTATCTGTAATCTTTCGCAAACGGCTTGAACGTCACGCCAATCGTCGGCGGCGGGACACTGACCGTCCTCCTCCCAGTTGTGCATAAACAGGCCTGTAACCTCGTAGCCGTCGCGTTTTAGCAAATACGCCGCGACAGCGGAGTCCACACCGCCCGACATTCCTATTATAACCTTTTTCCCGCTCGCGCTTATAATAACACCTCTAAATGTAATCGACGTTAATGTTTACAGTATACGGCAAAACACAGCCTATACTCGCCTTAACCTGCGCCGTGATTTCCGCCTCGGGCGAATGCGCAAGCGGCATACGTATATCCAACTCCACGGCTTGGCTATCGTCGTTTATGGAAATATCGTGCGCCGTCGCGCCGTAAGAGTCCAACACCTCCGCCACACGCCGCCGCAGCTCGCTAAGCCGCTCGTCGCCGTCCATAATGGGGTCGGCGTGAACGGACAGCCTAATCCCCGTCTTTTCATATACCGCGCGTTCAATGGAGTCACACACTGCGTGCACCTCGACAAAGGTCATATCGCTCGGAAACTCGGCGTCCACCTCGGCTATTTTGGTGGCGGCGCCGTAATCGTTGATAATCAAATCATGCGCGGACGCGACCTTGTCGAAGGACAAAACTATATTGCGCACCTCGTCGTACAGCACGGGGTCGGGGCGCTCGCCCAACAATCGGCTGATAGTTGTTTTAAGTATCTTTACGGCAAACACCAAAATTACCACGGCGACTACAACCGAAGCATACCCGTCTATATTTGCACCTGTGTACTTTTGCGCTAATGCACAGCAAAGCACCACCGTTGTGACAGCCGCGTCAGACACAGAATCGACAGCCGCCGCTTTTAGCGTATCGCTACCTGCAACGCACCCACGCGCACGGGCAAAATACAGCACCGCCATAAAGCTTTTTACCGCAATCGCCGCGCCAAGCGTTATCATAACCAACAAGCCGTAATCGACCGCCACAGGCTCGATAATGCGCTTGATGCCGCCCGACAGCACTTCCACGCCGACGGCAAGTATGCCCGCACCCACGACGAAGGTGGCTATGTATTCGTACCTGCCGTGACCGAAGGGATGGTCGTGATCGGCACGCCGCGCCGCCAATGCCGTGGCAAACACCGTCACTAATGATACCGCCGCGTCCGAAATATTATTTAACGCGTCGGACGTGACCGACGTCGAGCGCGACAAAAGGCCGGCCACCAGCTTAGCCACGCCAAGCATAATATTGAGCGCCAGCCCCACGGCAAGCGTGATTACGGCGTTTTTGGTCCTTTTTTCCATACGACTTATTGTATCACAATTAAAGATAAAATTCAATAGATTTAATTTATATATATTACACAAAAAATCCCTCGGTGTACGAGGGATTAATATTAC
>JAIEBI010000012.1 GCA_029070965.1 Clostridiales bacterium
TCTTGAGAAGGCGTAAAATATTCTTCTTTGATTTCTTTCATATAAGTTAATAAATCAGATTTTTTAAAGAAAAAGTACTTTACTTTTTCAAACTCAAAAAAATCATCATAAAGTGTCGGGTCTTTCAAACTTTTTATAAATAAACGCTTTTCGCCAATACCTTTATTTTTTCCAGGTTTTCGTTCGTTGCTTGTATCAAGTTTGAATTCCTCACGACAACAAGAATCAACGAAATTGATTTCTAAAGCATCGCTGATTTTTAATTTATTCCTCATTAGTTTCTCCATAAATATTTTTTAATATAGACATTAAAACATTGACGACTATGCTATTCCCTGCTTGCTTGTACATTTGCGTATCACTAACTACTATTTTAAAATCGTCAGAAAAGCCCATTAATCTTAAACACTCTCTTGGTGTTAATTTTCTTATTCTTTCTCCATACGTATAATAATTATCGACACCTGCTCTATGCATGCTTCCCATAGTACAAAGGAGCGGTCTTGCGATATCTAAATCGGTTTCTGGTTTTGAGTAAAATCCTTTTGTTCCTGGTTTTAGCACGTAATTTTTTACAGCCTCTGATAAAAAATATTTATCTTCAACCGGAGCTCCCTCTTCTTGAATAAAATCCCCATGCCAATTAAATTGCTGATTTGCCTTTTGACAAAGAGCAATTTCACCATTAATTTGTACTTTAAAGTTGTGAGATGTTCTATTTTTAACAAAGCTGACTCCTTTTTCCCCTAAATAGTATTTGGGGTCGGCCTTATCTTGCAAAAAATCTTTAACCTTATATTTTAATTCTATAGGTTCGGGGAAAGTAAATTCCCATTGTTTATCTTTAAATCCAATCAAATATAATCTTTCTCTATGTTGCGGGATACCAAAATCTTTTGAGTTTAAAACCTTGTAATAAATCTTATAACCAGTTGATTCAAATTCATTTAGTACCGACAAAAATGTTTTACCGTTATTATGTGTTAATAGCCCCTTAACATTTTCAAACATGAATATTTTAGGCTGTACTTTTTTGATTAAGTTTATGTATGCAAAAATTAAATTCCCCCTATCGTCCTCCAGCCCTTTTCTTTTACCTACGCTTGAAAAAGATTGGCAAGGGCTTCCACCCATCAAAAAATCAACTTTATCAAGATATTTATCTCCGGGGATATCATAAATATCTTTATACCATTTATCTTCACTTATAATGTAATTAGCGAAATACGACTTCTTTACAAATTCATTGATATCACAAGCAAAAACAATTTCGTGCGTAAGATTTAATCGATCAAATGCATGCTCAATTGCGCCTATTCCACTAAAAACCGTAGCTAATTTGATTTTTTGCATTATGAGCACACCTCCATAATTTGCCCTATTATATCACTTTCAATAAAAAAAATCAATGTTTGCAATATAATTAAATAAATTTATTTACATTGGAATCAAACATGTTCTTGATATGTGACAAGTACGGTATTTGACAGGGGTGGGGATTGTGCGCGGACTGCGCGCACGACCTTTGCGGACGCAAGCGCCTAGCGAACTTGCGGCAAAACATCTTGATAGGTATTATAATTGATATCTTTATTTGGGGGTTTAAAAAATAAAGGTATTTTTCTTTGCCGCACTTCTCATTGCCCATTCTTCGCCTCCGCCAATAAAAAAGACACCGCAAGGGTGTCCTGTTTATTGGCGGAGGCGGAGGGATTCGAACCCCCGTGACGTTGCCGCCAAACGGTTTTCAAGACCGCCTCGTTATGACCGCTTCGATACGCCTCCGAATATTGATTGCAAGATTATTATATAGTATGTCATTTAAAATGTAAAGCGTTTTTTTGTTCGTGTTACAATTCATTGACAATAAGCGGTTAGGGTGGTATTATTCAAGAGGTCACTTTGTTTTTCGGGAGGTTATTATGGAACAAAACAAAAAGCCATTGGATATTAACACCGTTATTTTGGCGGTCAATCTTGCTTTTGTATTATTTGTATTGATATTGAACGGGCTGTACATTCGTTACGGCGCGTTTTCCGTCAAGGTTGTCACAAGCCTTATGTTCGCCGTAATGGGCGCCGTCAATCTTGTGTATCTTATTTTGACCAAGCACGATAATTATAAATTCCCCGCGGTTATGGTGGCGGGGCTGTTCCTTGCCATGCTCGGCGACGTTATACTGGAAATTCATTTTATAGCGGGCGCAGTGCTGTTCGCGTTGGGACACGTACTGTTTTTGGTATCGTACTGCTTTTTGCGCAAATTCAACTTTGTGGACTTTTTGTTCGGCGCGTTTATCGCGTTTTTGGCGGTACTGTTCATAACGCTTGCGCCCATATTCGACTTTGCGGACGACGTGGCGATAGAAATAGTGTGCATTGTTTATGCAATCGTCATTTCCATGATGGTTGGCAAATCAATATGCAACTTTGCCGTTGAGCGCTCGTGGCTGACTTTTATTATTATGATAGGCAGTCTGCTGTTTTTCTTTTCCGATCTCATGCTTTTGCTCAATGTGTTTTCCTCCATTCAAAAATACGTGGGCGCGCTGTGCCTTGCAACGTACTATCCCGCCGAATGTCTTTTGGCGTTTTCGGTGTACCTTGCTAAAAGAAATTCAGAATTAAGAATTCAGAATTAAGAATTGCCCGACATCACGGCAATGCCGTGCCCCCCCTGAGGGGAGGTTTAGTAAGGTTTTATCGACCCCGCTTCTTATTTTAAAGAGGCGGGGTTTATTGACTTTAAGACGCGAATGTGTTACAATATAAATAGAGGTTATTATGTCCGAGGAGAAAAAGGCGGCGGCAACGCGTTACCACCGCAAAGCGTTATTAGAGGTCGCCGACCGCTTGCTTGTCGAGCTTGGGTACGACGGAATGAACATGAATTTGCTTGCCAAGGAAGCCAAGTATTCCAAGGCGACGGTATACGTGTACTTTTCGAGCAAGGACGAGATTGTGCGCATGCTCAGTATCGAGCGGCTGGAGCTTTTGCGGCAAGAAATCGGCGTAATACTCAAAAACAACACCGACCGCGAGGAAAAGCTTGCCGCGGTGCGTTATGCGCTTGATGAATTTGTCGCGGAGGACAAAGTATACTTTGACTTTATAACCGACTCGGTGTACGCCATGCCTATTTCCAACGCGACGGACACCGAGCGGCAGCTTTCCAATCTTATAGACGGCATACTTTACGATTTGACGGCGTTAATGCCGGCAGCCGAATTGAAACAACGCTGGTACGCCTATTACGGCGAGTACCGCACATCGAAAATGTTTAGAGGCGGGGACAAATGAGAAAACGCGCAAAAAACGATTCGACGATTACGCCGCCCGCGAGCGAGCATCTTATCGAGTTTAAAAACGTCAGTAAGATTTACAAGCTGGGCGAGGTGGAGATACCCGCGCTTAACGGCGTGGATTTTACCGTGGAGCGCGGCGAGCTTGTTGTAGTTCTCGGCGCGTCGGGCGCTGGCAAGTCCACGGTGCTGAACATTCTCGGCGGCATGGACACTGCGAGCGGCGGTAATGTTATAGTGGACGGCGAGGACGTAACGCAGTATAAGCAAAAACAGCTCACGCTGTACCGCCGTAAAAAGGTCGGGTTTGTGTTCCAGTTTTACAATCTTATAGCTAACCTTAATGCACTTGAAAACGTGGAGTTTGCCGCGTCGGTAGTGGACGATCACCTCGACCCCGCCGAAACGCTCGAACGCGTGGGGCTATCCGAGCGTGCCAAAAACTTTCCCAGCCAGCTTTCGGGTGGGGAGCAGCAGCGCGTGGCTATTGCGCGCGCGGTAGCTAAGAATCCGCTGCTATTGCTTTGCGACGAACCGACGGGAGCGCTCGACTACAAAACCGGTAAAATGGTTTTGCAGCTTTTGGAAGACATTAACCGCAAGTACGGCAAAACGGTGATACTTATAACGCACAACAGCGCAATCGCGCCCATGGCGGACAAGGTTATACATATGCGCAGCGGCAAGGTGGAAAAGGTTGAATACAACGCCGAGCGCGTGCCGATAGAAAGCATTGAATGGTAATTACCAATTAAGAATTAAGAATGCAGAATTAAGAATTATAAATAAGGTTGAGATTCCTCGTTACACTCGGAATGACAAAACATTATTACAACCGTTAATCAAGGAGATTGCCCATTAAATACATAATGCTAAAAACGTTCCGCGACATACGCGAAACCATAGGCAGTTTTATTTCGATTGTTGCGGTAATAATAATCGGCTGTTTCTTTTTTTCCGGAATTATGGCGGGAACGAACGCCGTTACCGATCAAGTTGATGATTATGCCAAGTCGCAGCATTACGCCACGGCTTACGCTGAATATATGTACGTAAACTCTCCGGCGGTTGACGAGATAGCAAAGGAAAACGGAGTAAAAACCGCGGCGGGCTACAACACTTTTTACACTCAAACCAAGATAAGCGGTATGCGCCGCGACGTAACTATAACGACGCTTACGGACGGCGTCGATTTGCCGTATATGATTTCGGGCAAGCTTCCGACCGTGGGCGCGAATGAAATCATTATCGACCAAGTGTCGGCGGAAAAGCGGGGCATTAAGGTAGGCGACAAGCTGACGTTCGATATAGCTACGGTATCCAAGATAACGCTTACTATGAGTGCGCAAGGCTCGGGCGGACTAACTCCGCAGTACGAATTGAATTACGAACCCGTACATTATGATTTTACTGTCAGCGGCATTTACCATTCGCCCGACGTAATCTATAAAGTGAACGTGCGCAACACCTCGGCTTTGCCCGACGAGTTTATAACCGCGCAAATTAATTACGGCGATATTGCGCTGTTCACGGACGGCGCAACGCTTATTCCGCCGCCCGAAACGGGAATGGGGGAGATTTCAATTTCTAATATATCCTCGTCGGTAAAGGTATATAACGGGATAAAGGTCATAGCGGACGGCAAGGTCGATTACGAAACGCTGTTTGCAAGATATTCGATGTCGAGTGCCGAGGACGTTACGGGCATGCTAAGCGAGCCCAACAAGGCGGCGGGACTGTTTATGTACACGCTGGAAAGGGACAGCTTTCCCGCGGTGGTGGCGTTCGACAGTATACACGATACGATAACCGCGCTGGCGGCGGTGCTGCCCATCATGTTCTTTGCCGTGGCGGCGGCGATAACCGTTATTTCGCTGTCCAAAACGGTGGACAACCAGCGCATGCAAATAGGCGTTATTCAGGCGCTGGGCGTCAGCAAGGGGAGCGTGTATTTTTCGTATATATTCTATGCGCTGTTCGCGTGCTTGATAGGCGGCACGGTGGGCGGCGTGCTCGGCATATTTATCGTGCCGTTGCTTATAAACTTTTTGTATGCGCGGCAGTTTTGTATGCCGCCCACGCCTCAGCATGTGAGCGTACTGTTCCTTATACTCGGCATCGTCGTGGCGGCGGCGCTCGCTTGCCTTGCCGCGTTTATATCCTGTCACCACACGCTAAAAGTCAATCCCGCGCAGGCGATGCGCCCCAAACCGCCCAAAAAGACAAAACGCATACTCGCCGAGCGCTGGACGGGATTGTGGAAAAGACTGGGTTTCGGCGCGAAAATGAATTTGCGCAATATGTTTTTGCATAAAATCCGCATGCTGTTGTCGTCAGTCGGTATAATAGGCTGCTTGGCGCTACTCATCGGACTTATCGGGCTGAAAGACAATATGGACTTTTCGTTCGACCGCTACGACGCGTCATCAGGCTACGACTTGACGCTTGTGGTGGAAGCGCCTGTTGATTTGACAAAGTTCGACATTAACGATATTTCGGACCAAAACGGTGTGGAATATTTGGATAAGCTGACGTTTGCGCCCGACTTTTCGGGCAGGTTCACGTACAAGGGCAAGACGGCGGACATGACTGTTATGGCGTTGCCTACCGCCGCGGAGATAAAGACTGACGGGTATGAGTACGCCGACGCCGATTGCGTTCGACTGTTTTCAGACTTGCGCGGCAAAAAACGGCTCAATATAGAAAACGAAACGTTTGCCATTCCCACTGCGCTTGCCGACGAGCTGGGCGTCAAAAAGGGCGATAAAGTTACGGTAAGCGGCTATTCGCTGGATAACCGCGTAATCGAGTTCGAGGTGGAAATTACCGACGTTATTTACGAATACTTTGAGCAAAAGGTGTATTGCAGTTACCAAATGTTTAACGATAAAGGTGTTGGATTGTACGCCGACACCGCATACGTAAAGGTTAAGAACGGCACTTCGTTAAAGACCGCGACGGCTACGCTTAACGGCTACGACGAGGTGCGCGACGTGCGAACGTTTGCCGATACCTACGGCGCACTAAAAGACAAGATGTCCATGCTCGACTATGCAGTGGTGCTATTCGTTGTGGGTGCGGCGGTGCTTGCAATCGCGGTAATTTACAACATAACCGCTACGAATTTGAAAGAACGCACAAGGGAAATCGCAACGCTTATGGTGCTGGGGTACAAACCCAAAGAAACCGCGTCGATGGTGCTTGTGGAAAATATGGTAATAACGCTAATCGGCTGCTTGCTCGGCTTGCCGCTCGGGTACGGACTTATGGTGTGGCTGGTCGCGCTTGCCTCGTCATTCAACGTGTTTATATCCGGATTTTTAAGCTGGTACGTGGCGATAGGCTGTATGCTGTTGACCTTTGTATTCTCGTTGCTTGCAACGTTAATGTTCAACACACGAATAAAAAACATTTCAATGGTGGAAGCGTTAAAGAGCGTGGAGTAACAATAAAATACCGCACGTAAAAACCCTCGGCAATCCGAGGGTTTTTTGTTTTTGAGGTTAGTCGCCTATAACGAAGTGACTGCCCGAGTGACGCGTAGGGGGCATTCTGTTGCCCTTTTTAACGCGCACCGTGCCGAGAACCTTGCCCTTTTCCGAAACGATATTGTACTCGCCGGTCTTGGGCGCAATCTTGCCGGATGTCAGCTTTTCCATTGGTCATTTCCTCCTCTATTCTATTATGTCGAATTTTAGCGGAAATATTCTTTACAAATAATTATACTTTTTGCGTTTGACAATTATAAACAAAACGGAAATGATTAGGCACAAAAGCTCGGCGACAATAGTCGCGCTCCATATGCCGTTCAGTCCGAACATAAGCGGCATCACATACACCGCGATTACTTGAAAAACAAGCGTGCGCGCCATGGATATTACAGCCGACACCACACCGTTGTTTAGCGCGGTAAAGAAGGCGGAAGCGAAAATGTTGAACCCGCTTAACAGGAATGAGAACGAGAATATGCGCAGTGCGTTTACCGATAGTTTCAAAAGCGCTTTGTTCGAGTTGACAAAGATATACGCAAGGGGAGTGGCAAGCGCTGCCGAAAGCCCTGTCATAATCACTGCGGCTCCGGCGTAAAATATCAAACTCTTTTTGAACACGTTTTTAAGCTCGTCGGTATTGTTCGCGCCGTAGTGGTAGCCGACGATAGGCGAGGTAGCGACCGAGTAGCCCAAAAAGCACCCGATAAAAATAAACGAAACATACATAATAACGCCGTAAGCTTCCACGCCCGATTCGCCCACGTATTTGAGTAGTTGAAAGTTGTATATCATACTGACGAGCGAAACGGATACGCTTGTCAAAAATTCGGACGAGCCGTTGGCGCAAACCTTGCCTATTGTTTTGGGCGCAAAGCTCGGTTTGGCTATGTACAGGTTTTTGCCTTTTTTGGAAACAAACCACACAAGCGGAACTATTCCGCCCACACATTCGCCTATGATTGTTGCAACCGCCGCGCCGGTCACGCCCCACTTGAATGCGTACATAAACAAAAAGTCGCCAATTGCATTTGTCACGCCCGCGGCAACCGTTATAAACAGTCCGAGCTTCGGCCTGTCCGCCACCGCGAAAAAGTATTGAAAAAACGATTGGAGCGAAAACGGTATCAGCCCGCATGTCATTATCATTCCGTACAGCGAGCATAGCTTTGCGGTTTCGCCGCTCGCGCCGAGCAGGCGGGCTATTTGCGGCATAAACCATACGCTCGCCATAGTGATAGCCCCGCCGATGCACGTAACTATTATTATAAGTCCGGTAAAGATACGCCGAGCCTCGTCGTCCTTGCCTTCGCCGAACAGCTTGGCGATGAGCGCACAGCCGCCGCTGCCGAGTAGCATGCCGAGCGATCCCGCTATGTAGAATATCGGCAAAAACAAATTGACCGCGGCAAACGCTCCGTCGCCACCGAAATTGGACACGAAAAGACCGTCGACAATTCCGTACAGCGACATGAATATCACCATGATTATCGACGGCAGGGCAAACCGCAACAGCTTGCCGAACGTGAAGTGGTCCGAAATGTGAATTTGCGCGGACATATACGCTCCTTGCGTATTGCAAAAGAAAAGGCTCGGCAAATCATTTACCGAGCCCGCTCGACATCTTATCAACCTTTCAATCGGGATTGAGGGTTCTCCGATGACCGTCTATTGCGAAGCGTATTGTATCATACTAAAAGTGTATTGTCAAATAGTTGTGCGACTAATTGTGCAAAAACCTGCGCATCTCGTCTATGTTCTTTTGCTCGACCCAAAGCAGGCGGTAGCCGATATTCAGCACGTCGTTGTCTATGTCGGCAAATTCGGACAGCTTGGATATGCTTTCGGTCACGCCCTTTGTCGTGCCGTCGATAATCATCTTGGCGACCTCGCTTTCGGGCGTTTCGTCGTTGATTTTAAAGTTAATCATCATACTCGCCATGGTGCGCGCTATCTTGCCTACGGATTTAGGCTCTTCGCCGCGCTCTTCCAACTTGCGCGTGATTTGCGCGCACACGTCCGAGTAGTCGAATATATCCTTTTCCACCGCGGTGCGCAGCTCCCCGGGGCCGATATTGTTGTTTACGTGTTCCAGCGTGTCCCTGCCCATTTGCGCGGCTTGGTGCAGCTGTTTCAAAAATTCCACCTCGCGCTCGATTCTGGCTTGCACTTCCTTGGTCTGGTTTTCCGTCGTTTCGGTTGTGTTCATAAGTAAAATACCTCCGCAATTAGCATGTGTAATTTCGGCGGTATTATGCAACGTAATACACATCATTTCGACCGAAGCGCGTATGCGCGTAGCGGAGAAATCTAGGCGAAGCCGCACCAATACGCAGTCATTTTTAAAATTAAAAAAATCGCAAAAGATAGCATCCGACCACGCAGCCCGTAAGCGTTGCGACCAGTGCGACGGGTATGGCGTAGCGAAGCCTACGGACATGCGACTGCGAAAAGTATATGGTGGAAATGTAGAATATCGTTTCGCTAGACCCGTAAATTACCGACGCGCATCTGCCTATATAACTATCGGGTCCGTAGTCGGCGTAAATGCCGTCGAGTATAGCAAGCGACCCCGCGCCCGACACCGGACGGAGAAACATAAGCTCGGCAAGCTCTTTGGGTAAGCCTACCGCGCCGAGTACAGGCTCCAATGCGTTGGCAAGGTACGCCGACGCGCCCGACACGCGAAAGGCTTCCACCGCTACCATAACCGCGAGTAGGTAGGGGAAAACGTTGATTGTAAGGTCAACCGCTTGCCGCGCGCCGTCTATAAATCCGCCGTACGGTTCGCGGCGGCGGGCAAACGACAGCAACAGCACGACAAGAAATATTACGGGAATTATGTACGCGCTCATAGTGCGCCGCCTTTCGCGCGTCTGCGCTTAGACTGCCGCTCGCGTTTTTTATGCCGCTTGGGTTGCGGCGAAACGGGGAAAAGCGGAAGCGGTGACGAAGGGTTGTCCGTAGCGGTTGCTTTATTTCGGCGGGACTTGCGACGCGGACGGTCAAAAATTTTGGAACAGATTTTTACGCCGATAATGCCTATGGCGGTGGAAAGGACTGTTGCGACGAGCGAGGGGAACAGGAAATCGGCGGGATTGGCCGAACCCGCTGTTGCGCGCATGCCGATTACTGTGGTGGGCAGCAGTTGCAGGCTTGTTGCGGAAATCACCGTCAGCATAATCATATCGGTGGTGGCGCGCGGCGAGCCTGTGTCCATGCGGTTAATGGCGGATATCGCCATAGGCGTGGCGGCGTTGCCAAGCCCCAAGAGGTTGGCGGAAAAGTTCATTGTAATGTACTTGCGCGTTTCGGTATCGCAGGAGGGGAACAAGCGCGATATAACGGGACGGAGCAGTTTTTCCAGCCCACGGGATAACCCCAACCGCTCGATAAGCGAAAAGAAGCCAAGCCAAAACGCGTACAGCGCAAGCAGGTTAAGCGACAGCTCCACCGCGCCGTGCGCGCCCGTAATCATGGAATTGACTGCGGCGGCGGGGTCGGTAAATATCATCAGCCCGAGCGACGCGCTAAGCATAATCAGCCAAATAATTGCCATGGTATAATGTATGGGCGCAAAATGCCGACAATGCCAAAATCCGCAGTTTATTTTGCTTGACATAAAGGCGATATCGTGATAGAATTACATTACGCTGTGAGCGGCGGCATGCTGCTTGCGGTGATATATGGGCAATTAACTCAGCGGGAGAGTGCTACCTTCACATGGTAGAAGTCACAGGTTCGAACCCTGTATTGCCCACCAATAGCAACCTAAAACGAACCGCATAGTAAGTTTAGGTTGCATTTTTATTAGTAAGGAGAAAATATGGAAACAGTTTATATTTTACAAGTTGTTACAATCAGTATAACCGTCTTAACTTTGATTGTAAATGTGTTGATAACAATATTGACAAACAGGCAAAAGAATTATAACGAAATTATTACGAGTAGCCGTATCGAATTTATGAAGAGTAATAGAGATAATGCCGCAAGATTTACTGCGGAAGCAAAAAATATTGCTTTCTTATTGAAAAGTGGTAAAAGCGAAATTAACTTAAAAATGCTTTACAAATATTTCGAATATCTATGTATATCATTGAAAGTTTATAACGCTATCGACAATGAGATTATAGATAGCGGCAAACGCGTAATTGATTTAGTTGAACAATCTATTTTAGGCGGTAACCTGCAAAATGAGTTGTTCGACGCAATTGATAAATTTTCACGCTTAATTAATATTTACGACGATGCCGATTGGAAATTTATCAAGCAGCAATTTAATTCGACTAACAAAAACAGCGCAGATTTCGATAAAATATGTAATGATATTAAATCGAAGTATAATGGCTAAGATTCGTTTAGATTTTACCACTCCACCACGCAAGGCGCACCCATACGGGTGCGTTTTTGCGTGGTGGGTAATACAATTTTGGTGAGTATCGCGGTGCGCGGTAATCCACAATGTGCGCCGGTTTGCGGGCATTTCCATACGAAAACATATATTAATTTTTGATAAAAGTAATTCGACCTATTGTAATTTATAAAGAAATGTGATATTATTTATATATACATTATTTGCTCGGAGGAGTTTATGTTCGATTGGGGACTTGCCAAAAAATTGTTTGACGGCTTTATGATACTTAGGTGGACGGACTTTATAAGGCCTATGGAATACACGCAAATAGAAAAAAGCGCCACGCAGGCGGTGCTTTCGTACTTGATAGGCAAGGAATACGAGGAGCGCACCGGCGAAACGTTGGACTGGGAGTTTATCGTGCGGAGCAATATTTTCGGACTGCTCAGCAAGATTGCCACGTCCGACATTAAGGCGACGATAAACAACAAAATAAAAGCCGAGCACGCGGAAGCACTTAAAGAATATATCCTCGGCATCTACTTTGACGAAAACGACGAATTCAGATACCGTCCGCAAAACATAGTCACCAAAACCGACCTTGCAAACTTTATCGACAAGAGCGACGTCGGCGACCGCATAGAGTACGAGATTTGTTATGCCGCGCATAAGTTTGCCACGTACAGGGAATTTTGCTATATCGAAAACCTCAACCTTTGCAGCCCCGACACCGAGATTGTAAAGAAGGAAATATGCCCCGCGACCTTTATCAATAAATTAAAGGACAAGACGGTCAAGGAAATCGTCAAAAAGTTGGACAATCCCAAAGACGAGTTGTTTTTGTTCTTCAGCTATTTCGAAAAGTTAAAGCCGCAAATCCGCTGGTCGCAAACATGCCGCTTGCCCCAAACCACGGTGTTGGGACATTCGATGTACGTCGCCGTACTGACTTACTTTGCGGCTAAGGAAATGCAAATCGTGACCGACGAATCCACCGTTGTGGTAAACAGCTTTTTTGCGGCGCTGTTCCACGACCTGCCCGAAAGCTTGACGAGAGACATTATTTCGCCGGTCAAGCGGAGCATAAGGCAGTTCGAAAGCAAGCTTGCCGAGTACGAGTATCAGCAGGTTTGCGAAATGATGGAGAGCCGCATACAAGACCGCAAGTGGAAGAAACACTTTATGCTGCTTTTGGGAGAGGACGACAAAAAGTTTTTGCCCTTTGACGACCGCGAAGGCGTTTTGGGCGAGCTGGTAGAAACGATGGATAAAATCGCTGCGTTTATTGAAGCTAAAATGTCTATTGAGTTAGGCGTCAGCTCGGACGGATTGAAAAACGGCGTCACCTCCGGCGCGAACTTTATAATGGGCAAGGTGTTCGATTTCCGATACAACCGCGATTGGAAAAAGAGCAAAAAGCCGCTTTATTTGAACGACTTTTTGGCGTCCATACCTCATTAGAGGAAATACAAGTGAAACCGGAATAATAAACAATTATACCGATTAATCATGGATTTATATCACTATTACGATAAAAAGAGCAAACCATTTATTAGCTTGTCCGATTTACCCGTCGAACAGGCTAATGCTGTTATTGACAAAATTAAAGTGACAAATCCGAATTCGTTTTGCGCAAAGCGCCAAGACGACTATATGAAAAACAGACTGTACTTTGAAAATATTTTAAGAACCGAGTTTTTAAAAAAGGGCGGTAAGGTCGAAAGACAAAATCCGTACTATATGGTAATAGAAAAATGCGATTGGTTGGCGTCTTGGTACGAGGACAGTGCGTTTATAAAAATACCCATTGAGGAGTTTGATTTGTCAACGCTGTCTTTTACGTACGGCGATTCGCACCCGACTTTCAGTCCGCGCATAAACGACGGCAAGGAATACCGCAAAAAACTTTATTTTTACGACGAGATATTGGAGATTATCAAAAAATACGGCTTGCCACAGGATTGGAATAGCAACGGCGAATTCGGCCCCGAACGGTATATAGAAGTTCATATTTGGAGCGATAAAACAATCAAACGGTATATTTAATTTTGTCGCAATCGTTTTTCGTCATTTTATCAAGCATTGTTTGTAGCGTTCTTCGACCACATTCCAATTGATGATTTGAAATAAATCGTCTATATAATCGGCGCGTACGTTATAGTGCTTCAAGTAGTAGGCGTGTTCCCAAACGTCTATGTTAAGTATGGGGCAATAACGCGACGGCACGTCTTGATTTGCCGTTGTTACTATTTTCAGTTGCTTTCCGTCTACCACCAACCAAGCGTAGCCCGACCCGAATACGGACAGCGCCGCCGCTTTTAAATCGCTTTTAAACTTATCGAAGGTACCGAAGGTTTTGTTTATGTCACGCAATAGTGCGCCTGTGGGTTTGCCGTCGGACGGATTGGTAAGCTGGTCAAAGTAAAATCTGTGGTTATAAACGCCGCCCGCATTGTTGCGTATTGTGTTTTGCAAGGGTTGCGGAAGTCTGTCGGCATAGCTAATCAACTGCTTTAACGGCAGCTGCCTTATGCGCGGTTCCTTTTCGAGCGCCGCATTGAGATTGTCGATATATGTTTGCAAATGCTTATCGTGGTGAAGATGCATAGTCTGTTCATCAATAAACGGTTCCAGCGCGTCATACGCGTACGGCAACGGCAAATTGATAAAAGGGTAAGTATTGTTCTCTGTCATGGCGATACTCCTTTATCTCTTATCTATGAAAAGCGAAATATATATGTGTATCTTATAATTATCCTAGTTGTCGATTTGTGAATTTATAGTTAAAACGCATGTTAAATTTTTTTGTAAAGTAGATTATTAACAGCAAGTATAACTTAATGATAGTGCTTGTATAATGATGGGATTTGTGTTATAATATATCAATCATTATATTTCGTCAACATAAAGGGAAAATAGATGGGCATCTTCGCTAAATTATTTGGAAAGAAAGAAAAATCAAATACGCCTAACGAATACAAGGAAGCACTCGCTTGCAATAATGAATATGAGAGTTTATTATCTACTGACAAGTATATTGCTCGTAGTGATTATGCTCCTATTTTAGATAAGTATAAGGACATTTATAGGTTTTTCCAAAATGCCCAACAGGCGCGTACATTAACTTATTATTGTAAAAGAAATCATTTACAAGTGCAGGACATAGAAAAATTTTTACGTTTTTATAGCGATAGCATGGATTTGCAAAAGGGCTCTACCATTATAAATGAACATAATAATAAATATGTTCGTGAGCATTTGGTTTCAGAAAAATCATATTTGGATAATATCTTACATGAAGTTGACCCTAAAATATTATTAGATGACGAACAGCGACAAGTTATTTTATCCGATGAAGATTATACGTTAATCATTGCCGGGGCGGGAGCAGGAAAAACCACGACGGTAGCTGCAAAAGTTAGATACTTAGTAGAAAGACAGCATATTGACCCCAAGCAAATACTTGTGATTTCTTTTACGAATAAGGCAGTTGGGGAACTGAAAGAGCGTATTAACGAAGGGCTTTTGTTGCCATGTCCAATAACAACATTTCACAGTGCCGGTTATTCAATCCTACGCAAACAAGATGATATAAAAAAGAAAATAGTTGGCGACGGCTTCTTATATAATGCAGTAAATAATTACTTAAAAGGAAATATTCTTGCGCAACCCGAACTAGTTGAAAAACTTGTAATGTTTTTCGGATCATATTTTGATGCGCCTTATGAGGGTGACGACATTAACTTATTCTTTAACTATATAGCCAAGGCCGATTTTAGTACTCTCAAAAGTAATTTAAATGAATATAATGAACAAATAATAGATAGACGTACCAGTAAAGTTACAACTATTACTAATGAGATAATGCGCTCAATGCAAGAGGTAAGGATTGCTAACTTTTTGTATCTCAATCAGATAGACTATGTTTATGAGGATATATACCCTTATCATATATTAAAAGCTAAAAAGCCATACACTCCCGATTTTTGCATCAGACAAGGCAATAGAGTTGCATATATCGAACATTTTGGTATTACAGAAAATGGTAACCATAATTTTTATTCTACGGAAGAGTTGAATAGATATAAGCAAGAAATTCAAGATAAAATCGCGCTTCATAAGAAGCATGGAACAACCCTTATTTATACATACTCCAAATATAACGACAATAGGGATTTACTTGTACATCTACAAGAGCAGTTAGAAAAGAATGGGTTTGTATTAAATGAGCGCTCGTCAGAGGAGGTATTTACCAAATTAGTTAATACCGAAGAAAACAAATATATAATTAAACTTGTTAAATTAATTTGTACCTTTATAAATAATTTTAAAACTAACGGATATACTCTTGATGACTTTTATCGTTTGGAACGTACAAATGCAAATGTAAGAACAAAATTGTTTTTAGATGTTTGTAAAGCGTGCTATTTGGAATATCAAAAGAAATTATCGGAAGAAAATGCCATTGACTTCCAAGACATGATAAATGACAGTGCAAGATTTTTACGCGAGAAACAAATTGCTAACGAACAGCTTGATTTTAAATATATTATTGTAGACGAGTATCAAGATATATCAAGGCAACGATTTGATTTAACAAAAGAATTATCAAAAATGTGTAAAGCAAAGATTATTGCGGTTGGTGATGATTGGCAATCAATTTATGCTTTTAGTGGTTCGGATATTTCTTTGTTTACTCACTTTTGTTCTATTATGGGATATGGCCAAGAATTGAAAATAACCAGAACATATCGTAATGCCCAAGAGGTTATTGATATAGCCGGAAATTTTATACAACGCAACGACACGCAAATTAAAAAGTCCTTAATTTCTCCAAAACATATTAGGAAGCCTGTCGTAATACAAACTTACAGTGAAGATTACGACCGCAAGCAAGTTCAGGGTAAGGGTGGTAAATATTATTATCTCGGAAAACAAGTTGAAGATCTGATAGGAAAGATACTTGAATTAAATGCTCGTGAAGGTAAAGGAAATAACTCGTCAATCTTACTAATTGGGCGATTTAATTTTGATGCAAGAAACCTGTGTTTTTCAAAAGATTTTGTATATGATGAATACAACGGTAAAATTTTTAGTAAAAAATTCCCACAAGCAAAATTGGAATTCCTAACAGCACACAGTTCAAAGGGCTTGGGTTATGATAATGTTATCATCGTAAATGCTCGAAATGAAATATATGGTTTCCCTTCAAAAATTGATGATGACCCTGTAATGAAACATGTCGTTAAAGATGACACCTCTATCGAATATGCGGAAGAAAGACGGTTGTTCTATGTTGCAATGACACGCACAAAAAATCGTGTATTCATTGTTACGCCCGAAAAGCGTCCGTCTGAATTCATATTGGAGTTAAAACGTGATTATCCCAATATTACGATTCACGGGGATTTGAATGAAGATGAAAGCTCAAATATTGGTATGATGAAGAAATGTCCGATTTGTGGTTATCCATTACAGTTGCGGTATAAGAAGAATTATGGTTTTCGTTTATGGATGTGCACCAATGAACCGGAAATATGCAATTTTATCTCTAACGAATTAATAGGTGGGGATATGCAAATTCAAAAATGTGATTGGTGTCAAGACGGATATCTTGTAGTTAAAAAAACTTCTAACGGGGCTATTCTGGGTTGTACAAATTACAAATCGGATGATACCGGATGTAATAGGAGGATGGCTCCCGAATATTATCACAGATGGATAACTTCCGGATTTGAAGATGATGAGTCAGTTGATAAGCCTTCTTACCAAAAAGAAGTGAAGCAAGAAATGCCGAAAATTAAACCTATTAAAGAAAAGCCTGTTCAGACTGAACGCCGTGTGGCGCAAGTGCATACAACAAAATACTCAGAAAAATTTATTGAAAAAGACGGCTTTCAAGTTGTCACAGATGACGATGGGAATATTTTGACAAACATGGATTTGTTATATAGGCTACGTTCATTGCGCAGTAGAATTATGAAAGAAGAAAATAGACCTGCTTATACTATTATCAGCAATAAAGGGTTGGTCAGTTTAGCAACATATCGTCCGACCACACGAGAAGAATTCATATCGCTTTATGGATTAGGTGAAATGACATACAATGCCTATGGTATGAGATTTATACAAGAAATTAAAAAATTTTTCAGTTAAAAGTTTAAACCGTGCTACGTTTCGTATTTGTCCACTAATAGCAATAATCGATTTTATTTTCAGTATTGATTAGTCTTGTCGTTTTGTGCTGCGAGTAGAACCCGCTTTATTCAAATTTCCGCCACTTGCATTTGCGGTGGTTTTATGCTATATTTTGAGTAATAAATAATAACGGGGCAATTATTATGCAAATCAGAAAAATGACAATAGACGACTATGACGATATATATTCGCTTTGGATGTCGTGCGCGGGAATGGGCTTGAATAGCTTGGACGACACAAAAGACGGTATTGCGAAATTTATCGAGCGCAACCCCGAAACGTGCTTTGTCGCGACGGTTGACAAAAAGCTTGTCGGCGCAATAATGGTCGGCACCGATGGGCGCAGGGGTTATATATACCACACCGCAGTCCACCCCGGTTACAGAAGACAGGGCATTGCAAAAGCGATGGTAAAAACCGCGCTTGCCGCAGTGGAGAGCTTGGGTATAGGCAAGGTTGCGCTGGTCGTATTCGGCAAAAACAAAGCAGGGAACGAATTTTGGCAAGGACTGGGTTTTACCGCAAGAGAGGACCTTGTTTACCGTAACAAAGCCATCATTGAGTTTGATAGAATAGACACTTAATATAATCGGGAGGGCGAGCATGACTATTATTATTCAAGGCGCGATGGACAGTGAGCTGGACGTTTTGACGGAGTATTTTGTGCCCCGAAAAACAAAGACTATCGCGGGCTACGATTTTTATATTTCATCATACAATGGCAACGATATTATCCTTTCCAAGACGGGCGTCGGCTTGATAAACGCGAGCGTCGCCACCGTCGTCGGCATAAACGAATTCCGCCCCGCGCTTGTAATAAACCAAGGCTGTGCAGGCGGGCATGTTCCCGATATTAAAAACGGCGAGCTTATTATCGGCGAAAAGTCCGTTTACATAAACAATTTTTATACCAACCCGAAAGGTATCGGCGAGGGCAGTAACAGTCTTGATTGGTATCCGTGCAAAAGGTCGTACGTTGTGCCGTCTACTCCCGAATATGTTAAGCTTGCGGATGGCATCGGATTCGACGGCAAAAAGCGTGTCGGCATACTCGGCTCGGGCGATTTGTTCTCCAAAGAGATAGACAGAATAAATTATATGCACGGTTTGTTCGGCGAGCTGTGCGAGGATATGGAATCGGTGGCGGCGCTTAAAGTGTGTGATGCCTTCGGCGTGAATAGGCTTGCGCTTAGGATAATATCCAACAACGAAATTACACTGGAAGAGTTCGATTACGGAGTGTGCAAAACGCTGCAAAAATTTGTCATTGCGCTCGTAGATAAAATTATCGGCGCGTAAGTTTTGCAAGGGTAACGGCGGTAACGGGCAAAGTAACGGGCTGCGGTATGTACTTTTGGTGTAAGCCGTGATATAATGCGAGCATACAGCGCAAGGAGGTAGACGCTATGCAGTTTAACGAAAAGCTGAAAGAGCTTCGCACAAAAAAGGGTGTTTCGCAGTCCGAGCTTGCCGACGGAATTTACGTGAGTCGAAGCGCGGTCGCCAAGTGGGAAAACGGTTTGGGCTTGCCCAGTACCGAATCGCTGCGGCTGCTTGCCGAATACTTTGGGGTTGGCGTTGACGAATTGTGTGCCGACAGCTCGACCGAAAAGGCGATAGTAAACAAGAACCAAATAATATCGCGCTCGCGTAAGCTGCTTATTATAATATCCACCGCGTGCGCCGTGGCGATTACCGCCATTATTATATTGGCTATATTCTTGGGCTATCATCTAAACAAGCCCGCGCCGCACGGCGAAAATGAGTATAACGGCAATAATGAGTATACCGGAGAGTGGGGCGTGAGAGGTGAGTTGTATGAGTGGGAAGAATTTGACGACGAAATCGGTTTTTTTACGGTGCCACAATCAAAGTGGAGTAATATTTTGAGCGAGCTCAACGTCGTTATCGCCCCCCATGAAATCCAATTGGAAAAGTATACGCTGACCGCCGGACAGGATTATATTTTGAAAGTTGCTCCAAGTCCGAGCGGATGGAACGGACGTGAATATGGCATAAAAGAAGTCGGTGTGGGTTTGAGGTATAACACCGACATATTCGATATCGTGTTTGTTGCCGACGACTTTCGCGTGTACTATAAGCTGACGGTAAAACAGTCTTGCAAAAAAGAAACGATATGGTTGTATAGAAAATCGTCGGTAGGCGAGCAGATTACCAAGCAAAGCGTTCCGTCGTGCAAGATGATTATAGAAGCCGTCGCGCCGAGCGAGGAACAATCATGACGGTGAGAACAAAACAGCGCATAATGCTTGCCCTATCGCTCGTACTTGTATTGCTGTTTTGCGCATACGGCGCGCTTGCTTCGTGGCTTGCGATAGGCGACAGTGTTAATATTCACGACTATTACGGCGAGGTGCGCATGGCGGCGGTGACGGTGCGCGTGTTTTCCATGCTTGCGGTGGCGTGCGCTTCCGTTATATGCGTTGCGGAAATAATCAAGAACAAAGACACTTCGTTTAGGTTTGTCGCGTACGGAATGGGCGTCGGCTCGGGCGTTGCCTTTGCATGCTTTTTCGACTTGATTCATATGGAATTGAACAAAGTGGCGTGGTTGTTTATAGTTGTGCCCATTGTGTTGATAGCCGCTTTTGAGTTGACGCGTTACTTTGTTTTGCGCTACGATACCGAAATCGAACGACCCAAAAACACGAGGCGTACGTATTGCGCGGCGGGTGCGGCTATTGCCGTACTTATCGCGCTGACGGTGGTTGCCGTGTATATGTTTCTGCATAACAACGACGGCCTTATGATATTTTCCGCACTGTATATTGCGGTTTGTGCGGTATGGGTTATTTACGCGATAGTTATACGAAAAAACGTTTTGTCGTCGGTGGGGTTTGCCGTGGGGTTCGCATTTTTTGCCATACAGGTGTTGGGCTTTGCATACCAAACGGAATACTGCCTTGCGGCGTACGGCTTTGTAGGGACGGATATATTGCTAATCGGCTTTTGCACTCCGTTACTTTGCGCGTGCGTTGCGCTCGCCGTGTTTTCGATAAAAAAGCTTTTTTCGCGGGCTTAGTCGCGCATATAAATTTCCTCTGTCAAAAAACGGCAAAGCACAAAGTGGCTTGCCGTTTTTTGGTCGGGTGCCACTACGTGTATTTGCTTAGAAACATTAAGATTGCATTAGAAATCTTAATAAATAAGGATTTTTGTTGTATTTTGACGAATTATTTGTTAAAATAATTAGAGATGACTTATTGTAGGAGATTTTAATGAAAAAGCGCAATAAATTGATAGCGGTTGCAATGAGCGGTATTATGTCGGCTTCGGTATTGTTCGGGCTTGCGGGTTGTCGCAGCGACAGGTACACGCCGGAAGCGTTGGACGAGCTCGGGCTTGATTTTTCAATGGCCCTGATGGGCAGCGATGCGTTTGCTTGGAATGCGTTTTCGGCAACGCCGTACGAAACATACGGGTACGTTGTTCCCGACGAGCAGTCTTGGTATTCCTATACCGGCACGCGCAGTAGCAGTGAAATAAGTATGGTCAACAGGCTATTCAATATGTATGCTTCGGAATTTAAGCACTACAAGCTGTCCGACCTAAAAGGCGCCGACGCGGTTACCTATCGCGCGCTGGACAATGCGCTGAGTATGTATCAATCGTACTACAAGTCGAGGTATGTCAATAAATTCGAGCTTTTGGGCGGGTCGTATATAAGCAGCGAGGGCGGATATGTCGCCGATTTTGCGCAGTCGTTTGAAAACTATGAATTCCGTACGCAAAAGGACGTGGATATATTGCTCACCGTAACGCAGTCCACCGATAAAGCGTTTGAGAGCTATTTGAATTTTGCAAGCGATCGAGTAAAGGCGGGCTGTCCGCTGTACGACTTTACGGTCAATTCAATGCGCGACTATCTTGACGACGTTTATACAAAGGGCGACGAGTTTTATCTTTACGAGCTTGCGGACAAAAAAATAGATGACGCACAGTTTTTGAACGAGTCGGCAAAAGACGAATATAAGTCCGAGTACAAGGCGGCTATCCATGACAAATACATGGCGGGTGTGAAAACGCTGTACGACGGACTTAATAAATACGTCGGCAAAACAAGCAGTCCGAGCAAGAGCTATCTTGTCGCCGCGGGCAATGCGGGCAAGGCGTACTACGAATGGCTGTTCCGCCAAAAGACGGGCATAAAGGGCGCAAATCTTACCACCGTATACAACGAGCTTGGTACCGCAAGCACCGCATATTTTAATAGGTTCAACGTCATAAAAGCGGAAATCGACGCCTTGCAGGAAACCGACAAAGAGACCTACGACGAGTTTTACGAATACTGCAACGAAACGAAGATGCTGTTGGGTCTTACCGATCCCGAGGAAATATTGGACTACTTAAAGGTTGCGGCAAAGGACATTGTGCCCGACCTGAAAACGGAGCCCGACATCGGCTTTAAGTATATGGACGACACGGTTGCGGAAATAACCAACGCCTTGGCGTACTACATGCGCACTCCGCTCGACCTTACGGATGCGAGCGAAAAGATTACGCTTAACGGCTACCAAATGGAACAAAATCCGTCCGACCTGCTCACCACGATAGCGCACGAGGGCTACCCCGGGCACTTGTATGCGTACGTCAGCGCTAAGGAAAACGGCGCGAGCCTGCTTTCCAACTGCGCCAATACGTTATCGTTCTCCGAGGGCTGGGCAAACTACGTCGAGCTTGTGTTGTTGGACAATATAGCCAAAACCGCAAACAAGGCGACGGCTAAGTATTGCGAGTACAAAAAGTACCTCACGCTTTACGGATATACCAATATGGTGCTTTACGATATGTCAATCAATTACTTCGGCGACTTTGATATTTCGACTGCAGTGCAGCAAGGGGAAAAAATAATTCAAACGCTTGTGGAAAACCCCGCCGTGTACGTTCCGTACGGCTACGGCATGTACACTATATACAATCTTCACGAAAAAGCCAAATCTGAGCTGGGCGACAAGTACAGCGAGGTGGATTTCAACGGCGCGCTGCTTTCCGAAGGCTTCGGCCCCACGCTTACGCGGGCGAAGCAAATAACGGAGAGCTATATTAAAAAGAATAAATAATTGCAAAAACCAACCGATTTCTTTTACAAAAGAAGTCGGTTTTGTATTTGACAAATTAAAAAATATTTGCTAAAATCAAGTACGTAAAGTGGTGAAAATAACCGCTTTGCCTGCTAAAAACACAACGACACAAGTTGCGGGTTATCTCGCGTAAATCTGATTACGGCACGGTGTTTGGCGTATATCGGGTGCGGGAAAAACGTAGCTTGTGTTTTTTTATGCCGAATTTTTTCCGCACCGTAAATTCGATCAACTTTTTTACGGAGGTTTTTTATATGGAAGAAAACGAAAACAGGATTTTGGGCGAAGGCAAGCTGTTCAAGCTTATGATCAAGTTTGCCGTGCCGTGCGTGCTGTCGCTGCTTGTCAGCGCGCTGTACAACATTGTCGATCAAATATTTGTCGGCAACAGCAAGCTGGGCGATTTGGGCAACGCCGCAACCGGCGTCGTGTTTCCCATATTCATTATTGCGCAAGCTTTTGCGTGGTGGATAGGGGACGGGTGTGCGGCGCACCTTAATATTTGTCAAGGCAAAAAGGCTACGCAAAACGTACACCGCGCTATCGGCACGGGCATTACCATGACCGTAGCGGTAAGCGTTGTGCTTATAGCGGTGTTCTATCCGCTCAAGCGTTCGTTGTTGCTCACGTTCGGCGCGTCGGCGAACAGTATAGACTACGCGGTGGAATACTTTAACATAATACTTGGGTTCTTCCCGATATTCATGGCGATGAATATGATCAACGCGGTTGTGCGCGCGGACGGTAGTCCCGCATGGTCTATGGCGTCCATGCTTACGGGCGCGATTATCAATATCATTCTCGACCCCGTATTCATTTTCGGTTGCGATATGGGCATGGCGGGCGCGGCGTGGGCGACGGTTATAGGTCAAACCGCGTCGTTCGGCATATGCTTGTTCTATTTGTTGCGCAAGACAAAAACATTCAAGCTTAAACTGAAAAGCCTTGTTCCCGATTTTAAGGAGTTTAGCGGCGCGGTAAAGCTTGGGTTGTCGTCATTCATCACTCAAATGACAATCGTTATCATATCGTTGGTGTGCAATATCATGCTCAAAAAGTACGGCGGCACATCGGTGTACGGGGAAGATATTCCCATAGCGATAATCGCTATCGAAAGCAAGGTGTTTACTGTAGTAATAAATATTGTAGTAGGCATAGTGCTGGGCTGTCAGCCGATTATCGGTTACAACATCGGCGCGAAAAAATACAGTCGAGTTAAAAAGCTGTATTTGTATATTCTTGCAAGTACGGTGGCAATCGGGCTGATTGCAACGCTGGTGTTTGAGCTTGCGCCGCGCGGCGTGACGGGCATATTCGGCGCGCCCAAGTTTTCCGATCCCGCGCTGTATTGGGACTTTGCCACAAAGACATTCCGCATATTCCTAATGCTGGTGACGTTTACTTGCACGATAAAGATGACGAGCATATTCTTCCAAGCGGCGGGCTGTCCTGTGCGCGCGGTTCTTTCGTCGCTTATCCGCGACATCGTGTGCTTTATCCCGCTCATTTGCGTTATGCCGATTGCCATGGGCATAGAGGGCATACTGTGGGCGGCACCCATAGCCGACGGCGTGGCAATGATAGTTGCCGCCGCGCTCACAGTACATTACTTTTTCAGTCAAAGCAAACGCGGCAATGCTGAGCGGCAGATGACCGAAGCGGTTCAAGAGGGTTGTGCGGCGACGGACGCGACAATAGAGTAAAAGAAAAAGTGAATTGTCAAGTGGTTTTAAAAAATATACTGCTGAATATATGGCAAAAAAATCTAAGTAAGGTTTTCTTGCTTACTTCTTTCCAAAAAGAAGTAAGTAAAAAGGAAAAAAGCCATAAATTTTATATTTTCCTATTGACAATACATGTTTACTATGTTATAATCGTACGGTTGGCTGTGAAAATCGCCGTCAAA
>JAIEBI010000013.1 GCA_029070965.1 Clostridiales bacterium
ATATAATATAATTACATCTATGCATGAATAAGAAAAAAATAGATTACATGCTAATATATGTGAAGGACTATTGATGCATATGATATTATATGAGCACAAATGAAAGCATTAATGATTTTGTTTGTGCGTTTTTTATTATAAAGGAGGATAACGATGAAAAAAGTTATACAAAGCATTGCAATTATAGTTGTGGGTTTATTTATTATGACCGGTTGTAGAACGGGTAATGGTAATATAGCTTATAACGCAGTGTTATACAATGCGGATAATTGGATTAATGAGGATTTTGCTAATGATAACATGATCCGTAATATTCATTATTATGACGATGAGCATAATGAAATAATATTTACCAATGATGAAAGCTATCCGTCATCAAGAACATTTATCGTTGAAAATCTCGAAGATTATGATAAGATTTTTATCAATAATATTAATGAGTTAGACGTCGATTTTAATAAGCAAATGCTTATAGTGTATACATTTATGGCAATCAGTCGTAAAAAACTCACACTTGTGAGTACGGATTTGCAAGATAAGAAATTAAAAATCACGTATAAGTCTATTTCAAAAGCCGGAGTGGGCGACACTTGTATGCCTTATCAAAGGTGGATTGTTATTAAGCAAGATAAGGTCGAAGTTGAATCAGTCGAATTTGTAAGCAAAATTGAATTTGTAAACTAATAGGAGGATTGTTAATATGATGGTAAAGTGCTATCGTTTGCAAAGCAAACGGTGATATTTTGCTGTCGCAAAGTGATATTATAACTGTCGCAACTTCGCCTAAGGCGAAATATAACACTTTGTATATCACTTGCCGCAAGGCAAATATAACTGCTGTGTATGAAGCATACGCAGCAACCTACTCCTTTTTTAACTTGACAATAAAAATAAAACATAGTATAATTATCGACATGGCAGGATATTTGACAACCGTAATTATTACGGCAATAGTGTCGGTCGCAATGACGGCGGTGCTTGTGCAAAAGCTTGTCGCGCTCATTATGCGGCAAATCAAGCTGTATCATTCGATAACGCTTGTTCAGCTTAAAACGCAAAAGATTTTCTATTGGATATTTGCGGCGGCGATAGGGTTTTTGATATTTTACGTAATCATGCAAATGGCAGACCCCGAAGCGCCCAGCGTAGACGATTTTTACACGCTGTTCGGAGTGGGGCGGCTGTATACCAATATCGCGTTGATGTTCGTGCTAATCGTTATGATAGCCGCCGAAGCGTTTGTTATAGTTCTCGGCATAAGCAAAAATGCGGTGGTTGACAAGGGCGTTTACACCAATTTCGATATGCTGGACTGGCACCAAGTGCGCGATTACATAATAGACGAACAACGCGGCATACTTGTATTGTCGTCCAACAAGCACACGTTTTCCACCCTGCGTAATCTTACTACGCCGTTCAGGGTAGCAAAGTCGGACGTGCAAAAGCTTAAATTCATACTCAACAAAAACAAAAATAAATTTTCGGGTTTCGAAGCACATATAGATAATTAAGAATGCAGAATTAAGAATTGAAAAATAGGATGAAATTAATTAAAATTTGAAATATTTCGGAAAGATTATTTGTTATATTGATAAGCAACTATCGGGAATGAAAACAACAACTACAATAATTCTGAATTCATAATTCTGAATTCTGAATTCGCGGAGCGCTTATGGCAAAGGACATAGAAAAGTTAATAGAGGAATTCGTCATACCCGAAATGGAGTACTCGCCGTCCTACGAAAAAAAGACCAAGGGCAAGGGCAAAAAGGACAAAAACGAGATAAAGACGGTGACGATAGACGAAATTCCCGAGGTGGTTTTGCCAAAGACCAAAGCGGAGGTGTACGAGGAAGCCAAGGGCAGACTCAATCAAAAAACCGCCGCCGTTTCACGTCGCGCAAAAAAGACGGACGGTCGCGACGAAACCGCGGCAACCGTCACACTCAATCCCATAACCAAAACGATTACGAGAACGGTCACAAAAACCATTACGCGTACAGGCAGTCAAATAGAAAAAACGTCAAAGCGAACCGCCGTGACGGACGCTCAACCGATAGACGAACCCGTATGGGTGGGCGGCGAGGACGAGCTTGTGCCGTTTGCTTGGCGCATGCCGCTTTTGCCCGACATAGAAAGGCCGTGCAAGTACTACAAGCAGGCTGTGCGCGAGGCAAAGGAGCTTCTGCTGCCCGTGCCGCGAACATCAAGCAAATAAATATAACAACGCATATAAATGCGCCGAATAATCGGCGCATTTTTTCTTGCATAATTTGACGGAAATTGCGCGGACGGAAAATGCGCATTATACGGTGTTATAATACAAGCGAAAATGCTTGCTTGCAAGAGCATTTTCGTGCCGTATTTCAACAAAAAGTTGTTTTACGGAGTAAAACGGCGGCGGTAGCCGCAGTAGCTTCAGCTACAACTTTTAATGTTATATTATATGGTACATTTGTGATTTTCGGAGGTTGTTATGCGCATAACAAAAAAACAAATAGCGGTCATAACCGTACTTAATATCGTAATAGCGGGACTTATTGCCGCAGTAGTATTTTTGCGCACGCCCCGTCGCGCCGAAGGTATCGGCGGCGGAACGCCCGACGACGGCGGCGGCATACAGGTCGTTGCGCCGCCGCACGAAAAGCTGCGCGACGCGCAAAAGGGCAAGGTAAAGGAAATTTCATACGAAACGCGGCTTATGGGCAGCGGCGACGAAAGCGTGATATTCACCTTTGCGGCGGGCGGGGTTACGTACATATTCGGCAACGCCGTCGTGCCCGATTACGACTTTGAAAGCAGCGGCGGGTTTTTGTGCCGCATAAACCAAAGCGGAAAGATACTCGGCTTTACCTACTTTGACGGCAAGCTGTGCGCGGCAGGCGTTGTGGAAGGCGGGTTTTGCGCCGCGACTGTGACCGGTGCGGGAACGGACGACGAAAAGTCGGTGCTGTACTCGGTAGGCGACGATGGAGTAACCGACAGGCTGTCAACCGTCGAGGGTACTGTTGTGGACGTAATGACGGTAGACAGCAAAAAAATGGCTGTTATTGCGACGATAGGCGAAGGCACGATTAAGCTTATCGAATTTACCCGCGCGGGCGACGGCTGGGCGCTGGGCAATAGCACGCGCATATCCAACGCGCTTAATTTGCAATACTTTGATTGTTATGTAAATAGCGACGGCTACGTAATAAGCGCGCGGGCGTTCAGCAATCCTCGGTACGACAAGATAGTGTTTTACACCTTCCGTGCGGGCGGTGACGCAGTGCCGCATTACTACGATTTGGACGAAAGCATGCTTCGCCCGTACGCGGTGTTGCCTTATGACAACGGATATATAGCGGTGTGCGAAAAGAATGGCGAAGCGGCAATCGCAACGGTGGACTACGGATTTACAAGCTTCCGCCGCGATATGCTTGGGTTCAAGTTCTCGGATGCGTCACTTGTCGAGCTGAACGGAAAGTATTACGCTTGTTTTGTGGACGATAACGGCGGCATTACGTACGAGCTGGATAAATTGCTCAACAGAAAAACCGTGTCCGCAATAAGCGGCTCACGGCTTAGCACTGTGGTGAATATGGATAGCCCTCTGTACGTGTGTACCACCGCTACCGCAGTAACCGTTAAGAACGGTACGGACGTATCGGTTACGCTCGATATTAAGGACTGCGTGATAAACCGCGTAATCAAAACGGGGTATAACGAAATGCTTATCGTAATGACCGCCAAGGGCGGTGACGCGCTTTCTACGCCCACCGGCGGCGCGGACGTTTACGTTATATCGGTAAAGCTGTAACTAACCGAGAATTTTATTTATTTCCGAAACTATCTTTTTAGTGCCGTCAACGTTGATGCAGCTCATTGCGCTCACGTATTTGTATTTGTTGTTAAACAGCTCGTCTAAGGCGGCGAGTAAATTGTCCTTTAACTCGCTTTCGCGCACAACCTTGATTGCGCCGCAGCCCGCGTAATACTCGGCGTTTTGCACCTGATCGCCGCGCGACGCTTTTTCAAGCGGTATGGCAATCGTCGGCTTTTTAAGCGCAATGCACTCGGCAAGCGCGTTTGCGCCCGCGCGGGTGATAATTATATCGGCGGTGGCGTAAAGACGTGCCATATCGATTTCAAACTCTACGGTGGCGTAGCCCTTTTGGGTTGCGCCGCCCGCTTTGTTTTTGCCTGTCATGTGGATAATCTCGTACTTTTGGAGCAGGTGGGGCAACGCTTCGATAACCGCGCTGTTTACCGCCGCCGCGCCCGACGAGCCGCCGACGACTGCGATTATCGGCTTATTGCCGCTAAGCCCGTAATGGACTAAATCCTTTGCGCCGCGGTACAGGCTTTGGTTGAGCGGCGTGCCGACGTACAATCCTTTTTTAAACTTTTTGGCGCACGGCTCGAACGCGCACAAAATGTACGTCGCTTTGCGCTTGCTCATTTTGGTGGCAAGCCCCGCCGAGTAGTCGCTTTCGTGGCAAAGCACGGGCACCTTGCTTGCAAGCACTACGGGCAGCGCGGCGTAACCGCCTTTGCTGAAAATAAGCGAGGGGTTTATTTCGGCAAGCACGCGCTTGGCGTTTTTTACACACGCGTGCAGCTTGAACGGCACGCCTATATTGGACAGCATTTTGTCGCGGCGGAATTTTACCGTGTCTATGCGGTAAAAGGGGATATTTCGCCTTTCGCAAATATCCTTTTCCATTCCGTCGCCGCCAACGTAAACGCAGTTGTAATCGTGCTTTAACTGTTCTATAAGCGCTATGTTGGGCATTACGTGTCCCGCAGTGCCGCCGCCCGCAAAAACTATTGTTTTCATTTTATCTCCATTGACAAAGGTTATCTTATATAGTATAATGGTTAAGACTTGTTTATATGATTTGTTGGAGGGATAAATGACAACCGAGTTTGTAAAAATGCGGGACGGAAAGGACGTTGCGGTAACATATTGGGACAGCGTGGATAAGCCTCGCGCCGCAGTGGTAATGGTGCATGGCATGTGCGAATATATAGCGCGCTACGACGATTTTTGTACGTTTTTGGGCAAAAACGGATATAACGTAATCGGCATGGACAACCGTTCCTTCGGCGCGACGGACGCCGAAACTCGCGGCAAAGGCACGGACGGCATGTTCGAGGCGACGGTTGACGACATAAAGCAGGAAGTGGATATCGCCAAAGAACGCTGGGGCGTGGAACACGTGTACGTTATAGGCCACAGCTACGGCAGCATACTTACGCAACGGTTTATCGAAAAGTACCACGCGTATATTAGCGGCGCAATACTGTGCGGCAGTACGCTGCAAAGCGGAATAATGCTCGCGTTGGGCAGGTGGATAGCGCGGCGCGGTGCGAAAAAGAACCCCGACCGCGACGGCAAGTTCTTTGCCAAAATGACATTTACGGCGTACGACAAGAAGTTAAAGGACGGCAAAAGCGGCTGGATAAACCGCGACAAAGAAGCTGTTGAAAAGTACAACGCCGACGAGCAGTGCGCGGGCGTGGGTACGTGTTCGTACATGTTCTACCGCGAAATGCTGGACGGCTGTGCGCGCATAAACAAGAACCGAGGCAAAACGCCGACCGGCTTTAAGCTGATGATAGCTTCGGGCACTGCGGACGGAGTGGGTGGCTACGGCAAGCTGATAAAGAAGCTTGTCAAAGCGTACAAAAAGCACGGGCTTTATCCGCGCGTCAAAATGTATGATGGTGCCCGTCACGAGCTGTTGAACGAGCTAAACAAGGGCGAGGTGTACGAGGACTTTTTGCAGTTCTTGGACGATTGCGAGGGTAAGACGGAATAATCGCTATGTTCAATATTGTACTTTACCAACCGGAAATCCCGCAAAACACAGGTAATATTTCGCGCACTTGCGCGTGCACGGGGGCGGCGCTACACATAATCAAGCCTATGGGGTTTGAAATTACCGACAAGCATTTAAAGCGCGCGGGGCTCGATTACTGGGATAAGCTCGACCTTACGTACTACGACAGCTTGGAAGAGTTTTTCCAAAAAACAGCGAACGGCGGCAGGTATTTTTACCTGTCAAAAAAGGCAAAAAAATGTTATACCGACATTGAGTTTAAGGACGGCGACTATTTGATATTCGGCAAGGAAACGAAAGGCTTGCCCGAGCATATCGTTTTCGACAATCCCGACACCGCGCTCAGGATACCGATGGCGGAGGGGCTTAGGTCGCTGAATTTGTCCAACACCGTAGCATTGGTGCTGTACGAGGCGCTCCGCCAAAATGGCTTTAAAAACCTTGTTTAACCTTAATTGTTGATTTTTCCTTGCAAAAAATTTTTAATTATGATACAATGAACTGTAAGCGTATTACGGAGGATTACTATGTCTGACTATAATGCAGGTAATATACGAGTTTTGGAGGGATTGGATGCTGTTCGGCTCCGTCCCGGTATGTATATAGGAACGACGGGGATTAAAGGTTTGCACCATATTTTGTGGGAAATTGTGGACAACTCGATAGACGAGGTGTCCAACGGTTTTGCCACGGGCATAGAGGTGACAATCCATGCCGACGGCAGTGCGTCGGTAGGCGACGACGGACGAGGCATACCCGTTGACATTCACCCCAAACTGGGCGTGTCGGGCGTAGAGGTAGTATTTACGCAGCTGCACGCGGGCGGCAAGTTTGATAACAGTAACTACGCGCATTCGGGTGGTCTTCACGGCGTAGGCGCGTCGGTAACAAACGCGCTGTCCGAATGGCTCAAAGTAGAGGTCTATAAAAACGGCACGACTTACCGTATGGAGTTCGAGTCCAAGGAAGTTCACGGCGAGGTCAAGGGCGGCGTGCCCAAATACAGCCTTATCGACACCGGCGAAAAGACGGACAAGCACGGTTCGTACGTGCGGTTTATGCCCGACAAGCGCATATTCGAAACTGTTATTTTCCAGTTCGATACCATTGCGCGCAGGCTCAAAGAGCTTGCCTTCCTTAACAAGGGCTTAAATGTTAAATTGATTGACGAGCGCGTGCGCGTGGGCGAGGGCTACCGTTCGCTGGAATACTGCTACGACGGCGGTATCGTCGACTTTGTCAAGTACATCAACGAGGCGCGCAACACGCTGTACGACGAGCCTATACTGATAAGCGGCGAAAAGGACGGCATTTCGATGTCGCTCGCTTTCCAACACACCGACGCGTATACCGAGAATTTGTTCTCGTACGTCAACAACATTCCGACCACCGAGGGCGGCACGCACGAGACCGGCTTTAAGGCGGCGTACACCAAGGTCATGAACGACTTTGCGCGGCGTGTGGGTATGCTCAAGGACAAGGACGCAAACCTTTTGGGCGACGACTACCGTGAAGGTCTTACCGCCGTACTTTCGGTGCAAATGACCAACGTACAGTTCGAGGGTCAGACCAAGACCAAGCTCGGCAATCCCGCGGCGCGTATAGCGTTAGAGGGCATTGTGTCGCAGGTGCTAAGCGAATACTTTGCCGATCCCAAGCACGCAGCGGTCGGCGAGGCGATACTCAAAAAGGGTATGCTTGCAGCCAAGGTGCGCGAGGCTGCGCGCAAGGAAAAGGAAATCACCCGCGCAAAGAACGCCATAGACAACTTTAACCTCGTCGGTAAGCTGACGCCCTGCACGGGCAGAAAGCCGGAAAACAACGAGTTGTTTATAGTCGAGGGCGACAGTGCAGGCGGAACATGTAAGCAAGCGCGCGCACGGTCGTACCAAGCGATTTTGCCGCTTAGGGGCAAGCCGCTCAACGCCGAAAAGAAGCGCATCGACCAAGTGCTTGCCAACGAGGAAATCCGCACGCTTATTTCGGCGCTCGGCTCGGGCATAGGCGAGGACTACAATTCCGACGACCTTAATTACCACAAGGTAATAATACTGTCCGACGCGGACGTCGACGGATATCATATTCGCGCCATACTTCTGACATTCTTCTTCCGCTATATGAAGGAGCTTATAAACGAGGGTCACGTATATATCGGCTTACCGCCGCTGTACAAGATAGAAAAGGGCAACCAAGTGGAATACGCCTACGACGACGCGGCGCTTGCCGCCGCCAAGGCGAGAATGGGCAAAAACGCGCAGGTTCAGCGCTACAAGGGCTTGGGCGAGATGAACGCCGACCAGCTTTGGGAAACGACTATGGACCCCAAAAACCGCGCGCTTATGCAGGTGACGATTGAGGACGCCGCAGAAGCCGAAAAGCTTGTTTCGGTGCTTATGGGCGACGCGGTAGAGCTTCGCCGCGAGTATATTATCGAACACGCGGACTTTAACAAAGTAGACTCCTTCAACCGCTAATATATAAATAGCTATTAGATAAACACGAGGACTGTTATGGCTCAGGATAACGAAGAAAAAAAGCCTATCGGGAAACTGGTAGTACAAACAATGGAAGACGTTATGCGCGACTCCATGATTCCGTATTCGGAATCGGTCATTTTGGATCGCGCACTGCCGCGCGTGGAGGACGGACTTAAACCCGTTCAGCGCCGTATACTTTACACTATGCAACAGCTCGGCATCACGCCCGACAAGCCGTACCGCAAAAGCGCGCGTATCGTCGGCGATTGCTTGGGTAAGCTTCACCCGCACGGCGACTCGTCCATATATCAAGCAATGGTGCGCATGGCGCAGCCCTTCAATATGGGCGCGACGCTTGTCGACGGACACGGCAATTTCGGCTCGGTGGACGGCGACGGCGCGGCGGCTATGCGTTATACCGAGGCGCGACTTACTCCGCTTGCGTTGGAGCTGTTGCGCGACATCGACAAAAACACCGTCAAATGGAGCTGGAACTTCGACGACACCATAATGGAGCCGGACATTCTGCCCGGGCGGTTCCCCAATCTTTTGGTCAACGGCGCTACCGGCATAGCGGTCGGTCTTGCAACCAACATTCCGCCGCACAACCTTATGGAAGCGATTGACGGCGTTATAGCGTATATAGACAATTCGCGCATATCGCTCAAAGATATGATGAAGATAATCAAGGGTCCCGACTTTCCGACGGGCGGCGTGATAATACCCACCGAGCTCGCGCAGGCGTACGAAACGGGCAAGGGCAAGGTAGCGGTTCGCGCCAAGCTTCATATCGAAAACGACAACGACAAAAAGGTAATCGTAATAGACGAAATTCCGTACGGCGTCAACAAAGCGCAGTTGCTTGAAACGATAATCAAGGTGCGCGAGGACAAAAAGGGCGTGCTGTCCAACATAACGGACGTTGTTGACGAATCCGACCGCGTGGGTATGCGCGCCGTTATCAAGCTTAAACGCGAAAGCAATCCCAAGGACATAATCAACGCGCTGTTCAAGTACACCAACCTTGCAACCAATTTCTCGTTCAACATGGTCGCCATTGCGGACGGCAAGCCGCAGCTTATGGGCTTGCTGGACATAATAGCGTACTACGTAAACTACCAGCGCGAGGTTGTATTACGCCGCACGCGTTACGAGCTTGACGCCGCCAAAAAGCGCGAGCATATTTTGGAAGGCTTGGTCATAGCCGTAAGGAACATCGACGAGGTCATAAAGATAATCAAGTCGAGCGCCAACACGACCGCCGCAAAAGAGGCGTTAAGAAAGCGCTTTGAGCTGTCCGAGGTTCAAGCGCAAGCCATATTGGATATGCGCCTTGCTCGGCTTACAAGTCTTGAAATATTCAAGCTGGAAAAAGAGCTTGCCGACGTCAAGAGCGAGATATCGCGGTTGGAGGCGATTATCGGCTCCAAAAAGCTGCAAATGGAGCTTGTAAAGAGCGAGCTGCTCACCATACGCAAGCAGTACAAGGAAAACCGCAAATCGCAAATTGTTGCCGATGTCGAGCATTACGTAATACCGAGCGACGACGAAAAGCCGACGTTTGAGTACGTGATTGCCGCCAACGCCAATCACCAGTTAAAGCGCATGCTCGTCAAAAACTTTACAATGGCGACAAAGGACTTTACCGACAATTCCACGCTCAACGAAATTTGCAACTGCTTGGTGCGCGCAAAGTCTACGGACAGGGTGTTCTGCTTTACCAACCTCGGCAACTGCTACAAGATCGACGTAGAAGCCATTCCCGACGGCAAGTGGCGCGAAAAGGGCGTCGAGCTCAAAAAGATCGTCGCGGAAGCATTGGAAGGCGAGTACCCGCTGTATATGCGCGTAGTCGAGGAAAAACTGCCCAAGGGCAACCTGCTGTTCTATTCCAAGGGCGGACTTGTCAAAAAGTCGCCGTGGAGCGAGTACGGCGTTGTCAAGTCGGCGTTCCAAGCTACCAAGCTGCGCGACGGCGACACGCTTATCGGCATAGAGGACGAAAAGGACGGTTGCTCGCTGATGATAGTCACCAAAGGCGGCATGTGCCTTAACGCGGACATGTCGGATATACCCAGCCAAAACCGCATAGCGATAGGCGTACGGTGCATGATGCTCGCGGACGACGACGAGTGCATACTCATAAGGCAGGTAAACGGCGACGGCGAAGTAGCGTTGTGTACCGACCGCGGCTTTACCAAGCGCTTGCTTGTCAGCCAGATAGACGTTATGGGCAGATACCGCAAGGGTATAAAGGTAATAGACTTCGGTAAGGGCAAGGCGGACAACGGCAGCTACTTGGCGTTTGCCGCATGCGTAACCGTGCCGTACAAGGTAGTGTTCAACGTGGACGACGAATACCTTACCGCGTACTCGACCGAAAACTTCTCCATAGAAAACCGCACCCACGCAGGCAAGCCGATGCTCAGAGGCAGACACACCATCGTCGCGGGCTATGCGTACAACGATAAGCTGACATATAACGGAATTTAACAAAAAAACCCGCAAGTGCGGGTTTTTTGTTAGTTAACAGTGAAGAGTGAATAGGTAAAAGAATAAGATTATTTTAATAATTCCGAATTATTAAAATTCCATTAGAATTGCATTAAAACATTCTGTTGCTATTGACAGTGCGTCGGAGTAAAATGTATAATTCTATTATACCATAGAGGTATTGAAAAGGATTTTGCACATGCTGAGTTTACGCAAAAAGCTGATTATAATCGGAGTGGCGTTTGTCGTTGTCGTGGCGATAATCACCGCAATTTTTGCGTGTAATAGCAGTTCGGATAATAGCGGTAAGGGCGGCACAGGTGGCAAGCCCAAAGACCCGTTTACATGCACGGTCACATTCTACTTGGGCGACGGAACGGACGGCGGAAGGCAGTACTCGGTGACGATAGACAAGAACACCACCGTGGCTCGCCCCACCAAAATTCCGCAGCGGGACGGCTACATGTTTTGGGGCTGGAACGCCACGGGCAACGAGGACGACCCGATGTGGAAATTCGACGTCGAAAAGATAACGGACGATATGACTATCTACGCCGTGTGGGTAAAGACGTATACCGTTACGCTCTATGCCAATGGGGGCACCTTTGATGACGGCGACGATATGCGTACCGTCACCGTAATCGAGGGCGACAAGGTGCCCGAACCCAAACTCACGCCGCCCAATGCGAATATGGAATTGAATAGCTGGTATCTAAGTGGTAGTTCTACATGGGATTTGTCCCGAGACGTAACAAGCGATATCGAGCTTTATGCAATATGGGATTTAAAAAAGGATATCAAACGTGCGCTTTCGCCGTTTATGTATTACAAAAAGGACGACGGCGGTTACAACGTATACGGAGTGGTGGACCAAAACGTTTCGGGCACGCTCACCGTACCGAGCGTTGTTACGAGCATAGATTATGCTGCGTTTGCAAACTGTCCCAATATCGTTTCGGTTATTATAGACGACAGCGTAACCGAGATAGGACATCACGCTTTTCAAAATTGCAAAAATCTAAAAAGCGTAACCCTTCCGTCGGACTTGACAAGTATAGAAGAGAATACATTTGAAGGCTGTTCGTCGCTCGAACAAATACAGTTGCCCGATACGCTTACCGAGCTGGGCAGTGGTGCGTTTTATAGCTGTTCGTCGCTGAAAAGTATAGAAATCCCGAGCCGCGTGACCGATATAGGCTTAGCTGCGTTTTGGAATTGTTCGTCGTTACGGCAAGTTAAGTCGGGCAACAACATGACGGCGATAGGCGATTTTGCATTTTACGACTGTTCGATGTTACAACAAGTCGAGCTGGGCAACAACGTGATCGCAATAGGCGCTTGCGCATTTCACAGTTGTTCGGCACTGCAAGCGGTTAATCTGGGCAGTAGCGTGACCACAATAGGCAGTAGTGCATTTTATGAGTGTTCGGCACTAAAAGAAATTACAATGGGCGATAGCGTGACGACAATAGGTGGCTACGCTTTCAAAGGCTGTGCGTCGCTCGCTTCTTTCGACCTTCCGACCGTTGTCGAAGAAATAGGCGAAGGTGCCTTTGAGGGCTGTGCGTCGCTTAAATCGATAGTAATTCCCGTTGCTTGCCAAAATGTAGGTGCATACGCATTTAAGGATTGCACGGGTATTACAAGCGTCGAGCTGCATTTTGCAGCTGTTTACCATAATAACATTTTCGACGGTTGTACGGCGCTCGCCGACTATATACTGGGCGACGAAGTGCTGCAATTAGGCGCGGCGGCATTCCGAAATCACATCAACCTGCGCAGCGTGACGATAGGCGACGGATTAACCGCAATACCTACCGAGGCTTTTAGTAACTGCTATAATTTGAGAAGCGTTACTATCGGCAACGGAGTAAAGGTGATAGGTCCTTTTGCATTCTATAACTGCAAGTCATTGCTTGGTATAATCATACCGTCCAACGTGGAAACAGTCGAGTCAAGTGCGTTTTATCTTTGCAGTAAGCTTGTGGAGGTGTACAACCTGTCCGACGCTGCGTATAACTTCGGTTCGTCGGTGACGGTGCATACCGACGCGAAGGAGGAGAGCATTATACACCATACCGACGACGGTTTTACGTTTGGCGTTATAAACGCCCCATACTATTATCCGATCAGGCAAAAGCCCTTTCTTTTGGATTATTGCGTCGACAGTGAGGACATTGTTTTGCCCGACAGCTACAACGGCGACGACTACGAGATATATGCGTACGCTTTTGCGTATAACCCGAAATTAAAAAGCGTCAGGTTTTCGGCGGGCGTCAAAGGCATAGGTCGCGAAATTTTGTACGGCAGCGACAACGTCACGTCGCTCACTGTGGATAGCGGCAACACGGTGTATTCGTCGGCGGGCAACTGCGTAATCGATACCGCCGACAAAATGTTTATACTCGGCTGCAAAGCGTCGGTTATTCCCGACGACGGCAGCGTTACGTCAATCGGTGGTCACGTATTATGCCACAACACGGCAATAACTAAGCTTAGCATACCGGACAGCGTTACGAAAATATATCAAGACGCGTTCAGTGGCTGTTACGGAATAATACGCACCGTAGGAAATGTAAATTACGTAGATAAATGGGCAGTTTCGCTGGTGAACATTTACAGTGGCGAAGGCAAAGTTGATTTGGAATTCCAATCCGGTACAGTGGGCATAGTAAATTTGGCGTTTTACGGTTCGAGTAGGATACTTTCGGTCACGTTTAACGACGAAATGAAGTACGTAGGCAGTATGGCGTTTCGTGGCTGCGAGGAGCTTGCTTCGGTCACGTTTAACGACGGACTTGTCAGGATAGACGGCTATGCGTTTGAAAAATGCACCAAGCTGCAGGAAGTGATTATTCCAGACAGTGTGAACGATTTGGGGTATGGTGTGTTTGATGGTTGCACGGCTCTTACTTACGCCAAGTTGCCCGCAGGTATTACGTACATCGACCGCAGTGTTTTTGACGGTTGCACAGCACTGGAAGGCGTGGTTATTCCGCAGTCGGTCGAGCAAATGAGCTATGGAATACTAACCGACTGTCCCGACACTGTAAAGATTTATTACTGCGGTACCGAGCAGCAGTGGAACGCTATTAATATCAACAATAGCAACGACGTATTGATTAATGCGACAAAATACTACTATTCGGAAACCGAAATCGCTGGCGTAAACTGCTGGCATTACGGCGCCGACGGCAAGCCGACTACAACATATTAATCGATTATCTACATACAATACATATATGAAGAAATACGTCAAGTACGCGGCTACGGCTATTATAGCGACGGTGTTCGCGTTCATTTCGATTTTTGCGATAACACTGTGCATAATATTTCCCAACAAGTATACGGACAAGGTGTGTGCGGCGGCGGACGAGTTCGGGCTGTCGCGCCCGCTTGTAAAGTCGGTCATATGGGCGGAAAGTCGGTTCGACAAAAATGCGACCTCGCATAAGGGCGCAAAGGGATTAATGCAGTTGATGCCCGAAACCTTTGATATGTGCGCCAAAGCATTGGGACTGCCCAAAAACGCAGATATGTACGACGCCGAAAATTCGCTGCGCTGCGGGTGCTATTATCTGTCTATATTGATAGACAAATTCGACGGCAACGTAACCGCCGCGCTTATGGCGTACAATGCAGGGGAAACCAACGCACGCAAATTTTTGGACGGCGAAAAAATCTTTCCCGAAACAAAAAAGTACCTTGCCAACATTGACAAGGCACAAAAGGTTTACGGTATTTTTAATTAGTTTCGGATATAGTATTTATCAGTTCAATTATTTCCTGAACAAACTCCGTTTGGTCGCGGTCGGAGCGGACAGTGTAGTCGGCTGACGATTGGCGCTCGTCGTCGGGCATTTGCGCGTCCATTATGCTTGCCGCGTCCTCGTTTGTTATGCCGTCGCGGGCGGTCAGCCGCTGCAACCTAACGGGGCGGGGACAGTGTACGCACACCGTAACGTCGCACAGCTCGGACAATCCCGCTTCAAACAGTAACGGCGCGGAAAGAATTATCGGCGGCGTGGCGGCGGATATTTGATTTTTTATTTGCGATACGATAGTGGGGTGGGTTAGCGCGTTAAGCCTTTGCCGCGCTTCGGCGTCCTTTGCTATTATTGTGCGCAACAAAGCGCGGTTAAGCTTGCCGTTTTCGGCGGCTTGCGGAAAGGCGAGCATTATCGACTTTTCTCCATCCGTGCCGCAGGCGAACAACTCGCGCGAAACCTCGTCCGCGTCGATTACGACGTATCCCGCTTGTTTAAGCGCGGTGGTGGCAACTGTTTTGCCGCTTGCTATTCCGCCTGTCAACCCGATTACGCGTATTGGCGTTTTTTTGTTGCTTGTCTTCATTAACTACCTTTAATTCCGAATTCCGAATTCATAATTCCGAATTACTATTTACATTCCATCCAGTTGTTGCCGACCGAAATGCTGACGTCCAGCGGCACGGAAAGGGACACCGCGCCTTCCATTTCGGTTTTGAGTATTTCCTTTACCTGCTCGACTTCGTCGGGGTAAGTGTCCACAATCAGCTCGTCGTGCACTTGCAGGATAAGATTGGATTTCATACCCTCAAGCCGTTTGTTTACGCGTATCATTGCGATTTTGATTATATCGGCAGCGGAGCCTTGCAACGGGGTGTTCATTGCCACGCGTTCGCCGAACTTGCGCTCGGTGAATTTGGCGGAATTAAGCTCGGGGATAGTGCGCCGCCGTCCGAACATGGTAACGGCGTAGCCTTGTTTTTTGGCGTCCTCTATAAGCCCGTCAAGGTACGCTTTGACGGCGGGGAAGCGCTCGAAATATCGTTTTATATATTCGTTCGCTTTGCGCGGCGGGATATGAATGTTTTGGCTCAGTCCGTAGTTGCTTATGCCGTACACTATGCCGAAATTGACCGCTTTGGCGTCGCGGCGCATTTGCGGCGTAACCTGTTCGGGTGGGACCTCGAATACCTCTGCGGCGGTGGACGCGTGAATATCGCCGCCGCTGCGGAAGGCTTCCACCATTTTTGGATCGCCCGAAAAGTGGGCGAGCAGCTTCAATTCTATTTGGCTGTAATCGGCGTCCACAAGCACGTTGCCCTTGGAGCCGACGAACATGGAGCGTAACAGCTTGCCTTCCTCGGCGCGTGTGGGAATGTTTTGCAGGTTGGGGTCGGTGGACGACAGCCGTCCGGTGGTGGTAAGCGTTTGGTTAAACCGCGTGTGCACCTTGCCGCCCGCGCTAAGCGCCTTGCGCACGCCGTCAATGAATGTCGATTTCAGCTTGGAGTTAAAGCGGTATTTGAGTATTTCGTCAACTATTTCATAGTCGCCCGAAAGCTTTTGCAGTATTTCGGCTTTTGTAGAGTACGTCTTTGCCGACTTGTCAGGGTACGGTATGCTCATGTCCTCAAACAACAATTTGGCAAGCTGTTTGGGAGAATTGAGGTTTATGTCGGTATTGCACAGCTCACGTATGCGCGCTACGTTTGCGCGTTCGAGCTCGGAAAATTTAATATCTATCTCGTCCATCCGCTTGCGGTCTACCGCAAAGCCCTTGCTTTCCATATCGTACAGCACGTACAGCAGCGGCAGCTCTATATCGCGGTACAGCGCAGTCATGCCGCGCGAAGCGAGCTCAACGTTACATTCGTCGTACAGGTTGAACAGCTCGGCGGCGGTTGTGGGCGCAAGCCTGTATTCAAGCAGATACCCCATAAGCGCCACGTCGTCCGCCTCGGCGGGCATTACGGGCGCGATGGCGTGCAATAGCGATTTCAGCTCGAACGTAACGAGCTTGCGCGATTGCAATGCGGGTTTTAGTATATCAATGCATGCGGATAGTGTAAACACGCTCATCAGCGTGTCCGCAATGGGCGCAAAATAATCGGTGCTGTCAAAGGCTATATGCAAGCCGTCGGGGGTGAGCAGCAGCGCCATTTTGCCGTCGGGATAAACATTGTTTATAATATCGCCGAGCTCGGCGGGACTGTTAAGCGTAACCGTTTCGATTGTCTTGACTGTCGGCGCGGGAGCGCTCCCGTCGGCTTGTATAAACAGCTCGGCGCGGTTTATAAGCGACTTGAATTCCAGCTCTGCAAAGCGGTTTTGGACTGCGGCGGGGAAGGGGAATGTAAGCTCGCAGTCGGACAGCGAAAAGTCTACGGGCGCGTCGGTATCTATGCGCGCCAAGTCGTACGACAGGTACGCGTTGTCTTTGCCCGCCGCAAGCTTGTCGTGGCGGCTGCCTTTAATGTCGTCGAGGTGGGCGTAAATGCCGTCCAACGTGCCGTAGGTGCGGATTAGCTCGACGGCGGATTTTTCGCCGATGCCCGCGACCCCCGGGATATTATCCGACGAATCACCGGCAAGCGCCTTAAAGTCCACAACGCGGTCTGCGGCAACGCCGAAAACGTCTTCCACGTTGTCGGGTGAAACGTCCAGTATTTCGGTTATGCCCTTTTTGGTGAGCAGTGCGTGCGTGGTGGGGTTGACAAGTTGCAGGCTGTCGCGGTCGCCGGTAAGGATATATGTGAATACGCCCGAACGCCGCGCTATGGTGCCGATAAGGTCGTCCGCCTCGTAGCCCGCCATTTCGTACATTTTTATGTTCATGTCGGCAAGCAATGATTTCAGCACGCCCATTTGCGCTTTGAGGTCGGGGGGCATAGGCTTGCGCGTCGCCTTGTACAGCGGCGTCATTTTGTGGCGGAAGGTGGGCGCGTGCACGTCAAACGCCGCCGCAACGTATTTGGGGCGGTACTGTTCGAGCAGCTTTATAAGCATTGTGGCAAAGCCGTACACCGCGCCGATAGGCTCGCCGCGCGTGGTGGTCATAGCCGGCATGGCAAAGAATGCACGGTTCACCAGCGAATTGGCGTCTATTACAATCAAACTGTCTTTTTGAACACTGTTTTCCATACTGAATAGTATATAACAAAAAGATAAAAAGCGCAATATGCTAAACCTAAAATTTAAAAATTACAGACTAAATATATAAAAACGGTTGACAATTGGCATAAAATTTGTTATTATACCGCTTGCATGGGGATTTAGCTCAGTTGGTAGAGCATCTGCTTTGCAAGCAGAGGGTCAGCGGTTCGAGTCCGCTAATCTCC
>JAIEBI010000014.1 GCA_029070965.1 Clostridiales bacterium
ATATACTATTTTTGTTAATTTATTCTCATTGTTGATTATGACTGTGCAAAAATCGGACAGTCGAGCAACAAACAACCGAGGCAACTATGATAGAGCTGAAAAATGTAGAGAAGTATTTTAAAAAACCTGTGCGCGGTAAAGGCGTATGGGGTATGTTCAAGTCGCTGTTTTCGCGCAAGTACACTGTGGTCAAGGCTGTGGACGGCGTTTCGTTTACCGTGCACGACGGCGAATCGGTAGGGTATATCGGCGCGAACGGCGCAGGCAAATCAACAACAATAAAGATGATGAGCGGCATACTTACGCCGACGGGCGGGGAGATACTTATCGACGGCAAGCACCCGTACAAGTCCAAGGAGCGCAACGCGGTACTCAAAACGATAGGCGTTGTGTTCGGGCAAAAAACCCAGCTGTGGTACGATCTTCCGCTTACCGAAACGTACGAGCTGTTAAGGTACATATACGACGTGCCCGACGACGAGTACAAAAAAAGGCTTAACGAGCTGATAGAGCTTTTGGATATGAAATCGTTTATGGACGCGCCCGTGCGCACGCTGTCGCTCGGTCAGCGCATGCGCGCCGATCTTGCCGCCGCAATGCTGCACAATCCCAAAACGTTGTTTTTGGACGAGCCGACGATAGGACTGGACGTGCTTGTCAAGCGCAACCTTGTGGACGCCATAAAAAAGCTGAAAACGGAATACAACACCACTCTCATACTTACCACGCACGCGATGAGCGATATCGAATTGCTGTGCGAGCGCGTCATTATTTTGGATGCGGGCAAGGTGTTGTTTGACGGGTCGTTGGAGCAGGTCAAGCATATGTTCGGCGACACGCGCGACGTTAAGGTTACTTGCAAAAATCCAGTAGACGGCGAAAGCGTAAAACAGCACTTCGGCGAAGCTGTTATTAAATATGCGGCGGAGGACGGCGGGCACTCCGTCACCTTTACCATTGACGGCACCAAGCTGACTACGGGCGAGCTGCTCAACTATATGTTCGCTAACTGCGAGGTCGCCGACGTAAAGATTTCCGAAACGGGCATCGAGCAGGTGGTTGAAAAGATTTACGAAAAGGACCGCGAAAAAAGCGGTGACGGAAACGGAGAGGGCGATGCGCAAGAATAGACTGAAAAAATATTTGATATTCATGCGGTCGGGCTTCCAGACGGTGCTGGCTTACCGTGGCATGCTGCTTTTGTGGTTTATCGGCGCATTGATAAGCGCCGTGCTTATGGGCCTTGTTTGGTGGGCTATTTACTCGTTTTCGCCGCAAAGCGTTATTGCAGGCTATGCCTTTCCGCAAATGCTGATGTACGTTATACTTTCCGCCGTGGTGGGCGAGGTCATTTATACCGATACAATGGGCAGCATTACTGACGACGTGCGCTGGGGACTTATAGGCATGCGGCTGATGAAGCCGATCAACTACCGCGTGCAGCTCGGCTTTGCTGCGGTGGGCAATTTTCTGGCGAAAACTATACTTATAGGCATTCCCGTAATTGCCGCGGGCACGCTCACCGTCGTGTTCGGGTTTGGATTGAAAGGCATACAGTGGTACAACATTTTGCTGTTCTTGCCCGCGTGCTTTTTGTCCGCGCTCATGTTTGACGCGTTCGGATTCTTGTTCGGACAGCTTGCATTCCGCACGCAGGCAATGTTCGGTGTGGCGAGTATGAGCGGGATAGTAATATCGTTTTTGTCGGGCGGAGTAGTGCCTATATCGCTGTTTCCCGCGTGGGCGCAAACGGCGCTTGCGTATACGCCTTTCCCCACGCTGGTCAGCCTTCCCGTTCGCATATTTTTGGGACAGGTCGGGTGGAGCGAAATGCTTATAGCCTTTGCAATATCAATAGCGTGGATTGTCGGACTGAACGTGCTGGCGCACTTTGCGTACAAGTCGTCGGTGAAACACGTGGTAGTATTCGGGGGTTAATATGATTAAGGAACTTAAATTATATCCCAAATACGTGTCTATGAGTTTGCGTAGCGGACTGTCGTACAAAGCCGATTCGTTTATTATGATGATCAGCTTTGCCGTTACCGAGGTTATATCGCTGGCTACCGTGTACTTGATTGTCGGATCGGTGCCGCAAATCGGCATATGGTCGTTCAACGCGCTGGCGTTTTTGTTCGGGTTTATTTTGGTGCCTAAGGCGATAGACCACATATTTACCGACGAATTGTGGATATTGGCGTACTGGGCGATACGGCGCGGCGAGCTGGATATTTACCTTACGCGGCCGCTCAACCCGCTGTACCAGTTTGTCGCAAAAACGTTCAAGTGGGACGGCATAGGCGAGTTTGTGGTCGGCATAGTTATAATGTGCATCTTCGCGCCCATATCGGGCATAGCTTGGTCATTCGGCTCCGTTATGGTACTGATATTGTGCGGATTTTTCGGCATATTCGGTTTTACGGGAATAAAGCTTATTTTTGCGTCACTGGCGTTTTGGGTAAAAACTTCGGGCATAATACTCAATACCGTGTACAATTTGAGCAGTTACGCCAAGTACCCGCTCAAATACATGGGCAAGGCGTTTATGTCGATTATGTTTTACGTTGTGCCGTTCGGGCTTATGCTGTACTATCCGATAGAATGCTTGATAACGGGCGCCAACGCGTGGTGGTCGGTGCTGTGGAGCGCAATCGCCGCCATTGTTTTGATGACGATAGGCTTGACTGTTTGGACGATAGGAATACGCCGTTACGACAGCTCGGGTAACTGAGCGTAAACAAAATCCCGCTTACCGAGGAAGACGCAATGAAGTTTTTATTTTTTGACATAGAGTGCGCTTGTTGTTATAAAAACGGGTGCGGGGTTATTTGCGAGTTCGGTTACGTTTTGACTGACGATAAGCTAAATGTTATAGGCAGGGATACGCTGCTTGTTGCGCCCGAGGCCAAGTTTCACCCGTACGTAATCAAAAACTTACTGGCGTTTACAAAGAAACAATATAATTCCGCGTCTAACTTTGAAGAACGGTATGAACAAATACGGGCTTTGTTGGTTGACAAAGACACCGTCGTAATAGGGCATACGACAAGCACGGACGCCAACTATCTGAATTTTGCAACCAAGCGTTACAAGCTGCCGTTTATAAATTTCGACTTTTTCGATATAAAGAAAATACATAAATATCAAACAAACGCCAAAGATTACGTATCGTTGGAAAAAATGATAATCGACCTTAATTTGGAATTTGACGGGCGTTTGCATAAAAGTGAGGATGACGCGTACTTGACAATGCTTGCGTTTAAGGAGCTGTGCAAAATGGCTCAAACCGACGCAAAGCTATTTCTTTTAAGATACGCGCAGTTTAAGGAAAGAACGCGCAACGGAAAAATAAAAGAAGCAAAGCTGCCGCCTATTGAAAGCAATCAAGACAAAAATCGGCGGGCGACAGGTGATGTTTAATTATCAATAAAAAATGACGACAGTTACTGCCGTCATTTTTTATTGAATAATTTACTTGTAGCCCGATGAGATATAGATATAAATAATTCTACGAAAAAGCATTGATTTTTATATCGTGATATGCTATACTGATTATGCCAAACAAATCTATCACCCAAATAGGAGTGTGGGTATTTTTAATTGAATAAAATGTTTTGCGATACGGCACAATTAGAATTTGGTAAAAATGCAAATTCCTTTATGTGCGTATCGGAATTTACCCATACAGCATAGATTTGTTTGGCGACAATCGGAGTTTGCGTTTTTCGTGCGCTGACCTCGGTTGGCGCACTTTTTATTTGACGGAGAAAAAACTATGATAGAACTTTCAAATCAAGATGATACTTTGCTGGTTGACAACGACGGTGTTGCTACGGTGTATTCGCAAGCTAAGGCAAACGAATTATTTGAATGGCTACGTGAATGGCGGTTAAATGAAGCGGTTTTAATCAATTTGCCGGCATACTGTGTTTTAGATGACAAATGTTTACGCAATATAGCAAGTATTTTACCTGCCGATAAAGAAAGTCTTTGGTTGGTGTCAGGTCTTGCCGCAACTAAAATAGATACATACGGACAGGGAATAATAGATGTTGTTTCGGCGTTTTTAAGAAAATATAACATTAAAACCGTTCTTTATGGGAAATACGCCGTATCTATTAACAACCGAAACCAAAGCATACTGGGCTATTTGGGTTTGCTGGATTACTTTTCAAAACATTAAGAGGGTTGTAGTATGGAGAAAAAACCAATCTACTATAAGTGTCCGAAATGCGATTTGAATTATGTCGATAGAGAGGGGGAGCTTTGTCCGATATGTAGTCGAAAAAGTATTCCGCGTAATTATTACAACACAAGTTCTTTAAACAGTACATATCGTCTTACCGTTTGCTACAATTGTCATACACATTTGGATTCAAGAGTTGATGAACAGTGTTCGAAATGTCATTGGTTGATTTGTCCGAATTGCGGAGCTTGCGGTTGCAAAAGATAATAAGCGTATAACCACGGCTAAGCAACCATTATTGAAAATAAAAAAGGCTTAAACGTTTTGTGTTTAAGCCTTTTTTTTGTATTGAATAATTTACTTTTGGGGTTTGCTTAGAGCGGCGTGGATTGTTTGGAGCAGTATGTTTACGTCCAGCGGCTTGTTGATATGCGCGTCCATACCCGCTTCCAGCGACGCGCGGCGGTCGCTTTCGAATACGTTTGCCGACAGCGCGATAATGGGGACTTTGGATAGGGGATTGCCCTTTAACGCGCGGATTTCGCGCGCGGCGGCGCGGCCGTCCATTACGGGCATTTGTATGTCCATAAGCACTACGTCGTAATGCGTGCCGGTATCCTTGGCGGCGCGGATTTTTTCTACCGCGGCTTTGCCGTTTTCCGCACTGTCCACAACAAAGCCGAGGTCCTCCAACAGCTCCGTTTCGATTTCCATATTGATTTCGTTGTCCTCGACAATAAGTATCTTTTTGCCGGACAGGTCAAGTTGATCTTGCTTGTCGTCTTGATCGTCTTGCACGTCGGGTTTGAGTCCGATAGCGACGGTGAAGGTGCTGCCTTTGCCGACCTTGCTTTTTGCGGTGATTGTTGCGTTCATTGTTTCGGCAAGCTGTCTGCAAATAGTCAGACCCAGTCCCGCGCCGAACACGCCGCTTTGGGTGGAATTGTTTTCGCGCGTAAACGGCTCGAAAATTGTGTTGAGCATAGTTTGGGATATGCCTTTGCCGTTGTCCTTTACGTCGAACGTGTACGAGGATATATTGTTGAGTAAGCCGGATTTTTGCGTTACTATTACGTCTACCTTACCGCCTTTTTTGTTATACTTAATGGCATTGTCCATTATGTTGGCGATAATTTGCATCAGCTTGTCTTTGTCGCCGATTACGTTGGGGTGAGATACCGCGTTGGTGCGAAGATTTATCTTGACGCCTTTTTGCTCGGCTTTGGGCAATATGCGTTTAATTTCCTGTTCGAGCGCGTCTCTTATGTTGAACGGTTCCTCCACCAGCGTGTCGTCGCGCGATTCGGAGTACGAAAGTTCCAAAACCTTGTCCACCAAATCGAGTATTTGGTTGCCTGCCGTTTCTATTCTTTTCAGGTATTTCAGCACGGGGCTGTCGGGCGCCTGCGCCTTGCGCGCCAGCTTGACGTACCCGAATATGGCGTTGAGCGGGGTGCGCATATCGTGCGACATGTTGGAAAGAAAGGTGGTTTTGGCGACGTCCGCGATTTTCGCGTTTTGCAGCGCTGCTTCGAGCAGTTGCTTTTGGCGCATTTCGTGCAGCATTTCCTCGTCGATGTTGCGGTAACCCATAACGATTTGGTTGGGCTTGCTGCCTTCGCCGGTAACGTTGACTATGCGCAGCTGTATGTACTGCGTTTCGCTGTTTTGAATGCAGCGGTAATTTATGTAGTAGGTATTATTTTCTTCAAGCGCGGAGCGAATAAAGTCCACCGACGTTTGCTGTCTGACAAACTCTTTGTCGTCGGGGTGTATCCACACCTTGACGTATTCGTCCAAAAACCACCTGAATTCGCGCACCTCCAGCTTTTTGGTGAACTGGTGTACAAGCCGCGTGGAAAGGCGGTAGGGCAGTGCAATGTTCTTATCAATATCGGCGTAGATAATGGAATCGTAGTTGGCGCTAAGCCCCTCAATAACCTCTAAGCGCTGCAAATGCTCTTGGCGGATCAGCTTGCGCTCCTTGTCGTATTCCTCTATAATGCTTTGCAGTTTGCTTTCTCTTTTTTTGCGGTCGTTAATAAGTCGGGCTTTTTCGGCGATTTGTCGTATAATCTTTTCCGTCGCGTCCGAAATAAATACGTAAAAGTAATTCCTACCGAGGTCGTCGGTTATATGGTGGCCGTAGTCCTCCACCCAGCGCGTAATGCCGTCCTTGCGCACTATGCGGTACTCCACGTAGTCCATTTTGTCTGGGTGCGTGGCTATTTGTTCTTCGATTTCGGCTTCCACATGCTCGTAATCGTCGTGGTGAACGATTCCGCGGAATGTACCGTCGGTAAACGCCATAAACTCCGCAAGGCTGTTGCACTTGAAAATTTCTATAAGCGCCTTGTTGGCGTACAAAATTTCCTCGCCCTCTTCCGCGCGGTAAATCAAGAACCCGCCGGGAATCTCGTCTATGAACGTGCGGATTTGCTTGGCGGCGTCAATGTCTTCAACACCGTCGCCGCCTTGCTCGCCGTCGGTGGCGTTAAGCAGTGGCAAAAGATAGTCGATTATACTTTTTTGATGTCGCTCGTCGTTCATAGAAAGTGCCCTTATCGATTAAGACTTGTTACGGTCGCCCGTTGCTTTATATTGTATCACAATGGTAAGTGAATTGTCAACGCATGATTTCAAGAATATGCCGAGCATATGCGCCCGCTACGTTTATGTTTGTCGCCCCCTCGAACGCGTCGAAAAAGGCGTTGGAATTTACCTCGCACAGCAAAAACGTATCGCCGTACAAAAAGTCCAAGCCACAGTAGTCCAGCCCGAGAACGCTCGCCGCTTTTACCGCGTAGTCCTGCACCTCTCGCGGCACTGCCACGGCGGTTGCGCTTCCGCCCAAGCCGATATTGGAGCGGAAATCGCCGTTCGAGCGGCGCTCTATGCCGCCCAGCACCTTGCCGCCCACGACTATTACGCGCATATCCCTGCCGTGCGACGACGCTATATACTTTTGGAAAAGATGCGGCTCGCACTTGAATTTTTGCATAAGCGCTAACAGCTGCTTTTTTGTGTTCGCCTTGAATACGCCGCTACCCATAGACCCGTACGCTTGTTTGACTATCACAGGTAGCCCGAGCGCGTCAATCACGCCGTCCACCGCGCTGTCGGGGATTTCGGCGGTTTTGTCATAACACAAAAGCCCCGCGACGGTGTGGGGCATAGGTATACCGCTGTCGGACAAAAGTATGTGAGTCGTCATTTTGTCGTCGCAGTTTTCTATAGCTACGGCGGAATTGAACAGCCGCATATGCTTGCTTAGCACGCGCGAAGCGTACTTGTCTTTATCTAAATAAATACAAAAATCGTAATCGTTTAATTTTTGAGCGCATTCGTCGCCGCCTACGCGCGCGAAAAAACAGTCGTTACGTATTACGCGGGTGGAAACGCCAAGTTTAAAAAACTCCTCGCGTAGCCTGAGCACTTGCCGCGTTTCCGTCGTTTTGGCGTACGCGTTTACTACGATAAGCCCTTTCATTGCGCTAAGCGGCTATTCCGCAGCCTTTGTAAACGAGCAGGCGGATAGCGTATACGTCGTAAGTCTGTACGGCTTGCTGCCGTTGTACGAGCTGTAACTTATCTTGATAGGCAGCTTTTTGTGTTCGTCTTCGCCGACTTTGAACGCATCCTTGGCGTACATAACGGTGTATTCAGGCCCGTGGTTATCGTCGTTTATTTGAAGGGTGGTTGTATAGCAGTTAACAGGGTAGGTGGTTTCGCCTGTTTTCTCGTTCTCGACGGCGGCTATGCCGTATTCTTGTACCCATTCTTTCAAATCTATCTTGCGCGTAGAGGTGCACGCAACCGTCATGCGGTACTCGACGGTTTCGCCACTGTTGAAGGTGTCGTAAAGATTTATCATTTTAAAGTTGGTGGACGCGTCCTTGCTCAGCTTTTGCGCTCGCGCGACAAAAAACATCATTTCGTTGTCGCGGCAGGTATCTTTGGGGAGAGAACGCGTTTTTTGCTTGGCGCCCTCTTGCAGGAAATATTTAAACGTCGCCTTATGCGTGTCAAAGTAATCTGCGGTGATTTCGTAGGAAAGGTTTTTGCTGTCCTTGCGGTCGGCGAGCGTAACCTTTTTGTACATGCTTTTGGCGGCAAGGCTGTTGGGCTCGAACGACACGGTGGATTCTATCTTGTCCGTCAGTCCCGCGTCGTTGCCTGCGCCGTCGACATTACTGTATTTTACGGTAAAGTCCATGTCGAGCTTGGTATAGCCTTGGTCGGCGCCTTCCTCCAACGTAAAGGTCATTGTGCCGTCGGCTATCTTTATGCGCTCGCTTTCCTTTTCGCTCTTTTCGGTGTTAAATATCTCCACGGTGTATTCCAGCTTTTCGTACGACGAATCGGACACATGCCACGGCAGCGGACTGTCAAATGACGATTCCGCAGTTTCCGTACTGCATGCGACAAAGGAGAATGCCGTCGTAGCGGCAAGCGCCGCAGCTAAATATCTTTTTGCTTTACTTTTCATAATCCACCGTAACCGAATAATTTTTCTCCGCTCTTTTCGACCGTAAAATCATTTTATCATATTCTGGCGGTTTTTGCAACCATTATTAGTTGCTTATCGGTTACTACTTGCTTTTTGGCGCAGTGTGTTATATAATGTTTGTATGAAGTCCGTCATGCAAAAGAAGCAATTCGACAGCTATCCGCAGGCGCTACAAGCGCTTGCGCGGGAGCTTAACAAAAGGGAATTTTCACCCGACGAGTATTACGTGGTGCTTTGTCCCGACCGCTATACTTTGGCGGTGGAGCAAGCGCTGTTTTGCGGTGACGGCGGCAATGGCGGCGCGCTCGATTTGGAGGTGCTTACGCTGTCGAGGCTGTCGCGCAGAGTGGCGCCTGCCGCAAAAACTTTGTCGCAAGAGGGCGGAGTAATGATAACCGCGCGGGCGATAGCCGCCGCAAAAGAGGATTTCGGCTACTATACGCGGGCGGCAGGGTTCGACGACTTTGCGCGCGAGGCGTACACAACAATTCAGCAAATAACCTCGTCCGACGTGAGTATATCGGAAATCGAGGCGAAAGGCGCGGTCAAGGTCAAGCTGGACGATCTCGCGCTTATTCAAGCGGAGTACGAAAAAATAAAGGGCGAGTATTCGGACGCGCCCGATAAACTGTTTGCGCTAATCGAGAATGCGGACGGCAAGTTCATAAAACACACGCGCTTTTTCGCTATTGGGTATGCGGATATGACCAAGCTGATTGCGCGGGTGTTTTCCGTTTTGGCGCAAAACGCCAAGTCGTTTACGCTGTACGACGCGCCGCCGCGTGACAAAAAGCGGGAGTCGCTCGACCTGCTTTGCGCGCCCGATCGGATAAGCGAGTACAAGCAGGTCGCCGCCGAAATACGCGATTACGTTTTTACCGGCGGGCGGTACGAGGACGTTGCGGTTATTTGCACGTCGCCGCGCGCACTAAACCGCATACTCGGCGAATACCAAATTCCCGCATATACCGACGAGAGCAAGCCGCTGTTTTGCACGCCGCCGCTTGCCGTTATAGATAATATTTACAAGCTGCACGTCGCCTACAAAAAGCGCAACGCCATAGACTGCGCCGCGCTTGTCGCGCTTGCAAAAAATCCGTACGTCGGCTGCGACGATATGGACGGCGAAACGCTTTTGTATGAGGTGAGCGCCCGCGCGCTTTTGTACGTGCCCATTGATTACGAATTCAAGGGCGGCGCTCGCGCGGCAGCCCGCGTGCTCGACGTTTTGCGCGCGTTCGAGGGGAGCGACGACTTTGGCGCGGCGGTAGAGCGCGTCGCTCAAAAATGCGATTTTGCGGGTGTGCAAAATGCTACGCACCACGGCACCGACATCGTTACGCCGATGTTAAACCTTGTCGAGCTGTTAAGGCGTTACGGCTCGGGCGATTTCGATATTGACGCCAAGGCGTTTTTCGCGGCGGCGCACGCCGTCAACGTAAACACGTTGCCGCGCGAACGCGATTGTGTTACCGTAACAGTGCCGAGTGCACTTCGCATGACGGCGGTCAAAAAGCTGTTTATCACCGATTTCAACGAAGGCGTACTGCCTATGACCATTGCCGATACCGGACTAATATCCGATACCGAGCTTAACATTCTGGGCAACGTTATAGAGCCCACCGTGCGTGGGCGCAACAAGCAAAGCCGCGACGAGCTTAAAGCGGTGGTAGTAAACGCGGGCAGTGTGTATGTAGCGTATTCGGCGGGGGACGGAAGCCCCGCGGCGTTCATACGCGAGCTGGCAAAAAATATCAACACCCTCGACTATTCGGAAATTTGCGAAACGCTTTTGCTTTCGCCCGACGCTCGGTTTATATCCAAGCAAGCGTCGGTGCCCGCCGCGGCGCGCGAGCTTGTGGCAAGGCGAATGTCCGTTTACGCCGATTCGGTGGACGGCGGTACCCAAAAAAATACGGCATATTACGCGCCGCACTGCGACCGCATAGACCTCACGCACAAGCCTACGCTGTCGGTCAGCGAGCTGTCGCACTGGTTCAGCTGTCCGTATTATCGTTTTTTGCATGATTCCGTCGGCTTGGCGGAGCGACGTGGCGGCTTTGGCGCACCCGACTTCGGCATAGTGGTGCACGACTTTATGCGACGGTTCGTAGAAAAACAGCCGTACGACTGTTCGGAGCAAGCTGTCAAAAAGATTATCGACGAGGTACTTGCCGAAAGCGACATTCAGCCGGACGGCGCGACTTACGGTCGAATGCTGGCGGACGCAGTGGACTACGCTGTCGAAAACGCACGTATTTTGGATAAGGGCGAGTACGAGGTAGGCAAGACCGAATATAAATTCGGCGGCGAAAGGCTTGGCACAAACGGTCAGTTTGAATTTATAGGCTTTATAGACAGGTTTGACCTATGCGGTAATCGCGCCCGAATAATAGACTACAAAACGGGTAGTAAAGAGTTTGATATAAATAAATGCATCGACGGTACCGATATGCAGCTGCCGCTATACGCATACGCTTTGCCGTACGATGTTACCGGCATGTTTTACGTGCGCACGCCCAAGCGGTATTACACCGAAACTCGTGAGCGCGTTATGTCGGGATGTATGGTAGCAGACGTCGATTTAGCTATGGAATATGACACCGACTTAGAGCCACGCGGACCTGCGTCCGATATCATTCAAGCACGGCTGACAGTAAATAAAGAGGGTGAGGTGGTTTTTTCGCATCGAAATAAATCGTTGCTGAATAAGCCCGTGTTCGACGCGCTCATTGCGCGCTGCAAGAGCAACGCCGATATAGCCGCCGACGAGATAGCGGACGGATACATTTGCCGTTCGCCCATAGGCGAGGCGTGTAAGTATTGTCCGTACACCGGAATATGCGGCGGCGGCGAGCCGCGCGACTTTGATTATGACGGGCAATCGCTCGGCGACGGCGGGGAGGGAAAATAGTTATGGCTTTTACCGATAACCAACTCCGCGCAATCACGGAAAGCGGCAACATAATCGTTTCGGCGGGTGCGGGCAGCGGCAAGACCACCGTAATGATAGCGCGCATTATAGACAAGCTTAAAAAGGGCGCTTCGCTTGACGAAATGCTTATAGTAACGTTCACCCGCGCTTCGGCGGCGGATATGCGCGTCAAGCTCACCGACAATTTGTACAAGCTGAAAGCCGACCCTCAGTACAGAGCAATAGCCGACAATGCGTTGGAGCTTTTGCCCGCGTGCAATATAGGTACGTTGCACAGCTACTGTCAGCGGCTGGTGCGCATGTACTTTTTTGCCGCCGACCTCGACCCGTCCGCCGCAATTTGCGAGGAATGTGAGGCGGACAGCATTAAGCAGCGCGTCGTGTCGGACGCGGTGGAAGCGGCGTGGAATAACGCCGACCCGTACTTTATGGCAATGTACGACATGCTTTGTATCGGCCGCAGCGACGACGGGGTAAAAGAGGTGGTTGGAAACATTTTAGAGTTTGCGCTCACCATGCCCGACCCTAAGGCGTACCTTGCCGACGGTCGCACGGACGAAGCGTATTTCGACGCGCTGGACGGCATTGTTGCCGCACGCCGCGAAGCTATTGCGGGGAAAATAAACGCGCTCAAGCTCGACCTTGCCGCGGCTGGTATGGCAAAGCACGTCATGGGCGCCGACGATATGCTCGCGTATATCGACGGCATTACCGACGAGATAACGACCACAAAACACACGAAGCAATTAGATTATACCGACGATCTTAACGAGCAGTACAAGGACTTGAAAAAGCTTTGTTCAAAGTTCCGCAAGTTCGTTGAGGAAACGCAAAAAGCCAAGGCGTTTAAAAGCGCGCCGTACTCGTTTGCGCTGCGCGCCGTTGCGGCGGACGCATTGCAACGGTACGCTGAGCGCAAGAAAATGCTTGGCAAGATAGATTATTCCGACCTCGAACACGGCGCGTACAACGTTTTGCGCGACAGCGAGTGTTTGGGCGGAATAGCGCAAAATATTAAGTACGTGTTTATAGACGAATTCCAAGACGTCAACCCGTTGCAATCGGCGATAGCCGAATGCTTTCGAGCGGCGGGCGCGGAAATGTTTGTCGTGGGCGACGTCAAGCAGTCCATTTACGGATTTCGCCGCTGCTCGCCCGAACACTTTAAACGCGCGATTGCAAGCCCCAACTACACGCATATCCCGCTTACGGACAATTTCCGCTCGTCCGAGGCGGTCATAGACTTTGTCAACTCTGTTTTTGACAAAGTTATGACCGAAGGCTTCGGCGGCGTGAATTATAAGGACGCGGCGCAGCGGCTGGTGTGGGGCAATAAAACAATTACTAACGGCAAGGCGGTGTTTTACGCTGTGGACGATGACGGCGACAATCAGCCCGCGCCCAACGATACGTTGGCATCGCCGAGCGAGGACAGTAACAGCGAAAAGCGGGAGGGATATTCGGTAGTGACGGATGCCGTTGCCGCCGTGGACAACGACAGTCAAGCCGAGCTTGTCGCCGACTGCATTGTCGATTACATAAAGCATAGCCCCGCGCCCAAGACGGGCAATATCGCCGTGCTCGTGCGCTCGGTCAAATCGAGGTTTTGCGCGGCGCTTTGTGTGGAGCTGGACAGGCGCGGAATCAAATACTGCTTGGAAAAGCGTAGCAGCGCCAAGTCTTTTCCCGAGGTTGTCGCACTGATGGATATTTTGCGCTGTGCGGACAACAGGCTGGACGACGTGGCGTTGTACACGGCAATGCGTTCGGCTATGGGCGGGTTTTCGGACGAGGAGCTTGCTCGTATCGCCGTCGAGGGAGAGGCCGCATGCCGCGCGGCGTTTGTAAAGCCGATAGCAGTAGCCCGCAAGAGCTACGCGTTTTGGCAAAAGGTAAACGCCTACCGCGGCGAGTATAAAGCACGCGTGGATAAATTCATCGCCGAGCGTGACAGAGTGGTACAGTACGCTATCAACCATGACTGCGCCGACGTGCTCGGGTTTATCACCTCGAAAACAGATTATTTTCAGCATGTGTACGAACAGGGCGGAAGCGCCGCGGCAGTGGACGCGCTCATACGGTTTGCCGCAGACCGCGCTTGCGATATGCATGCGTTTTTGGCTTACTACGACGGCGGCGATATCGAGCTGTCCGCGTCGGGCGGCGGCGACGCTGTGGCTATCACTACTATGCATTCGTCCAAGGGCTTGGAGTACGATTTGGTAATAGTCGCCGACGTCAACAAGCAGTTCAGCAATACCGACAAGGAAAAGCGCGTGCTTATTTCGGAGAACGGCGTGTTTGTCAAGGTCGCCGAGGAGCATTTGCTACAAAAGACGGTGCCGTGGTTGGTGGAAAACCTTACCTATTCGGACAGGCAGCGCGCGGAAGAGTTGCGGCTGTTTTACGTCGCGCTAACCCGAGCAAAGCGAAACCTAATCGTGTGCGGCAAAAAAAGCGCGTTCTGCCAAATCGCGCCCGAGGACAGCAAGTGCATGATGCACTTTTTGAGCGGGCAAACTCCCGACGCAATAGACGTCGAACGCTTGCCTATCGGCGACGATGACGAGTCCCGCCCGTACGACGAAAATATTGCGGCGGCGGTTTCGCTTCGGCACAAGCAGGCGGAGGAGTACAACGCACGACGAATTGAAAATGCGTTGCCCGTCAAGACATGCGTTACCGCAGTCGCGCACGACGAGTGGGATAACGACGACTACACCGCTCATACCAAAGTGCTTACAGTGGACGACCGCGACGGAAGTGGGGAGTCGGTAGACGCTATGCTTCGCGGCACGGCTTACCACCGCGCAATGGAGCTTGCCGACTTTGATAACTTTGATATCGACGGGCTGCGGCAGTCTTGCGAGAATTTCTCTCTTGTGAACGAGCGCGAAATAGAAAACGCGGTAGCGGCAATGAAGGAGCTTGCGGCGGGCAGTGCGTTTGTCGCAAAGGAACGGTACTTTATAGTCAACCTCCCCGCAAGCGAGGTATACGGCGACGGCAAAGCGGGCAATGTGCTTGTTCAGGGCGTTATCGACTTGCTCATTGTGGACAAGGACGGCAACGCCACGATAGTGGACTACAAAACGGGCAATCCCGCTACGTTAATAAACGACGCCTACCGCAAGCAGTTGCAGCTGTACAAAGCGGCGGTGGAGCGCACCACGCCGTACAAGGTGAAAAGGGCGGTGCTGTATTCGTTCGCCGCGGGTAAGTTGATAGAGCCGTAAGTATTACGTAAATAGCCGCGTCGAGCAATTTTTCAGGTAACGAAACTATACGGGTGTACCAAAAAACTAATAACAAAAGCAAACACACGAAAATAAAAGAAAAAATCTTTTCTAAAACTGTGGATTTTTTTGTTTTTATATGTTACACTATAATAGACGATTTGTATTTTGGGTGTTTATACCCATACTAATCATGCAAACGGAAAAAAGGAGAGCATTATGCTGGAATTTCTCAGTAAGTTATTCTATGAGCAGTTAAAGCTGTCTGCCGATATGTGGCTGATAGTGCTTATGGCTGTTATTCTCGTCGCGTTCGTTGTCGCGCTCATCGCGGGGCTTGTCGGCGGCGGGTTTAACAAGATTAAAGGCAACATGAAGCGCGCCGTGCAAAAACCCAACACGGCTGTGGTGCAAATGAAGAATATGCCCGCGTCGGTCAAGCATTTGTACAAGACCGCGCGTATGAACAATGCCAAGCCGTCTACACTTGTTACACAACAGGTTTGCGTGGACGAGCCGTTCAAGCACTCCATTGCTTCCAAAATATGGCTGGTAACGCTCATTGCCACAATTATTTGTGCGCCGTTGGCGTATTTTACCGCACCGCTTGCGGTAGCGGCAGCAAAGTCCGCAGAGGACGTGGCAAATGCGGCGGTAGCCATATCATTGTCGCCCATATTCCTTCTTATACTTGGCGGACTGCTTACAGTAATCGGCGGCATTATCGGTAAGGCAGTGTACGGCGGCGCAGTCAAGACCTACGGCAAGTTTGCGCCCGTTATCGACGGCGACCAGCACGGCGGTGCCGAACACGAACCGCAAGCTGCCGCACAACCCGCGTACGCCGAGCCGCAAGTCAATACGTACGAACCGCAAGCCAACACTTACGAGCCGCAGGCCGCATACGCCGAACCGCAGGCCGCTTATGCAGAGCCGCAAGCAGAGGTATATAACGAACAGCCTATGTACGCCGAACCGCAGGCCGCGTACGGCAATGCAACTGCATATGACGAACCCGTTGTAATGGCAACCCCGCAGGAGAGCGACGAGGAAATTCGCCGCAAAGCGCGCGAGGAAGCTTTAGCCCAAGCCAAGGCACAGCAAGCCGCAGCGCAGGCTCAAGCACAAGCACAGGCTCAAGCGCAACAGCAAGCGCAAGCCAAACCGGCAGGCGGATCGTCTTCCGCGGACGACGTTATTGCGCAGATAGAAAAGATTTCCCGCGAGGGCGCGCCGCGCGAAACGATGCGCGACGTTGCGACCCTTCTTCAAAAGGAACGCGCCAAGCCGGAAAACAAAACGCCCGAACAGCAAAAGCGGCTCAACGAAGCGCTCAGCAAGCTGCTCAAAGCCATGTCGGCGGCGACAAAGAAATAGTCGCATTTCGGCGGAGGCCCGCAGCCAAAACGGGCATATTGTCTGGCTCTTTCGCCCCTTGCGTCGCTTGACGTAGCGCTGCTACGACTGCACTCCGTAAGTGCCGAAATAGCCTCGACCTCTGCCGCGTTTTGGACATTGCGTGTCCGCCTTATGCGGCTTATAAGAAAACAATTAAACGGCACTATTTATTGAGTGCCGTTTTTGTTTGCGGCGCATATACTTGACAATTTTCGGGTGAAAGTAGTAAACTTATTTTGTTATGAAGCTATTTTGTGACGGTAAGTACGCAGTGGAACGCGCGGTTATAGAGGACGCGGTAAATAACGAAAACGCCGAGGTGGTTATCGACGAACCGACCGCCGCGGTTATCAGTATGGGCAAGTGGTACAAATGCGTGTTCAAAGACGAGCGCGATTATACGTGTTATGCGGAAAAGTACGGCATACGCGGCGACGTGTGCTTGATAGGCGCGCCGCAAGGCATTGCGCAAAATCCATGCATTACCTATGCGTATCTTAACCCTATGCCGCCGATGCCCGATATTATAAGCGGCTTGGAAATAAAGCGGCTTGCGCCCAGTCTTGCACCCACCGTGCTGGACGCCTATCACAACCCGGGCGGCGGATATACCGTCGAGCGCATTGCGGGTATTATGCGGAGTAAGGGCATATTCGGCGCGATAGCTAACGGCAAGCTGGCGGGCTTTATAGGCAGGCACAGCGACGGTAGCATGGGAATGTTGGAGGTGTTCGAGCCTTTCCGTCGGCGTGGCATAGCGGCGGCGCTCGAAAAGTTTTTAATAACGTACGTAATGACTTTTGGGCGTGTGCCCGTTTGCGACGTTTACACCGACAATCCCGCAAGCATGGCTCTGCAACAAAAGCTCGGGCTTGCAAAAGGTATAGGCTACACGTACTGGATAAATTCAGAATTATGAATTAAGAATTCAGAATTAAAAAAAGGATAAGATTTTCAGAGCGATTACCTTCCCTTGGGGGAAGGTGGCACTAAGTGCCGGATGAGGGCAATTTATAATCTAAAAGGACAACATATGGAAATCATTCAAACAATAAAAGAATTATTCGACCCTACCTTCGAGAGAGTGGGCGACAGCGACCTTAAATATGCGTTAAAGCGCGAGCTGCTGTTCAACCTGTACTGCTTTGCGTGCGCGGTATATCCCGAGTATGCGGCAAAGCCGTGCAATACGCTTTTCGAGTACGGGATTTGCTTTTTGATAGAACCCGAACGCCACCCCGACTACGAGGCGGGCAAACCCGAGTTTGTACATACCGCGGCTTCGAGCGACGTGCTTGCGGTAGGCGGCAGGTGGTACGAGCGTAAAGGTAAATATTTTATCAAGTACGATTACGGTTCGCCGCTGTTCGACAAGCTGGTGCTTAACGGCGTGATACCGCCCGACGACAGGGAGCCGATAGACAGCCTTTCGCTGTACGCGGCGGTGTACTGCGTGTGCAATCTGTTCAAGGACTTGCGCGCGCTGTGGTATACGTATTATTTTTATTTGGACGCGACCAACGAGCCCGTCGACGAGGAGTACGACGAAAAGCTTTTTGCAATGCTGCACGAGGAAAAGATTTATAAAGAGGCGTGCGAGGTAGAAGGCTCGATGCTGATAGGCGACGAAGCCGAGCTTGTCGGCGCGGATAAGCTGCTTAACTGGTACAAGCCGTTTATGGACTTACGGCGTAATTATATTTTCGAAGTGTTTGAAAAACGCATGGCAAAGGGCGATATCGACTTTGTGTGCGAATACTCAACCGCTCTGTTAAATTGTTACCCCGAATCGACCAATCTTATGAACTGGAACGCCGCCGCTCGCACCGAGCAGGTTGTAAAGAGCCGTGACGTAAACGCGCTTAAAGAACTTGTGCAGGATTTGCGTGAATACTCCAAGTACACCGATTCGCCTGTAATCAAAAAATACCTCCAACTCGCCGAGCTTATGAAAAAGAATATAGATAGCGGTGCAAACTAATACGAAAAACAAAACAGCCCGATTGGGCTGTTTTTTATTAGTTGTTATATGCTATACATTTGTGCGGCCGAGCACGAAATCTACCGAACGTTCCAGCGCATTTGCTATGCGGATTATGCTTTCGATTGTCGGCTTTTTGCTCCCGTTTTTCCAGTAACAGGTTAATGAATGAGAAATCTTTGTAATCTTTTCCAGCTTATATTGCGTTATATTGCATTGCTTTAACAGCTCGGGAAATCTTTCGCTAAAAGGCGGCGCTTTGTTGTATATTTCGGAGTAGTTTTCATCTTCCAAACCCAAAAGAAAATCCGTCGAACACTTAAAGAAATCGGCAAGCTTAATTGTTATATCGAGCGTTGGAATACGCGCATTTCGCAAATATCGATATATTGTATTTTGGTCGCAACCAATCTTTTCCGACAGCGTTTGCACGTTTAGCTTCGCGTCAAACATTAGCTCGGATAAGCGTTCCACAAAATTCGACAAATCCATACAAACATACACCTGCCTATATAAAAGAATATGCTCTCTATTGGATAAAAATGCTTGCTTTTGACCGATAGAGGTCGTATACTATTATTACATGAGCAAGCACGCAGCTTGGCAAATACCTATGAGGAGGTTAGCCCTGTGGCAATAATAAGACACATATTTGTACCCGAATTAGAGTGTGTAAACAAGTTCGGTTTTAAGGTGGATACTGTTGATTTGCTTTCCGATATAAAAGTCCTGCTAAAAGAATACTATTTGGCTACTTTTGCCGAGGACGGAAATGCGCTTGATATAAAGTTTAATAATGGACAAAAATTCAGGCTTAAAATAACGGAAATGTAAATTGTTTAATCACTGAAAAACAGCCCATTGGGCTGTTTTTCAGTGCAGTAAATATTTTGATTTTTAAACGTCACTTCTTTATAAACGTAAGACATTCGGCGGTGCCGTCGTCGGCGGTGGAAACCGTTATGCCGTTGGCTATGCATTTTGCCGCGCGGTTGAACAGGCAGGGCGCGTTGCACGCAACGCACGTGTCTACCGAAAAGTCGGGCTTGCTGAATTCGGCGGAGGCTTCCGTTTTGTAGTCGCAGCCGCTTTCGCATTCCTCATAAGTCGTGCAGCGCGTGCCGCCCGATACGGCTATGTCCTTTGCACAGCAGCAATAGCCGTGGTTGTGCTTGCAATTTTTTTGTCCGCATTTAAGATCGTACATGTTTAACTCCTATTGTAAAATGTAATATATATTCGAGGAGCATTTTTGCCCGCTTGCGGGAGCAAAAATGCGACGACGACAAATTTGGTGTAATACCGCGCCCATTGGGGCGCAACGGTGCATTCGCACCGTACCACGGCTTGCCGTGGGGTATAATACCTAATTTATATTATTGTCAATCCTCGTTTTAATATTCATGCGTGATTGCTTTACGCATTAATATATGTTATAATGATTGCGTGGAAAACAGCAAGGCAAATGTGAATACCGTACTTAAATCGCCGCCGTCGGTGTGCGAGGTTTTGCTGTATTTTATTATTCCGTTTCTGCTGATAGCGGCGGGTGCAATGCCGTCCACGGCGTTGCTTATTTTGCCAATCGTGCTGCCGCTGTTATACCTATTATATAAACGGTTCGGGCCGTATCTTCCGCTTGGCTGTATCGTGTTTTACGGTATTTTGTCGCTTTCGCTCAATTACGATATTTTGACCGTAATATACTGTGTAACTTTGTTCTTTGCGTTTTGCGGACTTGCGGTATGCGTACAGTTTTTGCCGTCGCAGTATTTGCTTGCCGCGGCGGTCGCGGCAATCTTTGCCGTGCTCGGCGCGTTCGGCGGCGTGGGTATCGTGCGCGGCGCCGAGGGCATACCTGTGGGCGACATCGCGGCGCGGTACGTAATCGGCGAGCGCGACGACCCCGTAATATCTTACTTTGCCCGCGAATATTACGACGCCGAAAAACCTCGGCTCGACGAGGTTAAGCTAAAACCGACAGACGATGGCTACGACGAAGCGGCGGCGAAAAGCCTGTCCGAATGGGCTAAGGACGAATTTGATACCTACGTGTGGTATTACTGTATTCACTGGGGCGTTGTACTCGGCTTTGTCGGATTTTTTGTTGCGGCGGGTCTGAACGGCAAGCTTGGCGGGCGGGGAAACGCGCGTTTTACCGCAAAGATAGGTGATATGAAGCTGCCGCGCTCATTTCTTTGGACGATGGCAATTCCCGCGACGGTCACGGGGCTGATACTAGGGTTTTTCGACGGGTACGGAGCGCTGTCGGCAACGGTGATGCATGCATTTTGTTCGTTGCCCGCCGCGTTTGGGTGTTACACGCTTTTGGGCTATTTTGCTTCGCTGTTCAAGGGCAAGGCGAGGATAGCGGCGTATATAGTTTTCGGCTTAATCGGTATTGCGGCGGTGGTGTTCCCGTTTGCGCTGTTTATTCTTTCCATATTGGGTGTATGCGACTGTATTTTGAATTTAAGGTTTTGGACGGAGTATATAAGAAATTAAGAATTCAGAATTCAGAATGCAGAATTAATGATAAGGAAAAATTTTTATTAAATGAGGGACGAGCACCGCGAGAAATCCGTCATTCTTAATTCTTAATTCATAATTCTGAATTATCTAATCGACAAGTTTTGCCGTAATTTAGGCTTGACAAAGGTTAATATTATTTGCTAATATATTAGTAGGAGAATAAGGCAATGAAAGTTATACTGACAAAGGATGTAAAGGCTCAGGGAAAGAAAGGCGAGGTGATAGACGTTTCGGACGGCTACGCGCGCAATTATTTGTTTCCCAACAATCTCGCTCAGCCTGCAACGTCGTCCGCGCTTAACAGCATTAAGATTGCCAAGGAAGCGGAGGAGCGGCGGCGCAAAATCGAGCATGACGAGGCTGTGGAGCTGTGCAAAAAGCTGGCGGGCATTACCGTCACCGTCAAGATTAAGACGGGCGCAAACGGCAAGCTGTTCGGCGCGCTCAACACCGCGGCGGTGTCCGACGCGCTCAAAGCTATGGGCATCGAGCTGGACAAAAAGAAAATCGTCATTTCCGAGCCTATAAAGTCGCTCGGCAGATATGTACTGACTATCAAGCCGTTTGCCGAAGTTTCGGGCAAGCTCAACGTCAACGTAGTTGCTGCGGAGTAACACTATTTACAAATAAAAAAATATGACCGACAAAGTCGGACAAGGAGTATATTATGGCAAGCAAAGAAGAAACCAAAGCGGCAAACAGAAAGCTTTTGAACCGTAATCTCGCGCAAATGCTTAAAGGCGGCGTCATTATGGACGTTACTAACGCCGAGCAGGCGCAAATAGCCGAGCAGGCAGGCGCGGTTGCGGTTATGGCGCTGGAACGCGTCCCTGCCGACATTCGCAAGGAAGGCGGCGTTGCGCGCATGTCCGATCCCAAAATGATTTCCGAAATCCAAAAAGCGGTATCCATTCCCGTTATGGCGAAGGTGCGCATAGGGCATTTTGTGGAAGCGCAAATTTTGGAAGCTATCAAAATCGATTACATAGACGAGAGCGAAGTTCTCACTCCCGCCGACGACGCCTACCACATTGACAAGACTAAGTTTGAAACGCCGTTTGTGTGCGGCGCGCGCGACTTGGGCGAGGCGCTCCGTCGCATATCCGAAGGCGCGTCCATGATCCGCACCAAAGGCGAGGCGGGCACAGGCAACGTTGTGGAAGCGGTTAAGCACATGCGCAAAATGCGCACGCAAATTGCCGAGGTCGCGGCGCTCCCCAGCGAACAGCTTGCTACATACGCAAAAGACATCGGCGCGCCGCTCGAGCTTGTGCGTTACGTTGCTAAGAATAAGGCGCTTCCCGTTGTCAACTTTGCCGCAGGCGGCATTGCAACTCCCGCGGACGCCGCGCTCATGATGCAGCTCGGCGCGGACGGCGTGTTTGTAGGCAGCGGCATATTCAAGTCGAGCGATCCCAAACGTCGTGCCGAGGCTATCGTCAAAGCTGTTGCGTACTACGGCGATCCCGCTATTCTCGCGGGCGTGAGCTACGGCTTGGGTGCGGCTATGACAGGCGTTGACGTGGAGAGTATGAGCGAAGCGGAGCGCTTGGCGAAAAGAGGCTGGTAAGTAAATTAATTCAGAATTCAGAATTAAGAATTAAGAATTGAATGACTGCGGCTTCGCCGCCCTTATTAAATTCATTAAAGCGCGCGTGCGCGCAAAACAATAATTCCGAATTCCGAATTCATAATTGGAGTAACTATGACCATTGGAGTTTTGGCATTGCAAGGCTCGGTTGCCGAGCATTTAAAAATGATTAAGTCGGTCAACAAAAAGATCGACGCCGTGCCGGTTAAGACGATTGACGAGCTTGCCGCGGTGGACGGGCTTATTATCCCCGGGGGTGAAAGCACGACATTGCGCAGGCTTATGGAAGAGTTTAACCTGTACACGCCCATAAGGGAACGCATTGTCGCGGGCATGCCCGTTTGGGGCACTTGCGCGGGGCTTATACTTTTAGCCAACCGCATAGAGGGTGAAACCCCTTGTCTTTCGGTGCTCGACATCGACGTCAAGCGCAACGGCTACGGCAGACACAGCGACAGCTTTGTCGGCGAGGGCGACTTTGACGGAATGTACGTCAACATGGTGTTCATTCGCGCGCCGTACATTACGCGCGTGGGCGAGGGCGTTGACGTGCTTGCCGAGTGCAACGACCGTCCTGTGGCGGTGCGCAGCGGCAACGTTTTGGCGACGGCGTTCCATCCAGAAATGACGCGCGACAACCGTATACACAAATACTTTATCAACATGATTGACGCCAAAGTATAATGGCTTTCATGTTCGGTCGGAAACAGCAAAATAAGAAAAATACTGTCGGGTTGGTTCTCGGCGGCGGAGGAGCGCGCGGATTTGTTCAGGTCGGTGCGCTCAAAGCGTTTAAAGAGAGGGGTATAAACTTCGATCTGTGCGTAGGTACGTCGGTGGGTAGCATAGTGGGTGCGCTGTATTGCGCGGGCGTGGACCCCGACGAGATTATAAAAATTGCCGACACGCTGAACATGGGCGACTTTCACGGCAGAATTATTTTCAAGCCCGACGACCCGCGCAGGATAGGCGCGGTGCTGGCAGGCGTAATAGGCGATATCACTATCGAGAGCTTGCCGATAAAGTACGCCGCAGTGGCGACCGATTTAAAGACGGGCAAGCGTGTGGTTATAGACCGCGGCTCGGTAAGCGACGCGGTATCTGCGTCCTCCGCAGTGCCCATACTGTATTTGCCGCTTAATAAGGACGGAATGAACCTTTGCGACGGCGGGCTTACTGACAACATTCCCGCCGACGTGTGCAAAATGTTGGGCGCGGACAAGGTGGTTACGGTAGACGTTCACGGTTCGCGCGGCAGCGGTACCGACGGCACGGGCATATTCGATACGCTCAAAGCGATGTTTTCCATTATGAGTGCCAACGCGTCCATCGTAGGGCTTATGCATTCGGATATAGTTATTGCGCCCGACACTGCGGCGTTCAGGGCGACGAGCAAATCGGGCTACATGCAAATGATAGAATTAGGCTACAACGCGACTATCGAAAAGTGCGACGAGATAAAAGCATTATTCGAGCATACAAAGGAGTAAGGGTATGAACAAATCGAGAAAGAAAATAGCGATTATCGATCTTATAGTGCTGGTGGTGCTGGCGATAGTGCTCGGCATTACTATGGTGTGGTCGCGCGATATCGAGCTTAAACTGGGCTTGCTGTATTACGTTGACGCCGATGGCGTTGCGGAGGAAGATATAGTAACGCTTAACGGCGTGCATACTTCCGCGGATAGTAGCGCCGAGTTAAAGGTGCATTTTGTGGACGTCGGTCAAGGCGACTGCGCAATCATAGAATTGCCCGACGGTAAAAATATGATAATCGACGCGGGCAGCGGCACAAGCTCAAGCGGACCGACGACTGTTAAAAATTCTGTAAAAAACTACATAAAGAATACGCTCGGTGACGGATTTAAATACTTTGATTATGCAATACTCACTCATCCCGATTCCGATCATTGTAACGTACTCGACGACGTGCTTAATATGTATCCGTCGCGTGTGTGTTATCGCCCCAACGTGGAAGCCGTGGGTACTGCGTCAAACCCGTATACCGACCAAGGTAAAGTCGATTTGACATCGGACGCGTACACCAAAAACACCGCCGTATATATCAATGCGATTAAGGCTATGTATTACGTAAGCGACGATATGACTTCGGTCGTATACGTTACCGATCCGAAAGACGAATCACAAACAATTACCGGTGGCACGGGGGATAGCGCATACTCGTTCACATTTTATTCTCCATTGTCTGATAAGTACGGTACTAAAAGCAGTGTAAGCTGGAACGATTATTCGCCTGTTATGATATTGGATTATCAAGGCTATAAGTTTGCCATGTCGGGCGACGCGGAGGTGAAAAACCTCGGTGAGTTCGTGGCAAAGGTGAACGCCGCCAAGACTGACGGCGTTACCGACAAGTACGACGTTTTTGCCGACGACTATTGCGTAAACGTAATCAAGGCGGGACATCACGGCTCGGAAAACGCTACAACGCTCGATTACCTTAACGTACTTACAACTCCGAGCGGAGCGGAAAGCGTTTACAGCGTTATATCGTGCGGTGCCGGCAATGATTACGGTCATCCGCATGCCGCCGCGCTTGATAGAATAAAATCCGTCGGTATTCCCGAAGATAATATTTTGCGCACCGACCAAAAGGGCGATATTTCGTTTACCGTGCGCGTGGACGAGGACGGCGCGTACGCTATTTATTACGGCGATATAAAAACGCAAAACCCCAATGCGCCCGTGATTACGCCCGACCCCAATCCCAATCCCAATCCCAATCCCGAGCCGGAACCTGAGCCGGAACCTGAGCCGGAACCTGAGCCGGAACCTGAGCCCGAACCCGAAAAGAAGCAGGTTTTGGTTTACCGCGAGCTCGGCGGCATAAAGCTTAAATGGGCGGTGGTAGCATGGTCGTGTTATGCCGTAGTCGTCGTGTTGGCGGCGGTGCATATCGCTTTGGGCGGGCTTATAATGAACGGCGAAGGCGGCGGCAAAGGTAAAAAAGGCGGTAGGCGCAAAAGGTGACGGTAAAGCAGCTACAAGTTAAAGACTACCGCAACGCGGCGGAGCGAACGATTGTGCTTGCCGAGGGAAGGAACGCCTTTGTGGGTGCCAACGCGCGGGGTAAAACCAATCTTTTGGAAGCGGTGTACTTTGCGGGCGTGGGCAAATCTTTCCGCACGCCGCGCGATCGCGAGCTTATTATGCGCGACAAGGACAGAGCGTTCATTTTTGTGTCGGCGCAAAAGGACGGGATTACCGAAACGGTCAAGATAATAATCGACCGCAACGTAAACAAGTCGGTATCGGTAAACGGATTGCCCATCACGCGCATGAGCGAGCTTATGGGCGTGTGTCCCGTCGTGCTGTTTTGTCCCGACGGATTAAAAATAATCAAGGACGCGCCCGCCGACCGCAGGCGGTTTATGGATATTTCGCTGTGCCAAATATCCAAGGCGTACTTTGCCGCGCTGTCCCAGTACGGCAAAATTTTGGCGAGCCGAAACAAGCTGCTAAAAAGCGGCGGAGCAAACGACAACACGCTCGCGCCGTGGGACGAGCTACTCGCCGACGTCGGCGCAAAGATAATAAAGAGCAGGCGGGGATTTGTGCGCGAGCTCACTCCGTTTGCCGCCGACCGTCATGCCTTTTTGTCGGGCAGCAAGGAAGTGCTGTCGCTCGACTACGACGGCGTGGCGGGCGATAGTGTGGACGAGATTAAAGCCGAGCTGTTAAAAGGCTTCGAGCGCGACAGGGAAAGCGATTACCGACTTAAATATACGCACACGGGGCCGCACAAGGACGACATTATAATATCGGTGGACGGCGTGGACGTGCGCGCGTACGGATCGCAGGGGCAGCAGCGCACCGCCGCGCTAAGTATGAAGCTTGCGGAAATGCAGTTATTAACTAAGGTTATAGGCACCTCGCCCATACTGCTACTCGACGACGTGTTCAGCGAGCTGGACGAGCACCGCCGCAAAAAGCTTATCGCGGCGCTGGACGGTTTCCAGTCCATAATCACCACTACAGACAAAACCGATTTTGACGAAAGCGTGAATGTGATTGAGATTTAATTCGTAATTGAAGGAAAAGATTTTATAAATGCGCGAAGCGCGGCAATCAAGGCGCAGGTGGCAAAACTTCGAGGCGAGGACGTGGTGCCCGAAACGGAAGCGCCGACCGATTTCTTTGAAAAAAAGTAGGCAAGAAACTTTTAAACTTTTACCCGCCCCCCTAATTCTAAAATCCAAACAATAAAAAAGGAGATAACAATTATGTCACTGAGAAAGGACTTGGCAAAAGAGATTAACATTCTCGAAATGGAAATGCGCGAGCTTGAAAGCAAGCGTTCGCGTTCTAT
>JAIEBI010000015.1 GCA_029070965.1 Clostridiales bacterium
ATGTGTATAATATACAGCTTTTTAATTCTTAATTCTGCATTCTGAATTCTGAATTATTTATTAAATACTGCGCACCGGAAGAACCAAGTAAATATAGTCCTCGTTGCCGCCTACGGGCGAGACAACGCACACCGAAGTAGAGTTGGTCAAATTAAGCACAACCGTTTCGCAGGTCATGCAGTGCAAAAATTCGGTAAAGTAACGGGCATTGAACGATATTACAAGGTCGGTGCCGTCGGTATTGACGGGAATGTTTTCCTCGACGTTGCCCGCCTCGCTGTGCGAGCTAACCGTCATATTGGTTTGGGAAATATCGAAGCGCACGAGGTTGTTGTTCTTTTCCGAACGCGCCATAAGCACGGCGCGGTCGATAGCGTCCTCAAAGAACGCTTTGGGTATAAACACCTGCGTGTCGAAATGCTGCGGTATGATTTGACGGTAGTTGACAAACGAGCCGTCGATAAGCCGAGTGGTAATGGTGGTCGCGTCGATTTGCACCATGAGATAGTTTTTGTGAAGGTACAGCTTGACGGGATCGTCGTTGTCGGCAAGCAAACGCGAAATTTCCATGACCGCGCGTACGGGGACGGTAATGCTCGTTGTCGCTGTGGTGGAAATAAGCGGCTTTACGCACTTGGCCAGTCGATAGCCGTCGGTAGTAACGGCAACAACGTTTTCCTCGGTAATCTCCAAAAGTACGCCTTTAAGCGTGGGGTGCGAGTCGTCCGTGCAAACCGAAAACGCAACTTTGCTCACCAAATCTTTAAGATCGGAGCTTTTAAGCTCAAAGTGCTGAGTGTCCTCTATGCGATTTACCTCGGGGAACTGCTCGGCGGGATAGCAACCGAATTCGCCCTCGCTGCGCTCGTAATCTATTTTCAACCGCGACTGGTTGGCGGTAAGAACAATGTTTTGCGACGTCAGCTTTTTAACAAAGTCGCCAAACAGCTTGCCGGGAACAACCGCCTCGCCCGATTCGATGATGCTCGCGCGAATCATGTGTTCGATAGACAGCTCAAGATCGGTCGCCGTTACGATAAGCGTGCCGTCCTCCGCCACCAAGCGTATGCCCTCCAACACGGGATTGGTCGAGCGCGCAGGCACCGCCTTTATAACCTTTGCGACCGCGTCGCACAAATCATTGCCGTTACATTCGATTTTCATTTGTTTTCTCCTATCGATATTTCTCTATTCTATATTATACAGCAGCCACGTTTAAAAGTCAATGTTATTTAATTAAGAATTGAGAATGTACAATTAAGAATTATTATAAACCACTTTACAACGCAATAAAAAAATGATAAAATGTACGTACAGTAAAATTCAAGGTTTCGGAAATGAAAGACCACGAATCGGAAGAAATGTATTTGGAAACCATACTCGTCCTAAAAGGCGTACGCCCCGCAGTGCGCTCTATCGACATTGCGGAAAAATTGGGCTACGCCAAGTCCAGCGTGTCGCGCGGAGTGAGCTTGCTTCAAGACCGCGGCTATATCCGCGTGGGCGACGACGGGTTTATAGATTTTACGGATAAGGGCGAGCAAAAAGCCAACGCTATTTACGAGCGGCATAACATTCTTACAAAATTCTTTATGAACATCGGCGCGGATGAAGCGCTTGCCGAATCCAACGCCTGCCGAATTGAACACGTTATCGACGATACGATTTTCGAGCTGATAAAGAACAAAGTAAACAACGGCTAAAAATATTTGCCAAAAAGATTGACAACTATAAACCAATATTGTATAATAGTCAAGCTTGCAAGAAAGCAAAGTAACTGTTATACATATTATATGCTGTTATGGCTCAGTCGGACCACCATCGTCGGTAGGTTCGCCGCAAGCGACACAAACTCCAACAAATAGTTATGCTGTTATGGCTCAGTCGGTAGAGCACCACCTTGGTAAGGTGGAGGTCCCGGGTTCGAATCCCGGTAACAGCTCCAAAAATATAGCACCCTACTGGGTGCTATATTTTTGTATGCCGTTACCTTCGGGATAAGTAGCACGGCGAAGATAATATAAATAAAATTAAAAAGCATTAAAAGAAAGTTTTATTCAAATATGCGCAAAAGAAATTTCGCCGTGCAGGTTCGCTAGGCGCTTGCGCTACGCGCAAAGCCCGCCCGCGCTATCCGCGGGCAATCCCGGTAACATTTTACATAAATAGTATTTTCATTGCTTTTAACTTTGACAAAACACAAACAATAACAGCATTTATATCTTGGGAATATAAATGCCGTTTTTCTATTTCAATTTATAATACTGTTTGCCCCAGTTTTCGAAATTCCATTGGTCGCTGTACTCGTTGCATTCGTAATCTATATAATATATTACGCCGTTCATAAGTACGAAGTTTGTCGGGTAGTAATCTATATTTAATCCGGCGGGGTACAGCTTACTGCACATATCGGTTATTTGCTTTATATGCTCGGCGGTCAGCTGCCCGCGCTCGATAATATCGGAAATAACGTCGCCTTCTATATATTCTTTTAGCAGTCGCTCGTTTTTTTCGTCATACTCTATCAATCGCGGCATCGACAATCCCAGCTTAGTCAGCCGTTCGTAATCGCGCAATTCCGATTGCAATTTATTGCCGAAAGTATAATATTCGCACGGCTCGTGGTGGATTTGTTTTAGCACATAGCGGTTTACACTGTCGGTCACCAAATACGAATATCCGCCCTTGCCCTTGCCCAAAAGCTTTATCACCTCGTAAGGCTTTCCGTTGACCTCGATTTTTTCCGCCATGCCTCCGCTCCTTTTTCCTATATAAATATCTTTATTTAAATTCTATCGTCGTCGGTGATGGTGCCGTCGGTGGTGAGCTTGCCGAACTCGACGTACACGTCGTTGCCCGTTTCCGCAGTCTCCTTGATTACAAGCAGCGAATTGGTTTGGTACGACATAGCGCCCTGATGCATATTGAGCGTGTTTAGCACGGTAACGTATTGCCGCTCGAAGTCCTCGATATACGAGAGCTGAAAATCCTTGCTGTGATACGATAAGCCGAGATTGGTATTAACCTTTTTTACGCCGATGTTTTTGCCCTGAACAAGCGGGTCGAACACCGTTGTATCGAACCCCGGGAGATGAATATACAGCTTATTCGTGCGCCGAGCATTCTCGGTAAATGCCTTTTGAAGCACCTGCGTCAACGTTTTGGAATATTCGAAGTTGGTTCTGTACTTGGGGTTGTTCCAAACAAACGTAATACTGCCGCCGCCCGAAACCGCGGGAAGAAGTTTGGACAAATACTTGCTGTACGGATTGTACTTTACGTCCCAAACGCCCATCGGTCCGCCTATCGGGGTAAAATACAGCTCGAAAACCTTGTCGCTTTCCGTGCCGAGATAAACAACCCTCTCGTCCTCCGGTATTTGCTCGCCCTTGCCTTCGGTAATCAAATCTATCTGCTCGGTGTTGAGCTTTATCATCTTGTCGCGGAAAACCGAAATTTCTTCCTGACCGCAGTAATTGCTCATGAGCGTAATATAATTGTACGCTACCTGCCAAAGCTGCTTGTGGTCGCTGATGATTATTCCCGTTTGTACGCCGTTATTTATACCGGTATTTATGCCGTTAGACCCGCGGTAATCTATTCCGTCAAGATTGGTGCTGCCCAGCCAAACGCTATGCCCGTGCTCGTTGCCCGCGTCGTCGATATACGCCGATACGGTGCACATTTTTATATGCATCATGTCGGAAGCGGACTTATCGCCGTAAGACGTCCAGTTGGACTTTCTGTATTTCATATAATCGCCCACCGTCTTGCCGTCGTCGGTTTTGTCGGAAAGATGACCGGTGAAATACTTGTCAAACGACAAATCCTTTTTTTGTTCGCCCGACGCCGCCTTAACGGGGCTTGCGTCTATTTGCCCGATTACGGTGACATTTATTCCCATTTTAGCCGCTTGAACAAGCTGATACGAAATGCGCACAAACCCGTCGCTATCGCTGTCACGATCGTACAGCGACCTCATATACCCGTAATACCTGCTGTTAACGTCTACGCACGCCGCCGCGACCACCGAAAAGTGGAAAGACGAAATAGTAATGCTCACATCGGCGTCGGGGTATTTTTGCTTATACCGCATACAGCCTTGCAACAGCAAAGCCTGTCCGACGTTGGGGTTGTTGAGTACCTCGTTGGGCGCGCGCTTGTAAAGATCGACGGTAACGGTATTGCCGTTAATATTATCGTACTGCACGGTGGCACGGCTCAACATAGCCGACGTGTTGTCCGTGCGCTTGTAATCGGAAAACGGATCGTCCGAACAAGCGGCCAAGCCAAACGTGCAAAGTATAATCGAAAGCGCACAAAAAAGACTGACTATCGATTTTTTAAAGGAATATCTAATTTGCATCCGTTATCTCGTTTATCGTACCCTTGCTGGAAAAAGTCCCGTTATGGGTAAAACTATTTATATAAACATTTATTGTCGAGTTTTTTCCGGTGTTAAACGTACTTCCGGAGCTTCCGACGTTGTCGGTGGCTGTTCCGCTGAAAACATTCACGACCGTATTTGCCGAACCTGTTACAATAACTCCGCCGTTACCGCCCAACGCCTTGTTGCCGGTTGCTGTAATGTTTGTTATGTTTACCTTTGACGCGCTGTACGCGGCGATTGCGCCGCCATACTTGTCGGATTCGTTATCGGTAAACGTTACGTTTTCAAGATTAACATTGGCGCCCGAAAGATACATAGCTCCGCCACCGTAACTGCCGCCATGCGCCTTGTTTGCCGTAAAGCTGCTGTTTTTAATTTCGAGCGTTGCATTTGTGTAGCCGTAAATTGCGCCTGCGTTTTGGGTAGCTTCGTTATCGAAAAATGCCGAGCCGTCTACGTTCAAAACCGTACCCGTGCCCGCGAAAATCGCGCCGCCGTGATTGCCCGCGCTGTTGTACGTAAAGCTCGAGCCGTTGTCAGTTACTACCGTTCCGTTTGACGCAATATATACCGCGCCGGCACGATAGCCCGCGGTGTTGCCTTGCTCGCTCGTTGGCCCGCCGAAAGTATTGTCTGTCATTGTAAGCTCGGTGCCGCTGTACACCGCAACCGCGCCGCCGTTAGTCGCCGCCGAGTTGGCGGTAAACAAGCAGTTTGTAATAGTCGGGTCCTTTATATTGGTCAAATATATCGCGCCGCCACCGTACTTTTTATCAAATGCCTTGTTGGCGTTAAACGTACTTCTATCAATATCGACGTACGGACGCGCGCTATTGCTGCCGTATGCGTATATCGCGCCGCCGCTACCGCTTGAAGTTTTCTTTTCGGATTCATCGTCCAAGCCCGCGGTATTGCCGATATAGCACGAGCCGTTGTCGGTCAGCCTTGAATGCTTGGAAATAATATAAATTGCGCCGCCCTTGCGTTCGGCGGTATTGTTTTCAAACAACACGCCGTACAGCGTTACCTTAGCCGTACGCGAAATGTATATCGCGCCGCCGCTTCCGTTATAGCTAAGCACGGCATTGTCGTCGGGGTCTTGTTCCGCCGCCGCGCTTTCTTCACCGTCGTTGTTGTCGTCGGGGAGCTCGGGGTCGTCAGTCGCCGTTGCATGGGCGATATTGTTTTTGAACGTAACAAAAATCGCATTTACGGGTTCGACACTACCGATAACGCCCTGTGCGCCGCTGTCGAAATTAGGATCGGACGACGAAAAAGCTATCGCGCCGCCCTTTGTGGCTTGATTGCCGTCAAACGTCGCTTTCAATATAGATACTTGACGGACGGTCAATTCTTCGTCGGAGTAGTACATATAGATAGCTCCGCCCTTGGACGCCGCCCTGTTGTTCAGGAACTTTCCGTCAAAAATCGTAACCGCACCCGAAGTGTTTATCGCGCCGCCGTTGCTTTCGGCTGCTACGTTGTTCTTGAAAGTCGTGCCGCCGTAAACGGTTATGGAGTTTTTCATCTGCCCGAACACGGCGCCGCCCGATTTTTGCGCGGTGTTTCCGTCGATAACCACAAGCTCGTCGGTCGCACCCTCCTCGCCGAAATATGCCGCCGAGTATTGCGAACCCGGGAGATAAACCGCGCCCGCATACACGCCGGCGGTATTGCGACTGAACGTTGCCGCCCTTACCATTGTCTTGCGGTAGCTGTATATCGCGCCGCCGCGCGCAGCAGTGTTGTCGGAGAAGGTGCCGCCGTTAATCGTTATATCCGCATAGGCGTAAATCGCGCCGCCGCAAGAGGACGCGCGGGTACTCTCGTCCTTTTCGTCGCCTTCACCAACTACATCGGAGCCTGTTTCGTCAGTGTTGACCTCGTTGCCGCTGAACGTACCGCCGTTCATTACGAACGTGCCGTTTACTACAATCATACCCGCGCCGCCTATTCTTTCCGGATAAGCGATTTTGTAATCCGAATTGAGAAGCTTGTTGTTAGCCGTCTTTTTGCAGTCCTTAACGGTAACGCCGTCGCCCATAGTTACGGTTGCACTGTTCAAAACGAGTATTGCCGTTCCGTTTACGTCGACGGTCATATTATCCTTGTTGCCGTCTATGGTGAGCGACGCTCCTTCCTCGGCGGACAACGTGAGCGAGGAGGGACTGCCAGAAAGAACGGTATTTTCGCCGTTCTCCGTTTCTCCTACAATAAACATATCGCCGCCGAAATTATCCCCGCGCGTCAGAGTGTAATCGTCCGCCGCCGTGACCTCGGTGTTCCCTACTATATATATCGAGCCCGTTACCGTAATGTCGGCAGCAATCAGTATCTTTTTCGCGCCCGCTCCCGCGCGCTCGTACAGCTGTGCGAACGTTGTCGTGGGCAAAACCGCAAAGTCGGCGACTACCTCTACCTTTTTGCCGTCCGCCATTGTCGAATCGATAACGCCGCTCGTAGCAAACGGCTCGCCGCCCGTCGTTAAAAATTGTATAAATTCATACCCGATAAGCGTCGGCTCGGTAAGCTCGTATGCGCCGTCATCCTCGGTGTACACGCGGTCAATCCTGTTGCCGTCGATATCAAGTACGTCTATATAGTACGTCGTGGGCACCATGGGGATATCGGCAACGTCTTCCTCGCCGCAACGCTTACAAGTCCTGTCCTTAACGCCCTCGCTGGTATGCGTGGGCGGCGTTACAACGTGCCAGTCGCCCCAGTCATGACCGAGCGGCGGAATTTCTTCCTTTTCGTACTTGGTCTTTTCGGCATCTTTATAGCGTATCCTTTCGCCCGACTCGGTGCAGGTCGGTTGAACCGTAACCTTCCACTTTTTCCATTCCTCTTCATCGCCGCACGCGACAACGGAAAACGTCAAAAAAGCACAAAATGCCACAACGGCTATTATAATAATCGCTTTTTTAAGTTTGGTAATCATTTGTATCTTCCTTTTAGTATAAAGATATTTAAATAAATAATGCGAATATATTGTAAT
>JAIEBI010000016.1 GCA_029070965.1 Clostridiales bacterium
GGTGTTTCCGTTTTCTTGTAGGCTGCGTGCAAATTGCAATCTACTGACGAACCTTCGGCTGCGCGCGCATAATACAAATCGTCGGAAACGTATTCGAACATATTTTCGGCTTGGGTGCGCGACGCATAAACAACGGTCATATAAGATACTGCGCGGCCAAAACGTTTTACGTTAAGCGTTGTAACACCTATAAGCGTCGGATTGTCGGCACAGCTATGTTTTAAGCTGCCGTCGGCACAAAAAGCATGCAAATCGCCGCCGTAGCTACCGCCGCTCAACGACAAAGCAAAGCCGCTATCGCAAACCGCCATTACACCGCCACGAATATTTTGTGTATAACATTTTTGCGACTCTGGTTGTTTGCGCGCAACCGCTCCGGTTACGTTTACCGTTTTATCGTAATCGCCGCGGTTGATTACGGTAATCCGCACTATACACACGTTGCCGTCCAATGGCACCACCGTTTCGACGCACAGCTCCAAATCCCCCTTGCATGCGCGATAAACTGCGCGGTGCCTTTCTATAACTCCATCACACTCCGATAATTCTATGTTTATGTCGTCCGACCGAATACCGATGTAAATACAATCGGACGTCGCATCGAATTTGATTGTAATATCTCCGCGGTTGTCGCAACAAACCTTAATCCTCGCCCCATCAATAACGCTTTGTTTATATTGCGGCTCACTGCCGAAATACGCCGCTTCAGCCAAAAGCAATCTATTGTTAGTGTCAGAACGGCTATATTCGTCGCTTTTCGGTTTACGAAATAATGCTTCTACCGGCGAAAAGATATCTATGTTGCTTGTCGGCGAATACAATAACACAGGTATACGCATAACAGCGTAAGTAATAATAGCCGCCACGGAAAACAGCGTAACGTACTTAGGTGAAGCAAAGACACATGTAAATACCGCATATACGACAAGTAATATCGGAAACAAAATTTTCAACGCTTTAACGTACTTCCTTCCTCGGTCGTTGCGGTTTTTTTGCGGCGTATAAATATCATTTTCGCATGCTTTGATAACGGACAGCGACCGCAAAACCGAATTGACTGTCAAATATGTCTGCGCCAAGCGCTTACGACGGCGGCTACCTGCCGAACAAGCATCAACTCCGTTATGCTCCAAAAGCCTTTCTACTGCAGGACGCTCATTTTCCGAACATGCTTGTATAAGCCCGCAAACATAATCGTCGGCGTTTAGATAATCCAAATTAACGTTTCCGCTTGCACCGTCGGTCGCGCCCTTGTCGTACTCCTCACTACGCTTTACTGCGCTTTCCGTCGTGACAAACAAATATCCAATCAAACAAAATTTGAGCATTCCGCACAAGATTTTCCGTTCGGACAACGTAAACTCGGCGTTTTCCTCAAACGCAGATATCGCGTCGAACAGTGAATTGCGCGTAATATCGCATCCCGAATCCCTTATTAAACGCTCGCAAAATAAAAATATACGAGGATATTTGCCCACATGTCCGCAGTACGCAGAATACCGCGCGGCGCTTTTCCCGTCCGAAAACGCATGCAAAATGATATTGCTCGCATCGTCCAACGCATACTGCCAATCGTCCGCAGTACCACAGCTTACACGATTTTTGCAAGCGGATATAATTCTACGTATCTTAATCGCACTGTAACCTATGCCCTGCCCGTATTCCGTTACGGCACAGCATTTGCCAAGCGCACGAATATTGTCTATAAGCGCGTTGTGAGTAATTCGCTCGGCATGGGGATAAAACCTCGGCACGGCGGCGGGCGCGGCAAATCGAACAAGCAAAACCACAGCGATAAATATGGCGAATATTATAAAAGCCGTACGCATAACCGAAATTATTGACTAACAACCTATAATAAATACAAAAGGCGCCGTCGTTTTGCCTCATAAAAAAATCGACGGATTTACTCCGTCGATTTTGCACTAAACAAATAAATTACTTTTCCTTAATCTTGGCGGCCTTGCCGGAAAGATTGCGAAGATAGTAAAGCTTGGCCCTGCGCACCTTGCCGTGCTTGATTACCTTGATATCGGTAATACGCGGCGAATGAAGCGGGAACGTACGTTCGATACCGACGCCAAAAGAAACGCGACGAACGGTAAAGGATTCCCTTACCGATCCGTTCTTTTTGGCAATAACGATTCCTTCGAAAGCCTGAATACGTTCGCGGTTACCCTCTTTAACCTTGACAGATACGCGCACGGTATCGCCCACATTGAACTGCGGAACGTCTGTCTTCATATACTCTTTTTCGATTTCGGCGATGATGTTACTCATGATACCTCCTATGTCGCTAAAAACTCCGCACAAGCAAAAACACCGCGTATGCGAAGTGTCATTTAATATTGCTCATAAATTATACCATACCCATTTGATTTAATCAAGCAAATTTAATGGGTTTTATCGATTTTTTTACAAAATTTGTTATGATTTTTTGTTGTTCAAAGTCTTTGCCTCGACCGTGCGATTTTTCAACTGTCCGCATGCTCCCGCCACGTCCGACCCCATAGATCGCCTGACCGATGCCGAAACGCCCACAACCTTTAACTGTTCGCAAAACGCGTACGCACGTTTTTTGGACGGAGGCTTCAACTCGCAATTATCGGTTGGATTGAGCGGAATAAGATTGACGTGACAACACAATCCTTTTAACAAATCCTTAATAGCGGTAACGTCATACTTGGTATCATTAAAACCGTCTATCAAAATGTATTCAAGTATTACCCTGCGCCCCGTTTTGTCAAAGTATAATCGCAACGCCTCCACAAGCTGCTTAACAGTATACTTGTGTGCGATTTTCATAATTTGCTTGCGCTTATCGTCCGTTGCGGCGTGTAGTGACAACGACAGCGTGCAGCTTATTCCGTCGTCGGCAAGCCGTAAGATGTTATCGGGTAAGCCACACGTAGATACCGATATGGAACGCATGCCTATATTCAGTCCGTCTGGCGCATTGACAAGTCTAATAAACTTGACCGTATTTTCGTAATTGGCAAGCGGCTCGCCGCTACCCATCATAACTATTTTGTTTACGCCGCCGACAGACCTTCTGTCACGTGCAATATACAGCACCTGCGCCAATATCTCACCCGCGGACAAATTACGCACAAGTCCGTGCTTACCGGACGCGCAAAACACACAGTCCATTCCGCATCCGACTTGACAGGATACGCACACACTGTTGCCGTAGTCATGCGGAAGATAAACCGACTCGATTAAATCCCCGCTTTCCGTTTTAAACAAATACCGCACAGCTCCATCCGACGCCGTAACGCGCGTAACCTCGGTAAGCGGGCGCACGCTGTACTCGCCGTCAAGCTGCACAATAAAGCTTTTCGGTAAATCGGTGTATTCGTCAAAACAGTCATATGCCGCAATGTGGCGCATAAGCTGTTTGGCGCGGTACTTGGGTTGACCGTATTTTTCAACCAATGCGGTAAGCTCGTCGATATTAAGGTCGCACAGCGGAGTTTTCACTATTTACCTCTCAAAAATCGAGCTATGTAAAAGCCGTCGCATTTATCTGTATCGGGAAGAAGCTTGGTAGTGTCAAGCAGTTTATAATTGCCGTGCGTAGCCGCAAAGCGCTCTACAATCCCCTCGTTTTCCGTTTTTAATATCGAGCAAGTGGAATAACACAACACACCGCCCAAGCGGCAATATTCCGCCGCGGCGTTTAGTATTTTAGTTTGTAGCTCGGTAAGCTCGGCAATATCTTCCGCCTTGCGGTTGAGCAAAATGTCCGGTTTAGTCTTTAACGTTCCCGTGCCGCTGCACGGACAATCGGCTATTACGATATCAAACTTTCCTACAAAGTCTTGGTTAAGCACAGTCGCGTCGTTTAGTGCAACGTCGATTTTAGCACCCAGCTTTTTGGCGTAGCCGCGCATCAAATCAAGCTTGTGCGGGTACACGTCGCAAGCCGTTATCTTAAAATCACCCAGCTCGCTCAAATATACCGATTTACCACCGGGCGCGGCGCACAAGTCCAAAACGTCGCCACCGCTAAACCCTTTTATATACGTGTTTACGGCGCGTATGGACGACACCGATTGAACGGCATATGTCCCCGCTTCCAGCTTGTCTTGTGCGGCGCGGTCTACGTAGCAGCCGTAGTCGGTAAGATCGCCGTCCGCAACTTTTTTAAATTCCTCTTGCGTAATTCTATTACGCACAGGGCGAATATGAGTTTTTTGGGGCAAAACCGCACCGAGTATAGACGCCGCCTTAACTTCGCCGTAATCGATTATTATTTGCTTGCACAACCATTGCGGCGTATTATACGTGTAAGAAAACTTTTCCAGCTCGCTGTTAAACTTTGGCGTATATCCTATCGATTTTTTGAGTACGGCGTTTATAAACCCACTGCACGCGCCCACAGCTTTTGCCAATTCCACACCGCGGTTGACTGCGGCATAGGACGGCATATCGGCATAATTACAGTAGTACATGCCTATTTTGAGCACGACAACGCTGCTTTTGTCGGGGCGCTTTTCGCATAGCTCGGAAATGAGTTTTTCCAGTCTTACGTTGTTGTCCAGCACGCCGTAAAACGCGCTCGTAACAAACGGGTGCGAGCGCAAATTTTTGAAGCCTTTGAGCGCACGCGTAATTGCCGGCGCGCAGTACGAGCCCTCAATAAACACCATTCTCAGCGCATTATAAAGCGCACGGTCGGCGGACAATCCGTTGTCGTTATTATTGTTTGCGTTTCTACGGTTGTTTTGCACAAACCACATCCTCTCTAAACTTTTTGCCGCGCAAAAAATCGGCAATCGGCATTGCGCGTTTGGACGGCGCCTGTATCATATCCACGCTTACTGCGCCGTTACCGCACACTATATACATTTTGTCCTTTGCGCACACCACTTGCCCGACCGCGCCGAACACTTTTTCATTACACATTGAAGCACGGTAAATCTTGTACTGATCGCCGTCGATAAACGTTTTTGCACACGGATTGGGCGACAGCGCGCGAATTTTATTTACAATATCCTTACAATCGTACGAAAAGTCAATAATTTGCTCGGACTTAGCAATCATTTTGCAGTGCGTTGCAATACTATCGTCCTGCTTGGTCGGCGTAATGCCGTCAAAGTTATCGAGCGTTTGCACAAGTAATTTCGCACCAAGTTCGGCAAGCCTCACCGTAAGCTCGCCCGCCGTTTCTGTTTCGCCTATTTCGGTTGTTGCCATACTAAGTATATCGCCCGTGTCAATGCCCAACTCCGTGCGCATTATGGTTACGCCCGTAGTGCGCTCGCCCGCCGCGATTGCCGACTGTATGGGTGACGCGCCGCGGTATTTGGGAAGGAGCGATGCGTGAACGTTTATAACGCCGTATTTAAACGCGTTCAACACTCCGCTGTCGAGTATTTGTCCGTACGCCGCAGTCACGGCAATATCAGCGCCGAAGCTCTTTAACTTTTCAACGTCGGCACGGATTTTTACAGGCTGATACACCGTAAGCCCCGCGCTCAACGCCAACTGCTTGACTGCGGACAATTCCGTTTTGCCGTGCTTCAATGCGCGGTCGGGCTGCGTAACAACGCCCACAACGGTATGATTGGAGCTTAACAGCGCACTAAGCGACGCGGCGGCAAATTCGGGTGTTCCTAAAAAAAGTATCTTCATTCTTACTTTCTTCCGCGAATGGATTTGTCGGTAAACAGTATGCCGTCAAGGTGATCTATCTCGTGGCAAAAGCATGATGCGTCAAAGCCGTTGCCGATAAGCTCTATCGGGTTACCATGGCGGTCGAATGCGTGAACTACCACGCGGCGAGGACGCTCAACCTTTTCCCTTATGTTGGGAATGGACAAACACCCCTCGGGCGCAACGCGCTTACCCTTGGCCTGAACTATGGTGGGATTGACCGCTTCAATAATCGTGCGCCCACCGTCGAACGTAGCCACAAATATGCGCTTGAGTACGCCTATTTGCGGCGCGGCAAGTCCCGCACCGTCGGCATAAATGAGCGTGTCTATCATATCGTCGATAAGTAGCGACAGCTTGTCGTCAAACTCCGTTACGGGCTTGCTCACCTGTCTAAGCGTGTCGTCGCCCACCTGATAAATTTTTCGTCTTGCCATGATTGCCTCCTTAAAAAGTATGCTGTAAATCTAACTTAAATCGTTGGGGTTGATTTCGGTAAAGCATGTTACCTGCGGGAACGCGGCTGCAACACTGTCCGCTATTTTGTACACCGCCTTTCTAATTTCATCGTTGTCCGGCTTTATGCGCATAAGCACCTGCATTCGATACTTAGTTTCTATGCGGTTTTTAGGTGCGCGCATAGCATGAAGATAAATGAAGCAGTCACTGTGCTTTTCCGCTAACGCATTCATCTCGACTTTCGCTTGCCTTGTGGCATCGAGAGCAACGCTCTCCTTTTCGCATGATATAAGTATGCGCAAAATCTCGGTAAACGGCGGGAATCTCGTAGCTTGCAAAAGATTGATTTCCTTGCCGTAAAAACCTTCGTAATCGTATTCGGTGGCGTACTTGTAAACATAGTGTTTGGGCGTATACGTTTGCAAAATAACACTACCCGATTTTTTTTCTCGTCCCGCTCTACCCGCGACCTGCGTGATTAACTGGAACGTGCGCTCCACCGCGCGAAAATCGGAAAAGTGCAAGCTCATATCCGCATCCATTATTCCGACCAAAGTAACGTTGGGAAAGTCATGCCCCTTTGCCACCATTTGCGTGCCGACCAATATATCGGCATTGCCGCTTGCAAATTCACCGAGCAGCTTTAAGTGCGCGTCCTTTGTTCTTGTCGTGTCGTTATCCATTCGTATAACCCGCGCTGACGGAAACATTTTTTGCACTTGCTCGACTATTCGTTCGGTACCCATAAAACCTTGTTTAATGTGTGAACTTTTGCAATTCGGACACAATTCCATATTTGGATACCGTCGCTGGCAATAATGACACTTTAATAAATCCTCTTCCTTATGATACACCAACGATACGTCACAATCATCGCATTTACGCACATACCCACACTTTTTGCACATTACGTACGAGCTGTACCCGCGACGGTTCAAAAACAATATCGCTTGGTTTCCTGCAGCAAGACAGTGTTCCAAAGCGTTTACAAGCGGCGCGGAAAACATACCCGAATTGCCGTACGTTACTTCCCTGCACATATTGACTATTTGTATATCCGGCATTTCACGCTTATTTATCCTGTGAGGAAGCCTGACAAGATTGTATTTGCCGTTTTGAGCAGCGTAATAGCTTTCTATCGACGGCGTTGCCGAACCCATAACAAGCCTTGCGCCGTTATACGCCGCGCGGAAAAGCGCAACCTCGCGTGTTATATAGCGCGGATTTGATCCAGACGAATATGACGTATCGTGTTCCTCGTCTATCACTATAAGTCCGACGTTTGTGAGCGGCGCGAATATTGCCGAACGCGCGCCCACAGCAACGCGCGCACCGCCCGTAAGCAACCTGCGCCATTCATCAAATCGCTCCCCGTCACTAAGTCCCGAATGCAATAGCGCCACGTCGTCCCCAAACCTAGAACGGAATATGCGCATTACTTGCGGCGTGAGTGATATTTCGGGCACAAGCATGATGGCGGTTTTACCATTTTTCAGCACTCGCTCTATACAGTTAAGGTACACCTCGGTCTTTCCGCTGCCCGTTACTCCGAACAAAAGTGTAGGCTTATCGCTCGACGTAATGCTATCGACAGCGGCGGACTGCTCCTCGGTAAGAACAATATCATTGTCCTTTTGGACAATACCCTTGTACGGCGTACGCAGTACGTCCTCCAAACGCGTCAAAAACACGCCGCGAGCTATAAGATTGCGCACAGCCGCCGCGGAAAAGTTGGCGTTTAGATAGCTTTGTTCGGCACTTTCAGCGTCCAAAAGATACTCGAACACCTCCATTTGCGAATGTGCGGTCTTTTTTATGAATAGATTGGGATCGACCTCTATGTACTCGGGATTGATATAAACAAATATTTTTTGTAGCGCCTTTATCCTGCCGCCGCGCATTTTAGCAGGCAAAAACAGTCTGAACACGTCAATTTTGCGTAAGTGAAAACGCTCGGTCATGTAATCGCATAGCGACAAAAATTCTTCCGACACAATCGGTCTGTCGTCCAGTACGGAAATTATATCCTTTAATTTGTCTTGCGGTATATCGGTGTTTTCGGCAATATCTATTACGTAGCCTTCGGTGGTTTGTCGGCCGAACGGCACTGTCACGCGCGAGCCGCGCACAGCGCCTTCTATTGCGCGATAGTCAAATACTCTATCTATCTCGCTTGCCGATATATCAACAATGACCCTTGCTATCATAGCGCGACAATTCTATCCAAAATAATTTCCGCAACCTCGCGCTTTGTCATAAGCGAAAGGCGCTCTTGTTTCTGCGCAGTGATAAGCGTTACTATATTTGTATCCGTATCAAAGCCTGCATTTTTCGCAGTAACGTCGTTAAGTACAGCCAAATCGGCGTTTTTATTTTTCAGTTTTGTTAGCGCGTTGCTCTCGCCGTTTTCGGTCTCCGCGGCAAAAATAACCAGCTTGCCGCATTTATTCTTGCCAAGCCATGCCGCAACGTCGTCCGCCTTGCGTAGCTCCAAAGTAAGCGATTGTGCCTTTAATTTTTGGGGCGACGGCGTTATGTCATAATCGCACGGCGCGGCAGCAAGCACCGATATATCGGCGGCTTTATAATGCTTTTTAACTGCGGTAAACAACTCCTTGGTAGTTGTTACGCTTTCCGTAATCCAGTCAGACGGTAGCGCAAAATTATTTGTATAGCCGTGAATATATATGACTTTTGCCCCGCGAGCGTATGCTGCGCTTGCCAACGCATAGCCCATTTTTCCGCTTGAACGGTTGGACAAAAATCTTACGGGATCGATATTGGTTCTTGTGGCTCCCGACGTAATAAGAACCGTCTTACCCACCAAATCGTGCTTAACACTGAAAACATGATCAAGCGCCTCGTAAAGCTCGTCAGGCTCTGCCATTCGCCCGCTTCCTACGTCGCCGCACGCCAAATATCCGCTTCCTCCGTAAACGGGAGTAAATCCGCGCGCGACAAGCTTGTTTATATTTTCCACAGTAATGGGATTTTCCATCATTGCGGTATTCATAGCTGGCGCGAACAAAATAGGACATTTGCAAGCCAATACGGTTGTGGTTAAAAAGTCGTCTGCAATGCCGCAAGCTAGCTTTGCAATAACATTGGCGGTTGCCGGTGCAATCATTACGGCGTCGGCGCGCTTGGCATATGACACGTGTTCCACCTCGTACGTAAAGTTGCGATCGAACATATCCACCGTAACACGATTGCGCGATAATGTTTCAAACGAAAGCGGCGCGACGAATTCCGTCGCGCTTTTCGTCATCATAACGTGAACGTCGGCGCCACTTTGGACAAGCTTCGATACCAAAGCACAAACCTTATATGCGGCTATTCCACCGCATACGCCGACAAGTATTGTTTTTGACTGCAAGTTGTTAGACAAATGATTAGCCTTCTTCCACGCCCTCTACTTTGCCGTCCACAACCTCTTTGGCGGCAAGCGACACGGGATTAATGCCCTCTTGCTCCAAATAGTCATGGCGTTTGTCCATAAGCGTGCGAGCGCGTTTGCTTAAAAGACTTACAAGCGCGTACTTGTTGCCGACTGTTTCTACCATTTTATCAATAGGCGGATCGATTAACATATATTTACCTCTTAAAGATTTATTACTTGTTTATTGCAGGCCGTTGCCGTTATTCTTCTTCTTTGAGCAAAGCCTTGATTCTTTCTTCGTTATTTTTAATCCTGCGCTTTTCGGCTGTGATAATATCCAACACTTCTTCGATGGCAGGCTCGATTTCGTCGTTAAAAACAATGTAATCAAACAGCTTATACTCGCTAAGCTCGCGGCGCGCCGCACCCAAACGCGTTTTCAAACTGTCCTCGGTTTCGGACCCTCTGGCACGCAAACGCGCTTCCAGCGTTTTAAAGTCGGGCGTCATTACAAAAATGGCAACCGCCTCCGGATACTTCTTTTTTATAGATTTCACACCGTGAACGTCAACCTCAAATAATACGTTATAACCGTTTTTCAGGTTTTCGAAAACAGGTGCTTTGGGCGTGCCGTAAAGATTATGATACACCTCGGCAGTTTCCAAAAACTCGCCGGCAGCAATCATTTGCTGATACTGCTCCTCGGTGCGGAAAAAGTAATTCACTCCTTCCACTTCACCTTCACGGGGCTTACGCGTAGTTACCGACACCGAACGCTTCATATCCGTTTTGGCAATAATTTGCGCGTAAATTGTGCCCTTACCGGCGCCCGAAGGTCCCGATATTACAAAAAGTAATCCTTTGTTCATTATTCCACGTTCCTTATTTGTTCTTTGATTTTTTCTACTTCGTTTTTCATACCGATAACAAAACCGGTTAGCGTAATGTCGTTGGATTTGCTACCCATTGTATTTACCTCGCGCACCATCTCCTGCGACAAAAAGTCCAGCCTGCGCCCCTGCGGCGCATTGCTTTCTCCGCAAATGGCCTTGAACTGACCTATATGTGAGCTGAGCCTTGAAATCTCCTCGTTAATATCCGCCTTGTCGGCAAAAAAAGCAACCTCGTTAAGCAGCTTACCTTCGTCAGGCTCGTAACCGTCCAACAGCTCCTTTACACGTAGCAGCAACGCCGCTTTGTAATCGGCAACCACTTGCGGAGCGCGGGCTATTGCCTTTTTGAGATAATCTTCCAAATTGCCGATAAGCGACATCAAATCGGCATACACGCCGTCGCCCTCGACTTGCCGCATTTTATTAAGGTTATCAAGCGCTTCCGCGACGGCTTGCTTTGTAAGCTCGGCAACAAGCTCGCGGTCGTCGTCCGGCACTGTGACAGATGCGACGTCGGGCGTGCGTAATAGCGCAGTTACGTTGTAATCGTCCTCTAGCATAAACTCGGCACGTAGCGTTTTAGCTGCTGCTACGTATTCGGCAGCAAGCGCCTTGTCTACCGTCACCTTCTTTGCGGATTCGGATAAGTTTACGTACGAAAAATAGACGTCAAAACTTCCGCGCGAAGCGTAAGCCTTGATGCCCTTTTGTATAATATCGTCAATATACATCAAAGATTTGGGAAGCTTGCACGCAATCTCCAAAAATCTGTTATTGACCGATTTGATTTCTACGGTAACGGTGCGCTTGTCCTTAACTGCAACGCCCTTGCCGTAGCCTGTCATACTCTTCATACAAACCTCTGCAAAGTTGTGCCGAAAATGCACGCACAAGCGGATTACATTTTCGCAATATATATTATATCATTCTTTTGCCGAGATTTCAAGTGTTTAACATATCTTTAAATTGATTTTCATCAATTATTTTTTTGCCGAGAGCGCGCGCTTTTTCCAGCTTGCTCCCCGCATTTTCGCCCGCAACAACAATATCGGTCAGTTTGGAAACGCTCGATTGCACAATACCGCCGTTTTGCTCTATCAACTTTGCCGCGTCGCCGCGTGTAAACTGTTGAAGCGCACCCGTCAAAACAAACTTCAATCCCGAAAATTTGCCGTCGGTCCTTTGCGCATACTTGGGGTCTATACCGAGCGCCTTGTACCTCGCCAAAAGCTCGCCGTGTGCCGAAAAGTATTCCACTATCGACTGTGCCACAATAGCGCCTACGTCTTGAATTGCGGTCAATTCTTCTTCGCCTGCCTTAGACAGCCCGTCTATCGAGCCGAAATGCTCGGCAAGTGCGCGCGCCGTTACCTTGCCTACGTTTTCTATACACAACGCGCTTATAAAGTGCGGTAAATCGGCGGCTTTGGAATCTTGAACGGCTTTAATAAAATTAGATATCTTTTTGTCCTTAAATCCGTCTATTTTCGCAAGCTGTTCGGTAGTCAAGTCGTACAGCTCCGCCGGCGAACGCACGCCCAAAATGTCGTAAAGCTGCTCTGCGGTTTTTATGCTTACACCGTCTATGTCCATGCAGTCCTTGGAACAAAACTGAACTATACGCGCAACCACTTGCGCGCGGCAACCGTAAAAGTTTTGACAAAATAGATGTGCCCCCTCCTCGGTAAGCTCGTAACCGCAACACGGACAAATGGTGGGCTTTGGTATATCGGTATCATTTTGTCCGCGCTCGGCTACGCCCAATATTTCGGGAATAACGTCGTTACTGCGGCGGATAAAGACGCGAGAACCTATCTTTACGTCCTTGCGCAAAATGTCGCCGTAATTGTTGAGCGTGGCGCGTTTTACCGTCGCGCCGCAAAGCTCAACAGGGTCGAGTATTGCAAGCGGAGTCAACTTGCCCGTCCTGCCCACCTGCCACTGCACGTCACGCAAAATCGTAGTGGTTTCCTCCGCTTCGAATTTGTACGCGATAGCCCATTTGGGAAATTTGTCGGTATAACCTAGTGCGCCGCGAACGATTGCGTCATCGACCTTAATTACCATGCCGTCAATGGCAAAATCGAGCGCCGACCTATCCACTGACTGAATTTGCGCTATTATTTGATCTATATCGTTCGATTTAAAGAACATACCGGTTTTGAACCGATTGTTCTTTAAAAACTCTATTTGTTCGGTTTGCGAACCGAGTGACATACCGTCAATATAATTGACGTTGTAAAACACCACGTCGAGATTGCGCTTTGCAGTTTCCCGTACGTCGAGATTGCGTATGGCGCCCGCAACGGCATTACGCGGATTTTTGAGTGGCACTGCGGCGGTTGCGTTATACGCGTTGAGTGCGCTTATGCGCATAATGCCCTCGCCTTGCACCTCTACCGTGCCTTTAAACGGTATTGAAAGCGGCACCGACTTTACCGTCTTTATTTGCTCGGTAACGTTTTCCCCAACCTCGCCGTTGCCGCGCGTTGCACCGGACACAAGCAGTCCGTCGCGGTAAGTCAGGCAAATAGTCAGTCCGTCAAGCTTGTATTCCAACGTACATTCGGGCGGCTTGTTGTACGCAGCTGTAAGTTTTTCAAACCACGCGCGCAGCTCGTCAAAGCTGTTGCACTTATCAAGACTGTACAAGCGGTTTATGTGCGTATGCGGCTCGAAGGCTTTAAGCGGCTCGCCGCCCACGCGCTTTGTCGGCGAATCGTTAAGCACAGTGCCCGTCTTTGCTTCCAGTGCGCGCAGCTTGTCGTAAAGCGCGTCGTATTCCTTATCGGAAACGATTGGATCGTCCAAAACGTAATATCTATACGCAAGGTCGTTAAGCCTTGCTACCAGCTCTTTCATTAGCGTAATATCGTCGTTCATACAAACTCCTCAATCCTTGACTACGGTGATAGGCGCGAAATCGACGGCAAGCAGCATAACGCCGCCACGCTCGAAATCTATCTTGGCATACAGGCTGTCGCCCATTTTTTCTATGTCGATAATTTTGCCCTTTCCCAATCTTTTATGCATTACGGTCGCACCCACGACAACGTCAGACTTGTCAGACGCCTGCGATTGCGGCGCAGTTTGCGCTTTTTTGCCGAAATCGCTCTTGTACGTCGGGCTGTATGAGCTGCCGCCTACGCCGACAGTGCCGCCTCCGTATGACGAATTGTGCGAATACCCGCTTTGCGGTGAATACGCATGCGACGGCGAAGCCGTAAATACATCCTCTTTTCGTTCGGGCCGAGTAACAAGCCCGCATTCCGACAAAAATCGCGACGGAACACAATACCGCGTTTCACCGTACAAAAACCGTGACTTGGCATAAGTAAGGAACAGCCTTTGCTTAGCGCGAGTAACCGCAACGTACATAAGCCGCCGTTCCTCCTCCATATGGTCAGCCTCGTTTTCGTTCATCCTAAGCGACGGAAAAATCCCGTCCTCCAATCCAACGACAAAAACGACGGGAAATTCCAAGCCCTTTGCGCTGTGCACGGTTGCGATAGTAACGCAGTTATCGTCATTCATATCGTCCGTATCGCTGTACAGAGACACAGTTTGCAAGTAGTCGAACAACGTGGCGTCGGGATTGTTCTTTACAAAATCGCGCACCGAATTAACAAGCTCGTTTATGTTTTCCAGTCTCGCCGTTCCCTCGTCGTCGTCAGAAAATAACCTATCGACGTTAAGCACGTTGTAAAGCAAATACTTAAAGTATTCGGGAATGGATTTTTCGGACATTGCTTGTAGCTGCATAAGTACTGCGCCGAAGTCGGCAAGCTTGCCCTTTAATGCGGTAGGCAACTGATAGGAGCTTGCGTTTACGATTACGTCAAACGCACTTTTGCCGTTGGCTTGTGCTACCTCGCGTATTTTTTCTATCGACGAATCGCCTATGCCGCGGCGCGGAAAATTGATTATGCGAAAAATAGCCTCGTCGTCCCGCGTGTTCACCGACGCGCGAGCGTAAGCCAAAACGTCCTTGATCTCCTTGCGGTCGTAAAACTTGAACCCACCGAAAACCTTATGCGGTATGCCGTACTGTAAAAACCGTTCCTCAAAGTGTCGCGTTAAGGCATTTACGCGCAAAAGCACGGCGCAGTCGGAATATTCATAATACCCGCTGTCCACCAAATCAAAGATTTTTCTTACAACATAATCCGCCTCGAAGCCGTCGGTAGCGGCGCAGTAGCACACCGCCTTTTCCCCGCAGTCAGCATTAGTCCACAGCTTTTTATCCAGCCTTTTGGTGTTACCCTTGATTATCTTATTAGCGATATCAAGAATATTCGACGTCGAACGATAGTTTTGTTCAAGCTTGTAAACCTTGCAATCAAAGTCTTTTTGCAGTTGAAAAATATTGGCAATGGTGGCACCGCGCCACGTATATATACACTGGTCCTCGTCGCCTACCGCAAAAATATTGCCGTGCTTGCCAGCAAGTAAAACGGCTATCTCGTACTGAATTGTGTTTGTGTCTTGAAACTCGTCTATATGTATATAACGGAATTTGTTTTGGTAAAATTCACGCGCCTCATAATTTGTCTTTAATAAATACAACGTTTGTATCAACAAATCGTCGTAATCGAGCGCATTGTTTGTTCTTAACACATCTTGATACTGCGAGTACGCTTTGGCGATTTCCTCCGCATCTTGCGAAAATTTGTATACTTGCTCGTACTCGTCCGGCGATATTCCCTTGCTTTTTGCATTGGAAATCTCGGCTACTATACGCTTAACCATATCTTCGTTAAGCTCGTTTTGTTTGGCAATGCGCTTTACTATCGCTTTTGTTTCCGTTTCGCCGTAAATAGTAAAATTCTTGTCAAACCCTATTTTGTCTATAAACCGCCTTAGTATGCGCACACATGCCGCATGAAAAGTGAAAATCCAAATGCCATCAACATTGTCCAGCATTTTTTCCAGCCTTGAACGCATTTCGTCCGCCGCTTTGTTGGTAAATGTAATGGCAAGAATATTGTACGGCGGGATATGAAGTTCGTTTATCAAATGCGCAATGCGGTGCGTAAGCAGTCGGGTTTTTCCGCTGCCTGCACCCGCCGTTACCAACACCGCTCCTTCCGTATCAAGTACGGCGCGCTTTTGTACTTCGTTTAGTGTTTCAAGACTGTACATAAAACCTCTTATGTTTATGACCCCGTGCGCTCACGGTAATATCGTTCCTGCAGTTCTCGGAATTTTTCGGACAGCTCCAGCACGTAACGCTGTTTGCCCGTGGCGTCCAGTCCGTCGTATACGTCCCGCTCTATAAGCTGACCTATGGGATTGAGCGCTATCTCGCTGCTGTCGAGTATGTCGCACACCTTGCGATACATTTTTTCGTCGGCGGCGGACGTGCTTGCCGCAACCTCGGCAAGTCGGTTTACTCGCATTGAATATTCCGCTATCGGTGTGCCGATTTGCATATTCTCGTCCTGACGATTTTCCTGTTTAAGCGAATCGAAGTAGCCCATTTTGAGTCGTTGTTTAGCAAGCCAGCACCGCTTTTTTAGTTCTCCGGTTTTTCGTGTCATGTTGCACCCTCCTAACATAAGTGCATTATAGCACGGACCGATAGACGTAACATATAATCGTTAAATGTTTACATTATGTAACATAATTCGTCATAAAACGATATCCTTTTCGGCATCTTGTATGCCGTCAACTCACCTATGTATCTAAAAACAATCTCAGAGCCCAAGAGAC
>JAIEBI010000017.1 GCA_029070965.1 Clostridiales bacterium
CGTCGTGTACGTGGGCGTGGGTGAGGGAATTGACGACCTCGAAGACTTTGACGCCGAGGATTTTGTTGCAGGCATTCTTGGCGATTGATAATTTTTGTAAAATTAGGTTAAAAACAGTTGCAAAAGATATTTATATGTAGTATAATCACGGTGTAAAGTAAATTTACTTTACACCGTTTGTTATGAGTAAGGATTTAAATGTTACAAGGTTGTGCGACGCGTACGGTGCGCTGCTAACACCGCATAGGTTGGAGATTATCCGCAACTATTACGACGACGATTTGTCGCTTGCGGAGATTGCTGAAAACTTTGGGATAACTCGACAAGCGGCGCTGTGCAGTATAAAGCAAGCGGAAAAACAGCTGTTGGAGTACGAAGCTAAGCTGAAAATAGTGGAAAATTCGGACAAGCTCCAGCGGCAAATAGATAGCGCGTTAAACGTTATCGATACCGACGTAGACCGTGCCAAGCAAGAGCTACGTCAAATCGTTACCGCATTGCGGTAAAAGGTAGTGAACTATGGGTTTATTCTCATCTTTAGCGGACAAATTAGGCAACGTTTTTGCCAAAATAACGTCGCGCGGCAAGCTGACCGAAGGCGATATCAAGCAGGCAATGCGGGAAATACGTATTGCGCTGTTGGAAGCCGACGTCAACTATGCCGTCGTTAAGGATTTTGTTGCGCGCGTGTCCGAAAAGGCGGTTGGCGAGCGAGTGCTTAAATCGCTAACCCCCGGACAGCAAGTAGTTAAAATAGTCAACGAGGAGCTTGTTGAGCTTATGGGTTCTACAAACTCCAAGCTGGAAGTTTCGTCCAAGCCGCCCACCGTCATCATGATGTGCGGACTTCAAGGCGCGGGCAAAACCACGTTTTGCGGCAAGCTTGGCGCATACCTTACCAAGCAGGGCAAAAAGCCTATGTTCGCGGCGTGCGACGTTTACCGTCCCGCGGCCATCAATCAGTTACAGGTAGTAGGCAAAAAGGTTAATATTCCAGTATTCGAGCAAGGCACCGGCAATCCCGTAAAGATCGCAGCGCATGCGGTTGAGCAAGCCGTTAAGCTCGGTTACGACACCGTTATAATAGATACGGCGGGTCGGTTGCATATTAACGAGCAGCTTATGCAAGAGCTTCAAGAAATCAAGCAAAAGACCAACCCGACCGAAATCTTGCTTACCGTGGACGCAATGACGGGTCAAGATGCGGTAAACGTTGCCAAAACATTCAACGAACAGCTGGACATTACAGGCGTTATTCTTACCAAGCTTGACGGCGACACCCGCGGCGGTGCTGCGCTTTCCATTCGCTCTGTCACAGGCAAGCCCATCAAGTTTTGCGGCACGGGCGAAAAACCTTCGGATATCGAGCCGTTCTATCCCGACCGAATGGCGTCCCGCATACTCGGCATGGGCGACGTGCTGTCGCTTATAGAAAAAGCGCAAGAGGCTGTTTCCGAGGAAGAGCTGAAAAAAATGGAAAAGCGCATGCGCGAAAACAAGTTCACCTTGGAGGACTTTTTAACGCAGTTCAAGTCGCTTGCCAAAATGGGCGATATCAACGACGTTGTGGCAATGATCCCGGGAATGAGCCGAGCTAACGTTGATTCCAAGCAAATCGACGAGCGCATAAACAAGTACAAGGCAATCATACTTTCCATGACGCCGTACGAGCGCAATCATCCCGAGGTTATCAAGGCGTCGCGCCGTAAGCGCATAGCTGCAGGCAGCGGCACAACCGTTCAAGAGGTGAATGCGCTGTTAAAGCAGTACGACCAAACGCGCGAAATGATGAAGGCGGCGCAAAGCGGTAAAATGCCTATGCAACCGCAAAAAATCATTCGTCAGAAACGGCGTTTTAGATAGCATTGAGCCGTTAATATAACAACAATAAAAACCAATTTTAAGGAGAAAATATATCATGGTTAAAATCAGACTTACCCGCATGGGCGACCACAAATCCCCGTTCTATCGCATAATCGTTGCCGATTCGCGTTCGCCGCGCGACGGTCGCTTTATCGATCTTCTCGGCACTTACGATCCGCATCTTGACGACGGTCTTAAAGTAGACGTGGAAAAGGCGAAGCAGTGGATTAAGAACGGTGCGCAACCCACCGATACCGTTCGCGCGTTGCTTGTTAAGTCGGGCGCTATGGAAACCAAAAAGTCCACGCAAAAGACCAAGGTCGAAAAGAAGAAAAAGGCGGAGTAATACGCAATGACCGAGCTTGTAAACTACATTGTAACCGCGCTTGTCGACAACAAGGACGAAGTGTCGGTTAAGGAAGACGGCGACGTAATTACCGTCAAGGTAGCCAAGGACGATATCGGCAAGATTATCGGCAAGCAAGGCCGCATTATCAAGTCCATTCGTTCGGTTGTAAAAGCGGCGGCGGCTAAACAGGGCAAAAACTGCTCTGTGGAAATAGACGAGTAGCACTTGATTACCGTAGGACAAATTACAAAACCGCAGGGTGTGCGCGGCGAAGTCAAGGTCAGACCAATGACCAACGAACCGTCGCGCTTTTACGTGCTTAAAGCGGTGTATGTAGATAACGTTGCGTATAAGCTTAGTGCTGTGCGCGTAAGCGGCGGCGACGTGTACTTAAAGCTTTCCGGCATCGACGACAGGAACGCCGCCGAAACGCTTCGCAACAAGTATATACAAATCGACCGCGCGGCGGCGGTGGCGCTGGACGACGGCGAGTTCTTTATTGACGACGTTGTGGGCGCTGCGTTGGTTGCAAAAACTGCGGACGGTAGCCAAAGCATAGGTACGGTCAAGTCCGTACAGTCGTTCGGTGCGGCGGACGTGTTTACCGTTACGACCGAGCGCGGAGAAATGACTTTTGCGTTTATCAAAGCGCTTGCAGCCGAGTACGACGAAAAAACACATACTCTTACAGTCGACGGCGATAGATTAAAGGAAGTGGCGGTGTACGATGAAGATTAGGGTACTCACGCTGTTTCCGCAAATGTTCGATTGTCTTAACGAGAGTATTATCGGTAGGGCGATAAAAAGCGGCAAAATCGATTTTGAAGCGATTGATATTCGCGCTTATTCCAAGGATAAACACCAAAAATGCGACGATACGCCGTATGGCGGCGGCGCGGGCATGGTTATGACGGCACAGCCCGTTTACGACTGTATCAAAGCCGTAGACCCAAACCACGAGTATTTGCGCATCTATATGTCGCCAAAGGGCGAACGACTGTGCGACGGCTTGTGCCGCAGTCTTGCCCAAAACGACAATATACTTTTGCTGTGTGGGCATTACGAGGGCATAGACCAGCGCGTACTCGATTTGTGCATAGACCGCGAGATTTCCATAGGCGATTACGTATTGTCGGGCGGGGAGCTTGCGGCAATGGTCGTTATTGACGGTGCGGCGCGGTTTGTGGACGGCGTACTCGGTAGCGCCGTATCTCACGAGGACGAAACATTTTCGGACGGTATGCTCGAATATCCGCAGTATACGCGACCGCCGGTATTTATGGGCGTGAGCGTACCCGAAGTACTGTTAAACGGCAATCATAAAGAGATAGACAAATTCAGGAAACAACAAAGCCGAGAATTGACGGCCAAGTTAAGACCGGATTTACTTTCGGACGACGGCACGAGGTAGCAATGGATATAAATTGGTTCCCCGGACATATGGCAAAGTCCACAAGGGAGATAGAAGCGAATTTAAAAACGGCGGACTGCGCGGTATATGTTTTGGACAGTCGCGCCGTTTTGTCATGCTTCAATCCTGCGTTTGACGGAATGATAAATATCCCCATAGTGTACGTTTTGAATAAATGCGACACCGTTACCGCCGAATGTGTAAACGGTTGGATTGCCAAGCTTTCGGATAAAAACCGCGCGGCTATTGCCTTGGAAGGAAATAGCGCGTCGTGCAAAAAGAAACTGCTTCCCGCAATCAAGCGCGCTTGTTCGCATGTTTTGGAAAGACAGCGAAACCGCGGACTTAACGAGCATATCAAAGCGGTTGTAATAGGCGTTCCTAATACAGGCAAGTCTACTATTATAAACAGCCTTTGCGGCAAGGCGCGGCTTACTACGGGCGACCGCGCGGGCGTAACGCGTACTGCTGTTTGGGCGCGCGTAGATTCCACGCTGGACGTATTAGATACCCCCGGGACGCTTTATCCTAAAATCACCGATAGACGAGTAGGTGAAAACCTCGCCATAATCGGCAGTATCAAGGACGAGGTGCTGGACGCTACCGAGCTTGCAGTCGCGCTTATTGATAGGCTTAACGGTATAGACACAAACATTTTAGTAGGTAGGTACGGCAAAGAGATTGACGTAACCGACGGACTTGAAAAAATCTCAACGGTACGCGGCTTTCGTATTCGCGGAGGCGAGGCCGATATAGATCGCGCCGCCGCGGCGATTATAGACGATTACCGCAAAGGGCGTTTGGGTAAAATCGCATTGGAGTACGCAAAATGAGCGGTGCACGGCAAGAAATAGCTTTAAATAAAGTTATGCGGCTTGTGGAGTTCGACAAGTCGTACAATGTGAATACTCTTTGCGGTGTGGACGAGGCCGGTCGCGGTCCGCTTGCAGGGCCTGTGTGCGTGTGCGCATGCATAATGCCGTATGACGATATTATTATCGGCATAGATGACAGCAAAAAGCTGAACGAAAAAAAGCGTGAAATGCTGTACGAACAAATCACTGCGGTTGCCGACTATTGCGTAGTTATGGTTGATCGTCGCGTTATAGATAGCATAAATATACTGCAAGCGACTAAGCAGGGCATGGTTAAAGCTATATCGGGCTTGAAGGTAAAACCCGAACTCGCCGTCATAGACGCGGTAAAAAAGCTGGCAACCGACGTAAAATACGATTCGGTTGTAAAGGCCGATGCGAAAAGCTATTGCGTGGCGGCGGCTTCCATTATAGCCAAAGTAACGCGCGACAGGTATATGCGCGAGCTTGACAAAAAATATCCGCAGTACGGGTTTGCTGGCAACAAGGGCTACGGCACGGCTGAGCATATATCCGCGCTCAAAGTGCACGGATATTGTCCAGAACACCGCCGCACGTTTATAAAGAACTTTGTCGAAGTGGACCGCTACGACGATTTACCTATAATTTCGGGAGAGTGACAATGCTCGGAAAAAATCGAAAAAAGCGAGTGAATAAGCGCGGATCGAAAGGCGAGGATATTGCCGTAAAATACCTTGAAACACACGGCTACCGCGTACTTGATAGAAACTACACCACGTCGATAGGCGAAGTGGATATATTTGTCACCAACGAAAAAACGCTTGTAGCGGTGGAGGTTAAGTCCCGCTTGTCGCTCGAATACGGCACGCCTGCCGAGGCGGTGGGGCACCAAAAAATAAAAAAGATTTCGCAGGTCACTTCGCAATATATCAAGCAGTTTAGACTGTTTGGCGTACCTGTGCGTTTCGACGTTGTGGAAGTGTATCTAAGCGATAACACCGTCAACCATATTGTAAACGCTTTCGATTGTTATTTAAACTACTAACTTTTGTGTAATGGCTGTATTGTAGTTTACACAATATTTTCACAAAAAGGTTGCAATTACTATATCAAAGTGTTATATTAGGCAAGATGAAATTAGAACCTCCTCAAATAGCACCTAATTATGCATTTAGCATAGGTAGCTTCAATATTACAGTCACAATGTTATCTGCTTTTGTGGTAACAGTTGCTTTAGTATTGTTTGCCGTGGTAGTGCGCGTGTTTTTTATTCCGCGCTGGAATAAAGATTTAAAGCACACTTCGGGATTCCGTATGTTTGTCGAATGGTCGGTAGGGATGTTCGATAGCAATTCAAAGGATATGACGGAAAACTATGCGGGCGCGGTGGGTGCTATGTATTTCGGTTGCTCGGCGTTTATCATGTTCGGAATACTTATCGAGTTGTTCGGACTGCGTTCGCCGTTATCCGATTTGAATTGTAATATTGTTTTGGGATTTGTCACGTTTTTTGCAATACTTATAATCGGGTTTATGAAAAAACGGGCAAGGCGGCTTACCCATTATGCTACCGTCATTCCGCTTGTTACCGATTTGGTTGTGCCATTTTCTATGGCGCTTAGGTTGTTCGGCAGCGTGTTTTCGGGATATCTTATAATGGATATAGTGTACCAAACGGCGTTGCGTAACGTTTTGCCTGTGGTGCTGGAACCGCTGTTCACGCTGTTCCACGCGCTTATGCAAGCGTATATATTTATGTTCCTATCTATGAACTTTATTAACGAGGCTATCGAATAGCTGTTCGGAGGTAATTATGCAAGTATTTTTGTCAGCCGTTATGGCGTTTTTGGGAGTGGAAGGCATGGCCGCACTTGGTGCGGGGCTTGCTTCTATCGCATGTGTTGGCGCCGCTATCGGCATGGGTATTTCCACCAGCAAGGCAGTGGAGAGCATGGCACGCCAGCCCGAAGCGACCAAACAAATTCGTTCGTCGCTGTTTATAGGCTTGGCGTTTTGCGAAACCACCGCAATTTACGGTCTTTTGATTGCTATAATGCTTATAGTAATGTGAGATAGCTATGACGCAGTTTCTTTGTGATAACATACTGGAAGTATTCGGGCTCGACTGGAAGTCCATGCTTTTTTATGTTGTTAATTTTTTGATATTGCTTGGCGCATTGATAGGATTGCTATACAAGCCCGTCAAAAATATGCTCAAAAAAAAGCGTGAAAGCCTCGACGACGTTTATGCCGAAAACGAAAAACTGAAAGCGGAGAGCGCTGCTCGTGAGGCGGAATACCAAAAGAAGACGGAAGAGCTTAAATTGGAAAACGCGCGCATCGCGGCAAACGCAGCGGAAGCGGCGCAGCAAAAGGCTGACGCCTTGATTGCTGATGCGCAAGAGCAAGCCAAGAGTATTGTTGCCGCGGCAAAAAAGGAATCCGCTACTCAAATGGAGCAGTTAAAGGGCGAGTACCGCAACAGTGTAAACAACGTTGCCGTGCAAGTTGCTCAAAAGCTGTTAGAGCGTGAAATTACCGAAAGCGACAATGACGCGCTTATCGAGCAGGTTTTGTCCGATTGGGAGAATGATTGATGGGTATCGTCATTCAAGTATCATCGGCGACGGAGTTAAAGGACGAGCAAAAGCGAAAAATAGAGCAGGTATTTTGCGCAAAGCATACTAACGAGTCTGTCGAATTCGTATATACGATAGACAAAGAGCTTATCGGCGGTATCCTTGTAGTTGACGGCGATAAGTATTATGACGGCACGCTACGGTCGCAAATCGATAATATCGGCAGCGTTTTTCGCCACAGCGACAGCTATGTGGAAGCCGCCACGCCTAAGCGGCGCAAAAAGAGCAAACCCAAGCAAAATGTTGCTTTCGATAATAAAGAAGATGTTGCTTTTGACGGCGATGCCGAAAGCATAAAGACGCGCACCGACAATGAGCTTGCGCGTAAGGTTGCGCATTACAAAAAATCGTTTGACGTGCGGCAAGCGGGTAGCGTGGAGTTTTGTGGTGACGGCGTTATTATGTGCAGCGGGCTTGCCAATGCCGAATACGGCGAAATGCTGGAAATAGAAAACGGTACTCAAGCGATTGTACTCAGCTTGTCGGAGGGCAGTGTGGGCGCAATCGTGCTTGACGACGACGACAAGGTTTCGGCGCGTATGGTTGTCAAAACCACCGGAATGATAGTGTCAGTTCCCGTCGGCAATCAGCTTTTGGGGCGAGTAGTAAATCCGCTCGGCAAGCCGATAGACGGCTTGGGCGAATTCGTCCCCGATAAGTACCGCCCGATTGAAGCGGCAGTGCCAGCTATAAAAGATAGGGATAAGGTTAATAAGCCAATGATGACCGGCATTTTGGCGGTGGATTCGATGATTCCCATCGGTTGCGGTCAGCGCGAGCTTATTATAGGCGACAGGCAAACGGGCAAAACGTCTATAGCGGTGGACACCATACTTAATCAAAAGGGTAAGGGTGTTATTTGCGTGTACGTTGCTATTGGGCAAAAGTCATCTACCGTGTCCGATATTGTAAGCACTCTCACTGAGCACGGCGCAATGGACTACACCGTAATAGTAAGCGCGACGGCAAGGGACAGCGCGCCGTTGCAGTATATCGCGCCGTACGCAGGTTGTGCCATTGCCGAAGAATTTATGTACGCAGGTAAAGACGTGCTAATCGTTTACGACGATTTAAGCAAGCATGCAGTGGCGTACCGTGCTATGAGTTTGCTGTTAAAGCGCCCGCCTGGACGGGAAGCGTACCCCGGGGACATTTTCTATTTGCATTCACGGCTGTTGGAGCGCGCCGCAAGGCTTAGTCCCGAGCTCGGCGGCGGGTCGATTACCGCACTGCCCATAGTAGAAACGCTTGCCGGCGATATCTCGGCATATATTCCCACCAATATTATATCTATTACCGATGGACAAATCTTTTTGGAAAGCGATTTGTTCAACGCGGGTATTCGTCCCGCAATCAACGTTGGATTGTCCGTGTCGCGTGTGGGCGGAAGCGCGCAAAGCCCCGCCATGCGCAAGGTGTCGGGCAAGTTGCGGCTTGATTTGTCGCAGTACCGCGAGCTTGCCGTGTTTGCGCAATTCGGTGCCGACCTTGACGATGCTACTTCGCGTATGCTGGAAAAGGGCAAGCGCATGACGGAAATAATCAAGCAGGACGTGCATATGCCTATGCGCGAAGAACACCAAATAATCCTTTTGTATTTGACCACAAAAGAGCTGATAAAGAATATACCGGTTGAGCGTATGGTTGAGTTTAAGGATAAATTCTTGAAGTACTTTGACATTAACTATTCGGATATTTCCGCTAAGCTTGCCGCCGGTGGGGAAATTACCATGGATGACGGGATTAGAATAGACGACGCGGTAAGCGAGTTTTCGTTATATTTTTTGAAGGACGGAAACAATGAGTAATTTGTCCGATATAAAAAGACGGTTATCGACTGTCAAGCAAACGCGGCAAATAACGCGCGCCATGCAAACCGTATCGGTGGCAAAGATGCGAAAAGCCGAAGAGATTAACGAACGAAGCGCCGCGTATCTTACTTTGATTACCGATATTATGCGTAACGTAAATGCGCAAGATTGCGGTTTTGTTGTGCCAACAGTCGGTGTGGACGTGCTTTTGGTGCTGTCCTCGGACAAAGGCTTGTGCGGCGGGTTTGACAACGGTAATTTTTCTGTTGCAGAAAAATATATAGACGGCAACACGCTTATTATGCCTATTGGGCAAACTGCGGTAAATTACTTTAAGAATGCAAAAAATATTGATTTACGATTTGGACAGCTTACTACTGTTGGGAGTAGCGAGGCTAATGAGATATCCGATTATTTGATAAATCGGTACGGAAATGGTGTAAAAAGCATTTCCATTGCGTATTCGGTTGTGGATAAAAGCATTGTTTGTCCCAAGGTCGAGCGGCTATTGCCGATTGAGAATATCGAAAACAACGGAACGGCGGCGGAAACGTTGTTTGAGCCGTCGCCTCGTCAAGTGCTGGAAGCGCTGTTGCCGCTGTATTTATCGGGCAAGATTTACGGCGTGACAAGTGCAAATTTTGCCGCGGAGCAAAGTGCAAGACACCAAGCTATGTCGGCCGCTACCGAAAGCGCGGACGCGCTTATTTTACAGCTTTCGGGTGAGTACAACCGCGAGCGACAAGCAGCGGTGACAGGTCAAATTGTGGAAATAGTCGGCGCGACGGAGGCATTGTCGAGCAAAGGAGGCAGCGGTGAAAAGAGAGTTTAATATAGGTAGCGTTACGGTCGTTTTGGGTCCCGTAGTAGACGTTAAGTTTGAAACAAAGCTACCCAAGATATACGAAAAGGTTATCGTTGACACCCGCGACATGATTGCAAGCGGCGCGCTGTCGGGCGCGACTGCGGAGGGCTTTGTCACGCTCGAGGTTATGAGTCATATTCCTCCGTCCACTGCACGGTGTATTGCGCTCGAGCCCACCGAAGGACTGTCGCGTGGAATGAAGGCGTACGGCACGGGGCATCAAATTTCGGTGCCCGTCGGCGAAAAAGTGCTGGGACGCGTTATGAACGTTTTGGGCGAGCCGATAGACGGTAAGGGCGATATTGCTTCCGAAACGCACAGACCTATTCACCGCAAAGCGCCGGAGTTTTACGAACAAAAAAACGGCAACGAAATTATAGAAACGGGTATCAAGGTTATAGACCTTGTAGCTCCTTACCTTCGCGGCGGAAAAATAGGGCTTTTCGGCGGCGCGGGCGTCGGCAAGACCGTGCTTATTATGGAGCTTATTCGCAACATTGCGGCCGAGCATGGCGGTTATTCCATATTCACGGGTGTGGGCGAGCGCAGTCGGGAAGGCTACGAAATGATTTGCGATATGACGGACAGCGGAGTACTGGACAAAACCGCGCTAATATTCGGGCAAATGAACGAGCCGCCAGGATCGCGTATGAGGACGGCTTTAACCGGACTTACCGTTGCGGAATATTTCCGCGACGAAATGAACAAAAACGTATTGCTGTTTATAGACAATATTTACCGTTATATTCAAGCCGGATCGGAGGTGTCGGCGCTATTGGGCAGACTGCCGTCCGCAGTAGGATACCAGCCTACGCTTGCTACCGAACTTGGCGCTTTGGAAGAGCGTATTGCCACGACAAAGAACGGATCGATAACGTCCATTCAGGCGGTGTACGTACCTGCGGACGATCTTACCGATCCAGCTCCTGCGGCTATATTTACGCACTTGGACGCTACTACCGTGCTTAGTCGTAAAATAGTAGAGCAGGGTATTTATCCCGCTGTCGACCCGTTGCAGTCCACAAGTCGCATTTTGGAAAAATCTATCGTCGGCGCAAAGCATTACGAAACGGCGCGCGGCGTGCAAGCGACCTTGCAGCGCTATGCCGATTTAAACGATATAATTTCCATTTTGGGCATGGACGAGCTGAGCGAGGAAGATAAAACGGTGGTGTACCGTGCGCGTAAGCTTCAACGGTTTTTCTCACAGCCCATGTTTGTAGCTAAAAACTTTACCGGCATGGAAGGACGGTACGTCGACCTAAAAACAAATATAGAATGTTTTTCGGCTATATTGAAAGGTGAAGCCGATATATACCCCGAATCGGCGTTCTATATGGTAGGCGACTTGGACGAGGTAAAGGAGAAGGCGTTCGGTTGAGTACATTTGCTTTGCGTATTGCTACGCCCGCACGGGACGTGTTTTCGGGCAATGTGGATTATGTATCCGTCAATACTCCGGATGGTAGGGCGGGTTTTTTGCGCGGCGCACTGCCGCGTGTCGCGGTACTTAGCGAGGGCGTGATAGAAATTACGGTCGGCGACGAAAAAATCAGCATTTATTCTTCGGACGGCATTTTCAGCATAACTGCGGACGGCATGACTATTGTCACTTCCGAAAGCTACGATTTGGATAATGCGCAGGACGATGGCGTTCAGCTTGGTAGTGGCGTCGGATTGCAGTACAAGTATGCGAAGGCTCGGATCGCTTCCTCATTGATAAAAATGAAAGGCAAAAATATTCCCGAAGAAACATTTTAGTAACTATAATCGCATAGTGCGCATAGATAAATTATGCTATGCAAACTGTTGTAGACCTGTCGCGGATGCGACAAAATATACGGCGTATTCGCGCCGTCACGCGTAACGAGTTTTGCGCGGTGGTAAAGTCGGACGCGTACGGACATGGCATTGCCGTCGCGCGCTATATCGAACCGTTATGTGATTGCTTTATGGTGGCTACACCCGACGAGGCGTTCGAGCTTGCTATGTCGGTCAAAAAGCCGATAATCACACTGGGCGGGGACATATATCCTTACACGCGCGTGTATTCGCCGCAAATAGTTCCTACGGTGTGCGACGTTACGCAGTTAGACGCCGTTGCAAAAAGCGGGTATAGGCGATTTTCGGTGGCTGTAAATACAGGCATGAACCGCTTAGGCGCAAACGAGCAAAAGCTAAACGATATAGTGTACTACTGCGAGCAAAATAATATAGCGCCGTGGTCGGTGTATTCGCATTTGTATGCGATGTCGGCCGTGCCCGAACAAGCGTCGGAGTTTGAAAGGCTTACGGTCAATCCGATATTGCGCACAAAACGGCACTTATACTGTTCGATGGCGCTCGACCTTAACGGTTTTGATTTATACGACATGACACGGTGCGGCATTGCAATGTACGGATACCATACCGACATGGATATATGTATGCGTGTACGTGCAAAAATAGTGGGCTTATCAAGCGTGACGCGAGGACAGCATATAGGGTACGGCGATTACACGTTGGAACGCGACGCGCTTATAGCTACGGTGCGGTGCGGATATGCGGACGGACTACGGCGCACGGATAAACGCTTGTTTTTTACCGTGCGCGGCGTAAAATGTCCCGTTATCGGCATGCCGTGCATGGATATGTGTATGATAGACGTAACAGGCGTCGGGTGCAGGCTGGGTGAGTTTGCGTACTTGATAGCAACAAAGGAAGATACCGAATACTTAGCCAAATGCTACGGAACTATTGTTTACGAGGTGCTTGCGGGATTTAATGGACGAGCGGAACGAATCTACCTATAAAGCGGAGCTGAGAGCTACGCTCAAACAGTATCGAAACGGGCTTTCGGACAAGCCATTGCTTTCGCGTATGATAGCGGACAAGGTTTTGCCGCTATTGAGTGGAAACGTTATGGTATATATGTCTATCGGGTCGGAGGTAGACACTGAGTATTTGTTGGACAAGCTGGCTGTAAAAAAGGACGTTATCGTATACGCACCTTATACGAATGACGGAATTATTACGCCGCTCAAGCTATTATCGCGCGGTGTTGCGGACAAAACGGGTAACCTTCCGCGAGAATGTTACGATAATTCGTATATTCCGTCAAAAATAGACTTTTGCATTACGCCGCTGCTAGGTTTTAACGAACGCGGCTACCGCATAGGCTATGGTAAAGGCTGTTACGATAGGTTTTTTGCCGAACACAGGACATTCAAAATAGGGCTTGCGTTTAGCGAGCAAGCAATAAAGTTTCAACCTGAATGCACTGATATACCACTCGATTGTTGCGTTACCGACAAAAGTGTGATATACTTTTAGGGTATGCGAGTTATTTCCGGACAACACAAGGGCGCAAAGCTGATTTCGCCGCGCGGCGAGGTGCGACCGACTACCGACTTGGTTAAGGGCAGCCTGTTTTCCATGCTGGATTCCAAAGGTCTTTTGCGCGGAAAAAAGTGTCTTGACGTGTTTTGCGGCAGCGGCGCGCTCGGTATAGAGGCGTTGTCGCGCGGTGCTGAATCTTGCGTGTTTGTTGATATCGACTGCAAAAACGTGCGTGTAAATTTGGACAAGCTTAAAGTGTCGGCACAAGTGGTGCAGTCCGATTTCAGGCGGGCTATGCGTTTGCTTAAAACTGAAAAGTTCGATTTGGTATTTTGCGATCCGCCGTACAAGACAGATTATGCCGAGGAAGTTTATAAGCTTCTTGTCAAGTACGGTATGTTGACGGAAAACGGCGTTGCGATTTTGGAGCATGCTGCCGATAGACCGCTGCAAACAGTGCCGGTTAGCAACATAATAGACAATCGAGTGTTCGGCGTGTCGGCATTCGATATAGTGCGAGGTGATAGTGAAAGCGATATTTGCGGGAACGTTTGATCCGTTCACATTGGGACATAGAAATATAGTAGAGCGCGCGGCAAAGATGTTTGACGGCGTTATAATAGCCGTAGCAGACGATACGGGCAAGAATACCGCGCCGCTTTCCGTGCGTACCGATATAGTCGAATCCGCCGTAGCCGATATGGCAAATGTAACGGTGGAAAGCTTTAGCGGCTTGCTTTCTGACTATGTAATGAAGCAGGGCGATTGCGTGCTTGTTCGCGGTGTGCGAAACGGCAACGATTTGGAATACGAGCGCGATTTGACGGCGGTGTATAAATCGTTGTGCGGCGTAGAATCGATTATTCTTATAACCGATGCGGCATACGGACATATTTCTTCCACCGTTGTTCGGGCGATTGCCGCGCTCGGCGGGGATCTTGACGGTTACGTTGTGCCGAGCACAACAAAGCAAATCACTAAAATTTACGTAAAAAAGCAATAAGCGGCAAAAGGAGAGTTATGAAAGAGCAACAAGACGCATTGGAAATTTTGGAGCAGCTGAAAGCCGAGATTGGCAGCGGGCATGGATTTTTTTCCAAAAAGCCCGATTGGGATTTGTGTGCGGATTTGTGCGACGAGCTTTCGCGTATTTTACCCGAATATATAAAGGACGCGGCGTACGTCAAGGACAAGCGCAAGGATATTCTCGGCAATGCCGACGTGGTGGCAAAAAACACCATTCGCGCAGCAGAGGAGCAGGCAAACAAGTTGGTGTCCGAATCGGAAATAGTGCGCTCGGCACAAATAGCTTCCAAGCAAATTATCGAAACCGCATACGCGCAGTGTGATAACTTGATTTTGCGCACCAAGGCGCACCTTGACAATTTGTTCAAGGAAACCGAAAATTTTTTGTGCTCGACCTTGGCTGTGGTGCGCACCAACCGTGAGGAATTGCG
>JAIEBI010000018.1:0-12724 GCA_029070965.1 Clostridiales bacterium
AAGTTAAGCCCTATGGAGCCGATAGTACCTGTCTGGTGACGGACCGGGAGAGTAGGTAGCTGCCGCATTTCATTAAAAGAGACATTCAATCGAATGTCTCTTTTTTCTTATGAAAAATTCCGAATTATGGGTGGTAATAACAAAACATGCATGCGGCGGTTCGCCTAGACCCCTCGGCGTTGCTCGGGGTGATGGGAGTAAAAGCAATGCAGTTCTTTATAGAATAGTATAGCCAATATCCCATCATTTCGACCGAAGCGCGTCAGCGCGAAGCGGAGAAATCTAGGCGTAAGCCGCATAATTTTTTGTCACGCTGAGCGGTTTTTTGCCCGCCGAAGAGTCTAAACCTTTTCTAATGTAATTTTAATCTTATTTATAGTAACTTATAAGAAATATATGATATTATGTTTATGTCATCTAATACAAAGGAGATAAATCGTGGAAAAGCGTAGGATACGTTGTTTAGCCTTTCCGTTTATAACTGTTTGTGTATTATGCTTGGTCGTTTTTATGATAGTATTAAATGTTTTTCTGCTGGTTTTTGAGCCCAGCCGTATGGCATTCTTGGAGCACATTCCTATGTTTATTTGTTGGATAATTTTTACTTACGGACTAACTATCGCGACATTGGTTTTGATGGCAAAACCACTATTGTCTATAATTAATATAGACGAAACGGGAGTATCAAGGGCGTTTTTGGGAAAATTTTGGAAATTACATATATCTTGGGATGACATGGCGGAGGCTCGATTTTATACAGCTGTTTCAAATCAAATGGTTTTTTCGAAAACAAAGAAATTAGGAGCAATACCAATGGGCAAATGGCACAAAGAAAAAGATATAATATTTGTTGGATTCAGCAAAAAGCGATATGAAGTCATTTCACTATATTTGCAGCAGTCGATGGTAGGAATGCCTGTCAAATTAAAGGATAAACTATCACAAAACAATACAAAGTCTTAAATATTGAGCGATTTCCGAAGTATATTTTTCTTTTGTCACATTGAGCATTTTTTTGCCCGCCGAAGAGTCTCAACCTTATTCATAAAAAGCCTTGAAAAGTGTTTTATGTTGTGTTACAATCTATAAGTAAGAGAGGAGCGTACACATGACCGAACTGACGTCTATGCTCAATATAGGCAAGGAAATGGCAAGCAAGCTAAAAAGCGTGGATATAACCACTGCGGAGCAGTTGATTGAGCTTGGTGCAAAGGAAGCGTTTTGTCGGCTTAAATCCAAGTACCCAAATGTGTGCTTGGTGCATTTGTATACCTTAGAAGGCGCTATTCAAAATATAGAGTTCAACAACTTGGACGAAAAGACAAAGGCAAGCCTTAAAGCGTTCAGCGATTCGTTAAAGTAGGAGTGCAACCGTGGCGTTTGACTACAAAAAAGAGTATAAAGAATTTTATATGCCGCCGAGTAAGCCGTCCATTGTGACAGTGCCCAAAATGAACTACATAGCGGTACGCGGCAAGGGCGACCCCAACGCAGAGGACAGCGAGTACAAAAATTCGATCGGATTGTTGTATGCTATAGCTTTTACAATTAAAATGAGCTATAAAAGCTCGCACAAAATTGACGGCTACTTCGAATACGTCGTGCCGCCGCTCGAAGGCTTTTGGTGGCAGGACGGCGATGGGGCAATAGACTATGCAAACAAAGATGGGTTTAACTTTATATCGCTTATAAGACTGCCCGATTTTGTGACCAAGGCGGAATTCGATTGGGCGGTGCAAGAGGCGACAAAAAAGAAAAACGCCGATTTTTCCAAGGTGGAATATCTTACCTACGACGAGGGCGTTTGCGTTCAGTGTATGCATATCGGGTCTTACGACGACGAGCCTAAAACGATTGCGCTTATGCACGAGTACATGACGGCAAACGGCTACGAGTTGGATATATCAAGCACGCGCTATCACCACGAAATCTATTTGAGCGACCCGCGCAAGTGCGCCGTGGAAAAACTCAAAACAGTGGTAAGACACCCGATTAAAAGGATATAAAGGAGATACATATGAAAAAACTTATTGCATATTGCGGACTGGATTGCGAAACGTGCGACGCGCGTATCGCAACGCTCAACAACGATAATGCTTTGCGCGAAAAGACCGCAAAGCTGTGGTCGGAAATGAACAACACGGAAATCACGCCCGAAATGATAAACTGCGAGGGCTGCCGCTTGGACGGAGTTAAAACGCCGTTTTGTGATAGCCTTTGTCCCATACGGCAATGCGCGCTCGGTAAAAAGCACGAAACATGCGGCGCTTGCTCGGAGCTTGATAAATGTCAAACCGTAGGCATGGTAATATCCAACAATGCCGAAGCGCTTGACAATCTTAAAAATAAATAATTCCATAAAAGGAGAAAATCATGAAAAAATTTTTTGCACTGATGTTACTCGCAGTCACTTGCTGTGTCGCGGCTCTTTCGTTGTTTGTCGGGTGTTCGGACGAAGAACATGCCACCGACAGTCCGGACAGCTTGCAGTTCAACGTAAAGTATTACTATTACGAGGACATTCACAACAACCAAAACGGCAGTGCTACATATTACATTTTCTATTCCAACGGCACTTGTATGCGATATAGCCAATCTGGACATACGTCGTACCTCGATGGGTATGTGAAAGAAGTCGAGTATAAAACGTATTACAAGTATACATATCTTGACGAACAAAAAACGGGCGTTATGTGTTTCTTTGATTCGATAAAGACTACCTATTATAACAGTGACGGAAGTATCTATCATATTGATACCGAGCCGAGTTCCGATGAGCAGAAGGAGTACCGTGTTCTTTCTGTTTCGAAAAACATTTTGATGTCTTCGGGACTGTACAGCAGTAGCTACTATATTAATGAAAACTATATCAAAGAAATCCCTAATTTCTATCCGAAAGAAGATAACTGATTTATTATCTCGTACCTTGCGCGCGTTATGTCTGTTTACGGATAAAGTTAGCGGGGCAGTATAAATAAGCGTTGCGGGTTAAATGCCGTTTATAGCGCAAATAACGCCATATAAAGGCGTATCGGAAATCGCAAAAATTACCGAGCGCCTTTTTTGTTGCAAAAAATTTTTTCGCTCTGGTATTGAAATTCTTTAAATAATATTGTACAATGATTGTATTATGAGTAATATAGATTTTACGTTTAATTCGAAAAAAGTATGGCTGATGAAAATATTCGCAATCGCCATACTGTCGCTTATCGCGGTGATGATACTTATTATCGGCGGGTACGTGATTTACGTAATAGCGCAGTACTACCGCATAGAGGATAACTACAAGCTGTCGGTGACGGGGAGTGTCAGCGAACAAGTACAGCTTGACACCTCGTACACAGTGCTGTCGTACAACGTTGGGTTCGGCGCGTATTCGCCCGAGTACTCGTTCTTTATGGATACGGGCGTTATGAACGACGGCAGGGAAATAACGGGCACGTACGCCAAGGGCTTGAACAAAAAGGACGTGCAAAAGAACGTGAACGGTCAAACGCAAGTGCTAAAAGATAATAACGCCGACTTTTGCTTTTTGCAAGAGGTGGACGAACGCGCCGACCGTAGTTACAACATAAACATGATTAAAGCGATGCAGGGTGCGCTTCCATCTCATTGCTCGACGTGCGCGGAGAACTTTCATACTGCGTATTTGCAATATCCGTTTAACGATCCTATCGGCACAATCAACGCAGGCATACTTACATTATCAAAGTACAAAATAGACGGCGCGGTGCGGCGGTCGTTCCCCGTTACCACGTCGCTCATTGACAAGCTGTTCGACCTCGATCGCTGTTTCGCCATGCATTATTTGCCTATTAGCGGCAGCGACAAACAGCTTGTGCTTATCAACCTGCATATGTCGGCATACGACGAGGGCGGCAAAATACGCGCTGCGCAGTTAAAGATGCTTAACGGCGTGCTTGCCGAGGAATACGCAAAAGGCAATTACGTAGTAGCTGGCGGGGACTTTAATCACTGTTTAATAGCGGACAAGTTCGAAAGCGACGAACAGGCGTTGCAGGCTTTTCCGAGCCAACAAAAAACACCCGATTGGGTAAAGAATTCGGTATTACATAATTCCGAGCTGGCAAGCGGATTTTCCATACAAGCGGATGAAAGCACGGCGACATGTCGCGGCGCGGAAATGCCGTACAAAAAGGGTGTTAATTACAGCACGGTTGTGGACGGATTTATCGTGTCCGACAACGTAACGGTAGTACGCGAAAACACGATTGACACCGACTATGCGTTCAGCGACCATAACCCTGTGATTATGGAATTTAAGTTAATTCAGAATTCAGAATTATGAATTCAGAATTGAAAATAAGGATAATTTTCTATAATTCTTAATTCTACATTCTTAATTCTGCATTATATCAAACGCTTGCCTTTTTCCACAATATATGGTATAATTAGACCATATGAAGATTGGTTTATCCACATCAACATTTTTCAATACCGCACCGGCTGAGAACATGTTCGACTTGATGCGCAAGATGCGCGTCGACACCGCCGAGGTGTGCCTGCATACCTTTTCCGATTACGAAAAAGCGTATGTGGATAAAATCGCTCAGCTGAGAATGGGGGTAGAGGTGGCGGCGGTTTCGCCGTTGTCCACGCAGTTCGAGCCGCAGTTGTTTTCGCCGAATTTGCGCGTGCGCGCCGACGCGGAGCTTATTTTCCGCAAGGTGTGTTATGCGTGCTTTGCGTTCGGCGCCAAGTTCTACACATTCCGCGGCCCGATAAACCTGACCGACACCAAGGAATTCGACTATGCGAGGCTGGCGCAGCGGCTCGGGCAGTTGTCCGACATTGCCGCGACCTACGGCGTAAGCTTGTCGCTTAAAAATATGCGTTGGTCTTACGCGGCTACGCCCGAGTTTTTCAAAAAGATTATGGAGCGTTGCCCGAGGATTTTCGCGTCGTTCAGCCTTCGTCAGGCCGAAAACGCGGGGTATGACATACGCGAGTTTTTGGATTCGTGCCCGCCGCAACGCGTAAGCCTTATAGACGTACAGGACTTTAACAAGTCCGAATGGTGTTTGCCCGGGAAGGGCAAGTATCGGTTCGATAAACTGTTTGCCGACCTCGACAGGCGCAAGATAACCGCGCCGGTCCTTCTTGCCGCGGGCAGTGATACGTACACCGACTTTTTGCAGGTGCGCGACGCGTTCGAGTATCTTATAGCGCAGTACCGCAGCACTGTACAGTGACGCGGCGGCGCATCCATCGCCGGATACGGGCTACGTGCGTCAAGTCGCCTTGGTCACGTAGGTGGGTCTACGCTCCCGTCGGCTACTTGCCACCTGTTACCCGTCTGCGGCGCGTCTTCGCCGCCGCGGCGTGGGTGAGTACAAATGAGGCTCGCATAATTCCAATATAATTTTGCAAATAATCCAAATAAGGAGAAATATAACAATGAATAAAAAGACTGTTCGGGACGTTGACGTAAAAGGCAAGCGCGTGCTTGTTCGCTGCGATTTTAACGTACCCATGAAGGACGGCGTAATAACCGACGAAACGCGCATTATGGGCGCGTTGCCCACCATTAAGTATTTGCTCGGTCAGGGCGCAATGGTGACGCTTTGCTCGCACATGGGCAAACCGCACTCCATATTCTCTGCCGAGGTCAAGCTCAACAAAAAGGACAAAAAGAAGGTTGAGGCGGGCGAAACCACCGCCGAGGCTATAATTGAAAAAGCCAAAAAGGACGAGCCCAAAAAGCTCACGCTTGCTCCCGTCGCCAAAAAGCTTAACGAGTTGTTGGACGGCAAGGTTGCTTTTGCGACCGACGTAATCGGCCCCGACGCTCAAGCCAAGCGCAAAGCGCTCAAAGCAGGCGAGGCTGTGCTCCTTGAAAACCTCCGCTTCCACTGGGAGGAAGAGGGCAAGGACGAGGCGTTCTGCAAAGCGCTCGCGTTTGACGCGGAAGTGTACGTAAACGACGCGTTCGGCACGGCGCACCGCTCGCACGCGTCCACCGCGGCTATCGTCGAATACGGCATTATCAAGACCGCGGTTTGCGGCACGCTTATCGAAAAAGAATTGTCGGTCATGGGCGCGACAATCGACAACCCGCCGCACCCGTTCGTAGCCATACTCGGCGGCGCAAAGGTTGCCGACAAGCTCAACGTTATTTCCAACCTTTTGGACAAGTGCGACACGCTCATTATCGGCGGCGGCATGTCCTACACCTTCCTCAAAGCCAAAGGCTACGAGGTAGGCACCTCGCTACTCGACGAGGAAAAAATCGGCTACTGCAAGGATATGATAGACAAAGCGGCTAAGCTCGGCAAAGAGCTTGTACTGCCCATCGACACCGTTGTAACCACGCACTTCCCCGAGCCGATTGACGGACCGATAGAGGTCAAGACCGTACCGTCCAACGCTATCCCTGCCGACATGATGGGTATGGATATCGGCGAAAAGACGCGTGCGCTTTACGCGAGCAAGGTAGCAAACGCTAAGGCGGTTGTGTGGAACGGACCTATGGGCGTGTTTGAAAATCCGACGCTTGCAAAGGGCACTATCGCTGTGGCACAGGCGCTTGCCGACGTGTACGGCAAATGCACGACAATCATCGGCGGCGGCGACAGCGCGGCGGCGGTTGAACAGCTCGGCTTTGCGGATAAGATGAGCCACATCAGCACGGGCGGCGGCGCTTCGTTGGAATTGCTGGAAGGTAAGGTGCTCCCCGGCATTGCTTGCCTTAATGATAAATAATTAAGAATTAAGAATGCAGAATTAAGAATTAAAATAAGGTTGAGATTCTTCACTGCGTTCAGAATGACAAGAAAATTATTTTGTCATTCCGAGCAACGCGAGGAATCTCAACCTTTTTTATAAGGAATAAAACTATGAAAGATAAGACGGCAAGGATAATAGCAATAATCGCGCTGGTATTTATGGCGGTGTTTGTGGTGTCGCTCACGCTGTCGCTTGCGGGCGTATACAGCAATATATTTACGTACGTCGCAATAGGCGGCGGCGCGGTCGGCATTGCGCTGTTTATACTCATCAAGATAAGCGGACGTGGCTACTCCATTACCCAAATGAATAACGAAATAGAAATGGAAAAAATCCGCAAGGAAAACGAGGCGCAGTTAGCTGCCGAGCAAGCCGAAAAGGAAAAGGCGCAAACTACCGAAGCCGAAAAAACGACCGAGAAAAATCAATCAAATTAACCTTACTTATTCACTATTATCTATTCACTTAATTTCACCGCTCACCGATAATTCTTAGAATTTTCGGTGAGCTTTTCTAATCTAACTCTAATCTTTCTCAAATTGACATAGGCGTATAACGGTGGTATAATTTATGTAGAGGGATTATAAAGCGAAAATGGCAAAACAATCGGTACACATAGCCCTCGATCTCGGGAGCGACACAATCAAAATCGCATACGCGTATTACGACGGTTACGAACACACGGGCAAGATAGTGGGCGATCCGCTGACTATGACTGCCGTGCCGTCGGTTGCGTATTACGACGTTGAGGAAAAAAAGTGGTTGTTCGGCGACGAGGTGAATTCGGTCGGCGACAAGCCGTTTATTACCGTTGTCAAAATTTGCGATCTTTTGCGTTTGTTGCAGCCTGCGGCAACCCCCGCCGTGCAAAAGAGCAACCGCAATTATTACTTTAAAGAGAAAAGGTTTCCCAAATTCTACTTTCCGCAACGCTTTCGTTTGACTGACGATTTGGAGGAGGCCGTGCGCAATGACCGAACGTTTACGTCGCAGCAAACTCCGTCCGAGGTGTGCGAGCTGTTTTTTAAATACGTGTACGGAATTGTGGAAAGTCGGGTGGCAAAGCTGTTCAAAAAATCGAGCGTCACGCCCGATATAGTACCCAGCCTTGTATATCCCGCGTTTTCGGACGGAGCATACGTAAACGAGCTTAAACGGCTTGTAACGCAGTCGTTCGGCACTGCGCCCAAATCGGTAATGAGTATGGCAAAGGCGCTGTGCGCGTACGCCAAGTATTCGGGACGAATGGCAAAGGACGACAAGTCGATAATATTCAACATAGGCGAGGAACGCATTTCGCTCGTCAAGGTGACCTTTTCGGGAACGGGCGTATCGGTGGATGGCGTGGACGGACACAACGAGCCCGCGCCCATCGGCGGCAAGGATATCGACGACGTAGTCGCGCGGTACATAGAAGGTCAAATGTCGGGACGGGAAACGATGGGCAGACCGTCCAGTGGACAGGAAGGGCACATCGCGGAATCTGCGCTCAATACCAAGCAGTATTTGTTTGTCAAGGACATCAAGTCGGCAAAGATAGTGCTCGGCATGCCAATATACGACAGTCGCGCATTCCGCTACGGCGTACCCATTTCGGCGTCGCGCGACTTATTGATACAGCGCTCTATCACGCGCGAGCAGTTTGAAAAGTGCGTGGGTATTACCGACAACAGCGGCGTGGCGCGCAAGATAGTCAACTACATAACCGACGAGCTTATACGACCCATCAACACCGACGTGAAAAGGATTTTCATAACCGGCGGACCTGTGGAAACGTACGGGCTTATGAAGTATATACGTAGGTTTATCGAGCCGCTCGGCGTAAAGGTATGCACCTTTGAAAAGGACGACAGCGAATACGTGGGCGTCAAGAACGACGGGTTTAACATTATGGGGCACGAGGACGCGCTGTACGCGCCCGCGCTTGGCGGCGCTGTGGCGTCTATGACGGGTATGACAATAGACATGGTGCTTGCGCTTACCTACGGCGTGCGGCTTTTCCGCGTGGTGGGTAACGGCAACAACGTAATACCGTTTTTCCGCGTACTTGTAAACAAAGGCACGAGAATTCCGCAAAGCGGCGCTACGTACTACGTACCCAAGGACAACGACAGGGGCGGCATAACTACGGGCGACGATTCCGAGCAGTCGGCGGCGATGCACATAATGAGCACGTTCTACTCGGCGGACGACATAAAGCACTCGCGCAAAGCGCCGCTTATAACGTACTCGCAGTCGGGCGGCGAAAACCTGTTGGTGGTGGACACCGACAACAAGACGATGCTTAACAAGCTGCAAAAGGAAATCGGCTTGCGCGTACTCAACGGCAGCATAGACAACATGAATAACGGCAGTCGCGCCAAATATTACTATAAAGGCAAGCGGGTAAAAATAATCAACGAGGTGTACTTAAAGCTGGGCGTGGAAATCGACGGCGACGGTTACGCCAAGGCGTATGCCCGCAACGACAAAAAGCGCAATTCGGGGTTCACGATAATACAATACTTAGACGGATACAGACGGGGCGAGCGGGAAACGGCAGCCAAGCAAGATATAGAGTTTGCGTTTAACATAGAAACGCAGTTGACGTAAGGCGAGGAGAGGAGCGAAATGGACGAAAACTACAAGCTGACATTTACGGATACGGCGTTTTCCGCCGACGTACAGCGCAGCAACCTGCAATACAAAAAGAAGTTTACAAAGCAGGTTGCGCAGGCGCAGCAAAGCGTGGAGGCGTTGGACGGCCACGACGATTTTCACGAGCTTTTGATTGACTGTTCTCTTTACCAAAAGCGCAAGGGTAAGATAGAGTACGGCATCGGCGTGGACAGAGACATTCACGGCGAGGGCGGCAGCGTTATATTCGAGCACCAAAAGGCGGCGGCTGAGAAATTTTTGCGCGACCTGCGCGGGTTCGGGCTGCTTGCCGACGTTGTGGGCAGCGGCAAAACGTTTGAGGCGGGCGTAATACTCAGCGAGCTTGCCGTGCGCGGAAAGATGAAATCGCTGATTGTCGTCACGCCCGACCAAGTGCTTAACAGCTGGGTGGACGTACTGGAAAACAAGTTCGGATTGGGCAAAGACGTTTTGTACAAGGTGCAAAAAACGGACGGCGAATTCCCCACGCTTCAAGACGTATTGACTAAGGTGGGAGTGAATAAGCAGGGCAAGTTTATTCGTCCCAACCGTCCCATAATAGTGGACGTGGACATATTTGCGCAGTGGCGGTACAGTCCCGACTTTTTGGTGGACGTGGTAGTAGTTGACGAGGCGCACCATTTCAGCGAGGACGCGGGCAAGTACGCGGGCGCAATGCGCATGCTGTCAGAGATGATGCAAACCAAAAAGCGGGCGGGCGCGACGTACTGCTTGTTGCTTACAGCAACTCCGCACTCCGGCAATCTGGAAAACATGTTCCGCTTGTGGTACTTTGTCAGGTGCAAGGGCGGCAATCCGTCCGACTTTGACGAAAAGGACGATGCCGACCGCACGTTGCAGTATGTGGACGAAAAAAAGTATTATAAGGAAACGGTGTGCTACGGCGCGACCAATATTACCGACTTTATCCGCAGGGTAAAGTATGACGTGGTTATGGAGCGGTACGCCGACGAGCTGGGCGAGTACCTGCGCGTCAATGGCAAGGTAGTCGACTTTAATGATAAATCGCAGTACGACAGAGCGCAGTATATAGACGACTTTTTAAACGACAAAGATTTCGGCGGCAAAAAGGTGGGCGCCGTTAAAAACGGTATCGCCGTCACGCTTAAAGACGACGTGTTAAAGCGCGTATCGGACGCATACCACAACGGCGTGTTGCGCTCGATAATGATACGCCAACCCAACCGTCTTTCCAAGACCAAATCGGTGCATAACTACTTTTTCTATCCGATGTCGCATGTGCCCGAAACGGTTAGCATAACCGGACTTAAAGAAAAAAAGATTACGGTAGATTTTTCGCGCTCGGCGGAAGGCGGCCAACCTATCGTCACGGTCGGGTCGGAGGAGCTGTCGCTTATAGACTACGTAAAGAACCTGCGCGGCAATCTTTCGGTGGAGCAGGCGTATTCGCACGTACTCAACAGCATACTTAACAAGCTGGCGGCGAGCGACCCGCAAACAAAATACATACATACCAAAAACGGCTATATAACGTATTACGCCGACCGACTGCGCAACACGCTCGGCGCGGTGGCAAAGCAAACGTATTTTGTTCCTGTGGAGCAAAGTGACAACGTAAAAGATTATAAATACGAAACGGCTGTGCGCATATTAAAGCAGCACAAGGACAAACGGGTGTTGGTGTTTTTCGATTACAACCTCGGAAAATCCGAACGCATATACGACGAGGTATGCGACGCGTTTATGCGCGACCCCGAACTTAAAGACAGGATAATAGTAGGCGACGACTCGACAGGCGTGCATGCGGTGGAGCGCGAGTTCAATTCGGAAAAGCGGTCCGACGCCATACTTATAGTAAAGGACGCCAAGTACACCGAGGGCGCCAACCTTCAAGAATCGAGCATAATTATAAACTACCAAGTAACGTACGACCCGCTGGCTATGGATCAGCGCATAGGGCGTATATTCAGGCTGGGACAAAAGAACGACGTTACGGTGTATTCGCTTGCGGACATGAGCAAGCTGGAAGGCTTTGCGCTTGCGTACTTTGCCGAAATCGGTTTGCTGTCGGGCAACACCGGCGACGCGACCATACTTGCGGGCAGTAACTCCGACCAAATGGTGGCGCTACGCTGCAATGCGTGCGGCAGGGTTGTGTTAATGTCCAAGGAGGCGTACGACGAAAAGCGCAAAAAGAAGGACGCGCTTGTGTGCCGTGCCGAAACGCAGTGCATAGACGCCGACGGTCACGGCACCGAAATGTGCGAGATAACGGTATACGACTTTAAGTGCGACAGCTGCGGCACGGTGCTTACGCGCTCGGTGTCCGACGGATATATGTGTTTTTCCAATGTGGAAAACGGCGAGCGCGGTAGAATGTGCAATTCGGGCGAAAAGGGCGACAGGTCGATATACTGCCGCAAGATTTGCGCAATATCGCACTGCAAGCGGTTTAACAAGGGCGGGCATATGAACGGCAAGTGTCCGGCGCTAAAACGTTACAGAGAGGTTGCTAACGTATCGGACGTCGAGCTTATGCGTATATGCGCAATGTGCGACAACGAGGATTGCTGGGACAAATGCAAAATCGCAGGCTTGCCCAAGGAGCAAATTGTGGGCGAAGCGGGCGAAGGCGGACGGTGCTCTGACTGCGACTACGCAGGCTGCAGCCCCAAGCCGTATGCCTTGGAGTTCAACGACAAGTGGGAGGCCGACTGCCCGATGCCGAGCTGCTCGTCACGCCGAAATCACGGCAAGCTGCGCCCCGTCGTCGCGCGCACCTTTGCCACATTTATATCCGAGCTGTGGAAGTTCGATCATGACGGCGGCGAGGGATTTTGCCGTAACCTCGGCGAGCAGGCGGAAATCGTCACCGACGTAAGGCGCATTCTCGAACGCGACGAAGGCGAAAAGGAGTAGGGCATGGCAAGAATTAACGTCGGCTGCGAATACGAAAAGGAATTTAAGAGCATTTGCAGCCTGTACAAAAACGGATTTTTGTCCGATAAGGTAAATATAAAGCGCGTCACAGATACCGAAATAGTGACGGCTGCCAACGTGTTTGTGTACTGCGAGGACGAGCATGGCGTAAACGGCGCTAAGGGCGGCGACGAAAACGAGCTCAGGTTCGATAAGGACGGCGCCAGCTGGTTTGCGGGACTGCGCGGCAAAAAGTTCGACAGCAGCAGCGCGGACTGGGAGCAGCTGATTGCCGACGTCGGCGCAGACTACCACAAATATTACTCTATGATAGAATTCCGCCAGACTGCGGACAGCCGTGCGGCGGCGGTCGGCGGCGCGGTGGAAGCCGTTATCAAAAAGTTTGCGGAAGGATTTTTAAAGCGCGTAATAGACGCGC
>JAIEBI010000018.1:12734-25429 GCA_029070965.1 Clostridiales bacterium
GTCCGAGCGTTACGTACCGGAGACGGAAAACTTTTACGCCGTGTCAATGCGTTTGGAAATCAACGGCGGCGCGCAGTCCGAGCCGCTGCTCGGCAAGGTGTATTTTCGCGTAGGGCGGGACGGCAAGTTTGTGCCGATAAGCCGCCGCGAAGCTAAGGGAATAGACGATTACATAAACGGCGCAGTGCCGTCAGACGACGGGCAGACTGGCGGCGGCGAGCTGGTGGACGGTCTGCTTGTCAATGCGGTGCTTAACCGTGCGGGCAGTCTTTTCGAGGAAGAAGGTTGCGCCGATTACATTATGTTCAATTCCGATTATTTGCCCAAGATAGAGAACATGTTAAAGCTGCTTGCCACCAGCGACGAAAAGGAGCTGGAATGTACGCACGTTACGGTGCTCGGCATATCGCACGTGGAATGGCAAAACTTTGCCTATACGGTGGGTGTGGGCGGCAAAAACGCGTTAAAGCTGGTTGTGGGGCTAAACAACAGCGTCAGCCTGTATTGCACAAACTGCAACAAGGACGGCGTGTTGTTGGTGGAAAACAACGAAGTGTTGTTTGACGAGGACGAGTTTGATTGCGGCTACGAACTGGACTTTTCCGACCGCAACCTCGGTCTCGACGATGAGGATATCGGAATGATAAAAAATTCGTCCATTCTCTCGCGGCACTTATTCAAAATATCGTGCAAGGACAATATGCGCAACAGCGATTGCTCGCGGCTTATTTGCGCGAGTCAAGCGGTGGAATACGAGGACGGAGAAGGCAATGTTTGGCGCAAGTGCAAGGGCTGTCCGTATCCCGAAGTGGTGTACCACAACGTATTTGCAAGCGGGGTGGACGACGGCAAGCTTACGTCTACGCTCAACTTGGACGAACAGGCGTTTGTGCTTACCGACGGCAAGGTGAAAAAGTGCAAGTGCTGCGGCAGGACTTACGGCGAGCATACCGGCAAAAACGGTTATTGTCGGCTGTGCGGCGATACCGAGGTCACCGATGAGGGCAAAAAGCTGTACCGCAAGTACGGAAAAATGCTGTCCTTGCGCATACGGTTCAAGCACCTAAAAGACAAAAAGCGGTGTAAGGAAGACAGCAATATCATAATCTTCGAGCTGGGCAACGAAAGGTTTGTGTTCAACAAGCTGGACGCGCGCGACTACGGCTACATAAAACCGCCCAAAAAGGTAAAGTGAGGGAGGGGTAAAAATGGCAATGAAAAACATTTCACATTCGCCCGTAACCGAAATGCTTTCGGGCAGGCACAAAATATGGTTGATAATCGGATTGGCGTTATTGCCGATAGCCGATTTGTCCGCTTGCATAGTTTTGTGGGTGTTCGGCGCGGCAAGCTCGTACTGGATACTGCCGTTTTTAATGACGGTTGCCGATCTTTTGTATTTGCTGGCCGTGGTGCTGTCCAACCTGCGGTTTAAGTACGCAAAAACGCTGTTTATTTTTTATATCCTATTTACCGTAATCAGCATTATTGTTTGGCTTGCCAAATTTGCAAGCAACCCTATTACGCTTGCCAATATCGCGCTGTCTGCATGGGCGTTGTTGCACGTTTTCGGCATAGTGGCGGTGGCGATATCGTTCTTGTATGCGACGCGGCGTTTTCGTTCCGGTCGGCATGTTCAGCTTGTATTGGCTATAATTTTTTCGGCGGCGGTGCTGCTTTGCGCCGTGTTTTACGGGGTAACGGTAATCGGCGACGGCTACTTCGGTCAAGGTCACGGCAACCTTCCGCTTGTGTACAACTACATATTCGGCGACGAGTGCGAGGTCACGGACGTCGTTTACGGCAATGGCGACAGCGTGGTCATTCCGTACGAGTTCAACGGGCGCAAGGTGACCAGAGTATCGTCCAAAATATTTACCTATGCCAATATCAAGAGCGTAACGCTGAATTGCGATCCCGCCGTCGAGCTTTGCGAGGATATCGAGACGTCGGAAATAAACACAAACATAAAAATATACGCGAACAAAAAAGACGTCGATACGATAAAGCAAAAGCTGTATCACAGTGGCGGTTCTGCCGGCTTTTATCAGTATCTGCACGAGCTGGGCAATAACGTTCAGCCAATAGGTCTCGATAAGGACGAGGTGTATATAACCTTCGACTACGACCGCAATTCGCACTATTATGCCAAACAAAATATCATTCCCACATGGTACGGCAAAAAGGGCGATACGTTTAGGCTGTCCGATATCGAGGGCGTTGACTACGTAAGCTACTCCGACATAAACTCGGACGACGATTTGTACTACTGCTACTCCAACTACGACAAACAAATAATGTCCCCGCTGACGTATGACGGCAGTGTATTGGACGGCATGACGATCGACAAAAGCCGCAACAACGTACCTGTTCGCTTCCAAAAGATTTACAAGGTGTTTGCGGGCGCAAGCAACGACGATAAATATCCTACTTCCGCCTTCTTTAAGTACACCATGGTGGACGGCATGATGTACGATTACGCGCTGACCGTATCGGACAATGCCGACGAGCTTTTGACAATGTTCAACCGCGGCGAAGCGTTTACCCGTACTATGCAATACAAGGAGAGCAGCAACGGTGCATATAAGCCGTTCACTTCGCTTTCCGAATTGCTGGGCGAGGGATACAACAACGTTACGATAACGCCGTACTGGGAGCTTGTCAAGCCGCAGGTAACGTTATCTACCGTAACCGACGAGGCGGACATAATTTACGGCGACGACTTTGAGCTTACCGCTTCGGTTACGCATCCGCTTAACGGTGGATTTATATTGAGTTACGAATGGTACGACGATGTTCAGCGCATTGGCTATGATAGGGTTTTACAAACAACCGCCCAAACGGTAGGTATGCATACGTACACCGCAATAGTCAAATTGAGTGCGCCGGACGCGACGTCGCTTACAACCGCAAATGCGGCGGAAATCAATGTAAAGGTCAATAAGCGCCCGCTCACCATTACGTGGGAGCATACGAGCGGTGGCTTAATGGGCGAAGAAACTCAGGTCTACGGCACGGAAAGCGTGTTCGACGGCACGGAAAGGCACATTCAACCTAAGGCACAAAACGTTGTAGGCAACGATTTTATGATGTTCATGGGGTACTCCGTCATGCATGCTGGCACGCATACGGAAAGGGTAACGCTCAACAGCACATTTTCCGAAAAATATTACATAGCCGAGGGCGAAACGTATACGTACACGATCAAGCCTTGTCCCGTCCCGCTCACTTGGGACGACCAAACGGAGTTTGAGTACAACGGGGAATTGCAAGGTCCTATGGCGCATGCGTTTGACTTGTCGGGCGACGAGCTTGTCGTCTATTACGACGGGCTAAAAGCCGACGCGGGCGAAAACTATACCGCTATAGCGAAATTGGCAAATAGCGACTACACCGTTGACGACGCGAGCGAAAAAAGCAAGGGCTACAAAATAACGCCTACGCAGGTGGACGTAACGTGGGGAAATCCCGCGCTTGTATACAATAAAAGCGTGCAAGTCCCCGAGGCAAGTGCTACCGGTGTAAACGGAAGCGACGTCAAGCTCAGTGTAATCGGCGGGCAAGTCCACGCCAATATAGTCGACGGTGTAAAGGTGAATACCTACACTGCACTTGCTCATTCCGACGACGGCAACTATACGTTCAACCCCGACACCCGTAGTCAAGAGTTCACTATTTCGCCGTATACGATTGACAAAATCACTTGGACTAACACCACCGTTACTTACAACGGCAAGCTGCAATCGCCGCAAGCCACGGCGACAGACGCCGACGGCCAAACGATGATAATCGCCGTAAGCGCGGAAATAAACGCCGACGAATATACCAAACAGGCTATGGTAAGCGACGACTACGTTATAGCTGACGGCGGGACTACCACGTTTATAATACTGCCGATGGAGGTGCGCGTGGAGTGGAGCAACACTTCGTTCGTGTACGACGGTACGGTACAAAAGCCTACCGCAACCGCCAAAGGCGTGGACGGCGTGGCTTTGCCGCTTACCGTAACGGGCGCCGTCAAAACGGGCGCAGGCGTAGCCAAGGCGGAGTTTGCTGCCGAACAAAAAAATTACACGCTTACAAATGCAAGCAAGGTTTTCACTATCGAGCGCAAAACGTTGACCGTTACCGTACATGACGCAACCTACGTATACGGACAGTCGGTGGAAATCGATATCGACGTACAAGGCATTGTAAGCGGCGACGACGTTACCGCAATCCCCACGGCCAAATATACGCCCGACGAGGACGGCAACGTTCCCGTAGGCGAATACGATATAATTATACAACTGGACGGCGCTGACAAGGATTGTTACGAAATAGTAGTTGTCAGGCAGGGCAAAGTAACCGTCACAGCACCTACGTCGACGGAGGATTAGATTATGATTTGTAGTAATTGCAACAAGAATATAGTCAAGCCGTTAGAGCTGTACAACGGCGATTGGGCGTGCCCGTCGTGCAAGACGGTGGTGGGCGTAAAATCTATCGCCGTCAAGGTCAACAAGGAAAACGACGAAACCTTTAAGTTGTCCGAGCTGTGCTATTTACGCGCGCTCAAAAGCCAAAAGGATTTAAGCGAGTACGAGCGCAATCTTGCCGTAGCTATAGAATACTGCCGCGCCGCGGCGCGCATGGGCAATCCCAAGGCGCTCATTAGGCTGGCGTTCTACTACGAACACGGTTATATCACCGCCGACGTGACGGAAAGCTTTCGCATAGCGTACGAGTATTACAAGCTGGTGTGGAGCAGTATGCCCGAAATGGAGGAACGCCCAGCCGACCGCGACTACGCCGAAAGCTGTATCAAGCTGCGCTCCGCCGCGGCAAAGCATTATTTGGAGCTACTCAAAAAGCTGCCCGAATCTTTCAGACGGGTGGGCGAGCTCAACTATCACGACGAGAGGGAGAAGATTGTCGCTAAGGGCTTAACGATACCCGACGACGACGGCGCCGACAGAGTTATGGCGGAAAGCCGCGCAATGCACGTGCTGTCGGTATTGCAAACGTGCTTAGCCAAGGAGCGTTCGCCGCTGTTCGGAATTATGCGTTTAGGCAGGGGCGATTACGCCGAGCTTTGCGCCGTTCGCGGAAGTTCCAAGCTGAATGACAGCAAACTATTGACTTTTGCGCGAAAATTGCTTATAGTATTATTTGATGCGTCGAGCGGCGAGTTTCGCACTATCAAGACGGCGGATGATGTCGACGCTATCGAGCCTGACAGCGCCTACTACCTGTATTTCTTTAACGGCGGCGGCGAGCACGGCATATCGGAAAGCAAGTGCAAGCGCATAGGCAAGACCTTGCGCAAAAACACAGGTTTCGGCGAATACAGCGGCGTAAAGCGCATTATCGACGCTATGAGCGGCGCGGCCGTCCAAACGGACTTTGTGTTCACCGAGGACGACGTGCTTATGCACAAAAACTCTCGGCTGGAATCGTACGCACACGCCACCGAGGACCTTATCAATAAAGTAGCAAAACAATAGGAGTTACCCATGACCACTATCGAAAAAGTTAAATCCATTCAAGACGTAGCGCGCAAAAACGGCTTGTCGCTAAACAAAAAGTTTACCGAAGGCTATTTGACCGGACATTCCATGTTCGACGGGCCCAAGGAACTTGGCGACCGAATAGTGGCGGGCATGTGGGACATGTGCGTTCACGGCATAAACAACGGCTTTGACGGAACGTGCAAAAGCGCGCTGGACGGACTTTCCGATATAGTGGTTGCGCTCACCGAGCTGGGCAATGAGCAAATAGGCAAGCTTACCAAATATTCGGTAAAGGCCGACAACCTGCTCCAAAAGGAATTGCAGGCGCGCAAGGCGGTCATAAACGTTACCGAGCCGCTTAAAGAATGTATAAACACCAGCATAGTTGCGGTAAACACAATGGTGGAATTGCGCAGTAGTGGGCAAGGTCTTGCCAACGTAAACGAAAAGCAGTTCGAGCTGTTGGAGCAAAGCCGCGGGCTTTTCGAGCAAATGCTTGCCGCAATGGACAACATAGGCGACACAAGCAGCCGCACGGCGCAAGCCCGTTCGGACGAGGCGATTGCCGCAATCAAGGTGTGGCGGGAGGACTGCTCGCGCAACAATCTTCAATCGGGCTCGATAGCCAAGCTTAAAAAAGCGCTGGAAGCGGTGGAAGCATGGGCGGCGCTCAACGTGGGCGTCACGCGCAAGGAGCGTGTTAAGGAACAGCACGCGTTTAGGAACAACGACGCACTCGCTGCGGTTGTCGAGGGCAGGGCGTCGCTGGAAATGCTGGACACCTTTTTGAGCCGAATGGCTACCGAAAAGGCGGACATAGCCGCTATCCGTGCGCAAATCGACGAGCGCGACAACGCTCGCCAAGCCAAGATAGACGAGTGCGAAAAAGGGCTTGACGACATCAAAAAACAAAAGGCGGATATCGTGGCGGCGTTCCAAAACGGCGAGTTCGATCTTGCCACAGCCGACCGCAAAATAAAGAGCCTTAAACCCAAGGAGGACGAGCTGCTTTATACAGTGGCTACCCTGCGCGAAAATAACGGACCCGATTACCTAAAAGCCAGTCTCGAACAGCGCGAAGCTATATATAACGAGCTGGAAAGCGTTATCGGCGTACTCGGTCAGTTCAAAAACGATTTGGTGCTTTTGTCCGATATCATTTACGGCGTGGACTTTAACGCGCTCATAGACATGATGGGCGGCAGGCTTAGCGACAAGAACCAGTCTATCGCAATCGAGAGCATACACAGCATTATCGCAGGCATTAACGACAGCATTACCAATCTTTCGGTGTCGGGCGACAGACTCAAAATGGACGGGCTTGTCAGGAGCCGTCGCGCGGCCGTTCCCGAAACTGATAGGCAGGCGATTATCGAGCGCGAGCGAAACAGCAGGGAGCAAGTATCCTCCGAGCTTTCGCCCGAGCTTGCGGCAATTTTGCAAGCGCAGGCCCCGCAAAAGCAAGAGGAGCAAAAGCCCGAGGTCAAGGTTAAGCGCAGCACGCTGTTTTCGGACGACGATAGATGATAAGCTTTAAGCAGGTTATTACAAACGCAAACACCGAGTACATTTACTCGACGGACATAACGGCGCTGGACGGCGCACTCGCCTCGATAGAGGAGTTACTGCAAAATCCAGCGCTCAACGCCGACAACCGCGCAAACGCCGAGGCGCTTGGTATGCGTTTGGCGTGTAAGATTTTCGCACTGAAATGCTTTGAACCCGACTTTTCGCCTTCGGTGGCGGACAAGCTCAATGTCTACGTCGAGCAAAACCTACCGATAGCAAAGGAAAAGGGCTACAACAAAAGCGCGGCGGCAATGCAAAACACGTTAAAGTTTGTAACCCTGTTTTCAAAGTACATATCGGCAAAAAAGGAAATTTCCGCGCAAGCGGCAAGCGAGCATATGCTTGCGCTTAACGGCAAAAAAATAATACAAAACGCAACCGAGCTTATAGACGGTTTGCTTAGTTGCGACGTAGCTTCGCCGTTTGAGGATGGTGTGGCTTTTCCCGCTCTGTCGGGCGAAATAGCGGAGAGCATGCAAAGCTGGAAGGCGGGCCTATGCGGCGCGTACGCCAAGGCGCTGGAACGCACAGTGGCGGCAAAGCCTTTAACCTGCCGCAACTGCGATTACTTTCCCACTCCCGAATGCGACGAGGGCGGCAAGGCAAACGCGCTTATACTCAACACTCCTTTCGTGGACGAAGCGCGGTTGTATGCGGCTAACGCCATTGCCCGCGACATGGAAATTTACGAGTTTAACATGAATATCGCGGGCGACTCGCGGGATAGCATAGACCGAATATTTTGCTATGCAGAATACAAAAAGTGCGCGGTGTTCGCGTCGGGCGCCGACATGATGTCTGACGACAACCGCACGTACTTTTTGCGCGCGGCAATGCTTGCCGGCAAGGCGGGTACGCGCGTATTTATATCGGACGTACAGGGCGGCGCACTGTACGAGGACGGAATGACGGCGGCGTTGCAGTTTGACGAGCTCAGCGCGCTGGACATAAGCGAATCGTACGTTACAATGCCGTCCTTCGACGATACGGCGAACGAGCTTGTGGCGCTCAAAATGGCGGACGATACTACGGCTCGCGCGGCATTACGTGAAATGCCGTTTTTGGGCTTTGCGGGGCTTAACGAGATAGTGCGTCCCGAACATCATTCTAACTGGATAACGCGCGGGGGCAAGATTTCGGCGGGCAACGCGCAAGCAGCCAAAAAGTATTTGGCGCGTATCAAAGCCTCTATGCTGTTTATAGACGACGGCTGGGGCGAATTCAAAAGCGGCGGGCAAAATGTTACCGTCGCGGGCGAATTCGATTACGACGGCATACCCGCGATAGACGTAAACAATATAAAAAAGATAGTGGAAAGCAATGCGACGGTGTTCGGCAAGTGCGGTATGATAGCGCGCTACTGCACGACGGGAACGGAAGATTATTCCGTTTGGGGCAGGCTGGACCGAGAGGAAATGCAAGCCCGCGCCGCGCTTGCGGTCAGGCTTGTATACCGCATTCTCGGCGTGCCCATCGACCCGATAGTGGAAATGTCGGACGAGTTGGACAACGACAGCGCGGGCGGGCTGTGCTACGACGGCGGCAAGCGCATTGCGTTCAAGTATGCTTCGGCACAAGACGCTGCGTGGATGCGCGACGCGATAGTGCACGAATGCTTTCACGCGTTGCAGGCTCGGCTTACGAGCGGGCATTGGGCGCCGTGGTATTACGAACATATGGGCATAACGTACGGCAGGTCGTGCAAGTGGCGGGAAACGCGCGAGGCGGCTTACGACAGCAACACCCACTCAAAAATTTACAAGGTACATATTTACGAGGCGGACGCCTACGCATTCGAAATCGACTGTCGCAGAGGGCAGGACGAATACTGGAACGGTATTGACTTTACATAAGATACGTGTTATATTAACATAAGGTATTGACAATGATATTTTTGGACGAATTTATCAAAGGATTACTTCACACCGACGACATACGCGGCAACAGACTGCTCGACGTGGGTGTGATAGGCGAGGGCGGATCGGACAAGGCGTACCGCTTGTTTTGCGCAAGCGGAAACAACAGCTCCGCTATGCTCAACGTAATCCGCGCCCGCCGCGGCAAGCCGTCCAACAAGACGGTACTGTCTGACAGCGCGCTGTTAAAGGCTACCGTAAGCGGCTCGCTCACCGAACAGTGGGATTGGTCGGATTTGTCGGGCGTAAAAAAAGCGGCGGAGCTTGATAAGTTCATAACCGCCGCGTACAACGCACTCGACCTAAAAGGCAACAACCCGCTGTTTTTGGGCGTGGGGTTGCTGTCGTGGGCGGTTGCGCACGGCGACGATATTCGCACTATAAATTCGCCCCTTCTCATATTCCCCATACGGCTGGTGCGCGGCACCAACACGAGCAACGTTGAAATAGAGTTTGTGGACGACGACGGGTACTTTAATCCGTGTTTGATTTCGCGTATGCAGAGCGAGCTTGCCGAAAGCGTTGCCGCAAACTTTCCGCACCCCAACGGCGCGGGACAAAGCTTCGACGACGCCGTAGACTTGGAAAAGTTAGGCGACGGCGAGGAGTACATGTCGCGAGTGGAAAAATTTGTTTGCGCGCTCGGCGGCAGTATGTCGTTCGACAAGGATATACTTACGATTGCGCAGTATAACCACAGTGATATTTGCATGTACTACGACGTGCGGCGCAACAAGCAAAAAATTTACGCGCATCCGCTTGTTCAAAGGGTGTTCGGCGGCGGCACGCCGTTGCCGCGCGAGGACGACGGGGACGTCGGGACCCGCCCCGTACTGCCTACGGACAGCGTGCAGGATAAGATTATAAGCAAGGTGGCGGCGGGACGGTCGCTCATAATCAAGGGCCCGCCCGGGACGGGCAAAACGCTCACCATAGCCAACATGCTGTCTACCTTGCTTGCGCAGGGCAAAAGCGTGCTTGTATCGTCCGAAAAGCTTTCGGCGCTTGCCGAGGTGTACGCAAAGCTGCCCGAACGGCTGCGCAAATTCGTAATGCTGCTCGACTACGAAACGGAGCAAAAAGCGGCGGCGGTCAATCCCTCCGTGGTGCGCGCCGAATTCAAAAAGCTTATCAAAAACAAAAAGGAATACGTTTACGACGGCAAGTACGACCTAAAATGCAGCCGCGCCGACCGCGCCAAAGCGGAGGCTATGATAGCGCTGAGCGACTATCAAGCGGAGGTGTTCGGTAGCGACGTCGCGTGGGGATCGTACTACGACGCGTTGGACGCATACTACAAACACGCCGACCTGCCGGTAATAGAATTTACCGACGGAGCGACGGCGGCTTCAATATCCCGCGAGGACTACAACAAGCTTTTACTTAACGTAAAGGAATGCGCCGCACACTACGCGCGGCTGCTAATGGGCGGCAAGGTAGCGCTCAGTCCGTGGTACGGCGTAAGCGATAAAACGGATATCGAGGGCGCTATTGTATCGCTCGGAGATATTGCCGCCGTTATGGCGGAAATCAACGGGGTAATTCAACGGCTTGAAAAAGCTTATCCCGAAATACCGTGGGGTGACTGCACGTACGGCGATTTGCACGACGCGGCGCTTCCAAACGCGCTAAAAGGCGGGGACATAGTCAAGGCGGTTACCAAGCTGAAAAAGAGCGACGGCGAGCTACTGACTATGCTTGCCGATAAATACGAACGCGCAAAGCAAGCGGCGGTTGATTTAGATAAATTTGTATTTACGGCCGATAACGACTGCCTTATGCGCTTGTCGGATATAAAGACTGTGCGTGGTCTTAACTTGTCTGTTGTCGATAACATTGCAAAAAATGCCGAGCTGTTTTTGGCAGGCGGTATGAGCGATAAAGCCGCAAGTAAGTTTGCCGAAACGGTACAAAATATTTACGCGCTCAAATGCGAGCGCGACAATCTTGCCGCCGACGTTTTGTTTATCTTTGATAAAGCGCAGTTAAACGACGCGCAACTTTTAAAGGCTTGCGCCGCGTTGGCGCCGTATGCGGACGGCGGTAAGGCTTCCGTAGGGCTGTTCGATTTCAAGGCAAAATCGGCGGAAAAGAAATTGCGCGCCGTGTGTTCGCGCACCGATATTACTCTGAAAGAGTTGGCTACTACGGCGGTATCTTACGGCCGTATCGCCGAGTGCGACGGTAAGATAGAGGGACTCGGCGGCGTGCTTGCGCACGTTGTCGGGCTTAACGCGCTTACCGCAGAGCAAACACAGTGCATACTCGCGGTCGCCGAGCATACCGAAAATTCAGGCGTCGATATGCGCGATTTTGTGTCCGCGTGTAAGTCCGCGGCGGAAATTATATCGGCGACAAAACCGTTTGTCACAACGCCCGACGATTATGTGATAGAAAGCTTTATATCGGCGGCGGAGTTTACAAAAGCGCAGTCCGAACTATGTGCCGCGGTTTCCGCCATGTGCGGTTTGTGCGGCGTGACGGCGGGCGACAACCTTCTTTTGCAGGCGCAATCGTTGTCGGCGCTATTGCGCGTTTATAATTCGTTCGACTGCGACGAAGATAAGACCGAAAAGTTTGTAACCGTTTTGCAGGGCGAAACCCCGCTTGTCGCAAGCGTGGCGGCGGCTGTAAACAAGCTGAAAGATTTCGGCGGTAAGTATTTTGTAAACGCTTACGCCGCTTCGCCGTGGAGCGTTACGCCCAATAACAGCAAGGTGGTGATTGCGCAGGCGACGGACAGGTCGATGGCGAGCGCCGCGCTCGGCTACGACAATATTCTTCGCGGTAAAAACGCATTGCCGCTGGACGGGTTTTTCGCGCCCATAGAGGACGGCAGGGTAGACGTGCCGCCCGAAAAGTTTACCGACTTGTTCGTCCATTCCTATCTTGCGCTCGTTATAGACTGCAAGCTTGACATGCTGGGCAACAGGCGCAACGGACTGGGCAAGTCCGCCGAGCTTGCAATCAAAAACTTTATCGACGCGGAAAACGAGATATACGATTGCAACGCCGTTCGCGCCGAAAGCCTGTGCATGGCAAGGATTGACGCCGAAGACGACGACTTTGATTTTTTGGCGGTGGACAAGGGCATAAATATGTCGCTAAGGGTAATGTTCCGCAATTACGCAAAGGCGATACTCAAACTGAAAAAGTGCTTTATCCTGTCGCCGTCCACGGCGAGCGTGTTGTTTCGCGGAGAGGCGTACGAGAACTTTGACGTCGTAATAGTGGACGAGGCGAGTCAAATGGAGCCTGTGGACTTGCTGCCCGTGCTGTTTAGGAGCAAGCAGTGCGTGCTTGTGGGCGACGAATATCAAATGCCGCCACTAACGCACTTTAAGGCGAAAAACCGTAAACGCATAAGCGACGAAGCAACCGAGCTCACACTTGACACCGACATATCGGCGCTAAGCCTTGCGCTCGGCAACCTCGCGTTCGAAACGGAGGAGCTTGTTTGCCACTACCGCAGCAAGACCGAAAGCCTTATCGAGTTTTCGCAGCGCGAATTCTACCCGTACATGCGCACATTCCCCGCGACGGTGCCGGCTACGCCCGATTTGGGCTTTACCGATATTCTTGTAGCAGACGGTTACTGCGAGGACGGCGTAAACGCGGCCGAGGCAAACGCCGTAGTCGCCGCACTCATAGTGGATATCGTTAGATACTACGACGAAAAAAGCGGCGTTTTGTCCACGTCGGTGGGCGTGGTCACCTT
>JAIEBI010000019.1 GCA_029070965.1 Clostridiales bacterium
GTGCATAGACAGCGGCATGACAAGCGACGAGCTGTTTGATATTTACTTAAAAAAGAACAAAGAAAACTACGACCGCCAAAACGGTTTATCGAGCAAAACGGGCTACGAGCTTAAAGATAATTAAGAATTAAGAATGCAGAATTAAGAATTATAAAAAGGTTGAGATTTTTCACTGCGTTCAGAATGACAAACCGGCGTAATTACTTTTTGTCATTCCGAGCAACGCAAGAAATCTCAATCTTTTTTGTTGCTCGAAAATATAATTTGCGATTAGTCACGACAAAAAAGTTTTTGTTTTTGTGCCAAAAGCCTTGAAAAGTTGAAAGGGCTATGTTATAATGATTAGTGCGTAGAATTGCGTAATTTTACTATTGATTTTTTCCGAGGGTAGAAAAGTGGCACATAACAAAAGTCGTAAAAGAAAAAACAAATCGGGCAACGGAAATCATGATATTTTGGGCGTGTCGCTCATCATCATTTCCGCGTTTTTGTTGCTTTGCATAATTATCAAACCTATTCTCGGTGTTTTCAGCGAGGCTATTTTCGGCGTGCTGCTCGGAGTGTTCGGCATCGCTTCCTATCCTATGCTGCTCGCTACACTCATTTTGGGCATATTCATTTTGAGCGGGCGCAAGATACAGGTCGAAGTCAAAACAAGGGTGGGCATTGCGCTTGCCGTTATTTTCGCGCTTGTAATTTTGCAGTTGGCGTCTACGCACGCGTTTTTGGGTCAAAAGTTTTCGGCATATATCTCGTCGACGTATTCTGCCAAATATTCCGCGGGCGGAATTATCATGGGTCTTATTGCGTTTGCATTTAAGTCGATTATCACCGAAGTCGCAACTTACATTGTTTTTTCGCTCGCGCTTATTCTCGATATCATGTTTATGACGTCGGCGTTTAGCAAGCTTCGCGCGCTCAGCGGCAAGCGCAAGGACAAAAAGGCGCAAGAGGAGCCGCAAGAGGTCGAACCCGATTTGCCCGTTCAGCCGCAAATGGTGGTGGACGCAACGCCCGCACCCGGGCTGTTCACCGGTATGATAGAGCGCAATACTGCGGAAATCAGCGTGGAGTCGGGCTCGGCGTCCGACATTCCCGTAAGCAATACGCGCAAGGTGAGCGATTATTCGGAATCGCCTGTATTCGAGGACGAGGAAGATCCCGCCGATCACAGTGCGTTGACTGCCGCCGCGCGCATCAGGCTTTACGGCGACAAGGAAGAAATTAAGCGCCGCGCCGCCGAAGAATTCCGTGCTGCAAATGCACAGCCGCAAGCCGAGGAGTCGCAACCGCAGGAAGAACCTGTGCGCGACGCGGAGCCGCTTGAATTTATGGACCCGCCCACGCGTGTGGCAAGCGACGCGCAAAACATTGAGCGTCCGCGCCGAGTGGATTACGACGGCACGCCCAACAATCTTAACGCGCTGTATTTCCCGCCCGACAAGAATATTCATTTTAACGACGTCGGCATAGAGAATTTTGTGGACGAGCATCCCAAAAAGCCGGTGCGCGATACTGCACCGCGCGAGCCTATTTACGACGGCAGCGACAGTTACCGTCCTGCGTTCGGCATGCCCAAGTCCAATCCTCGCTTGGAGTACGTAGAGCCCATTATCGACGCGTCGCAGCCGATGGCGCCGCCTGTCGCGCCCGTTCAGCCCGTACAATCGCGGCCTATTCAATATGCCGCGCCGCAGTATGCGCCCGAACCCGAGCCTCAACCTATGTCGGTAGACGACAGGTTTATGCAGGCGTTGGCGGATATGGACCGTCCCAAAATGAACGATATCACCACCGAGTCGGTGCAAACGTACGTGCCGCCGCTCGAAAGCGACAAGTTCAAGGAGGACGATATTTTCGACGCCAGCGACGCGCTTAATCCTTTTGTCGGTCAGGGCGGAGGAGCTATACAACAGCAAGAGGAAATTTTGGACGGCAGCAAGCCGTACGAACCCGAGTCTCGCGGTCAGTCGGACATAGAGGAAATAAAGCCGGACAAAGACCTTGACGACGGCATAATCGACGGATCGCTCATTATATCCAACGAGCCAGCGATAGACCTTAGCGAGCGTAATTTCGATCATGGCGACGGGTTTACCGGTCAGGATTTGTCGGGAATGTACGTTGCGGCGGACGAGCAGGACAAGTCGGCGGCAGAACCGATTGTCAAACCCGCTAAGCCCAAAAAGAGCAATGCGCCGCTCGAAAACCAAATGACGATACAAGGCGTTTTGCAGCAGCAAGCCGAGCAGTCGGTTGTGTCGCAGGACACCAAAAGATACAGGCATTACAACTACAAAATACCGCCGTACGATTTGCTCAAAATTTACGAAGCGGTGGATTCCTCGCAAGAGGAATTGCAAGCCAATGCGGGAATTTTGGAGGACGTTATATCACGCTTCTTAAAGACGCAGGTGCAAGTTATCAACATCGTCCCCGGTCCGCAGGTAACGCGTTACGAGTTGGAGGTTCCGGCGGGCACGTCGGTCAAGGCCATAGAATCGCGCTGTGCGGACATAGCGTACGAGCTTGCCGCGGTCAGCGGTGTGCGCGTAGAAGCGCCCATCCCGGGCAAGCGCGCCGTCGGTATAGAGGTTCCCAACAAAAAGAAGGCGATAGTCGGCTTGCGCGAGGTCGTTATTTCACCGACGTTTGCCAAGCACAAATCGCCCATGCTGTTCTCGGTAGGTAAGGATATAGGCGGCGAGCTTGTCGTATGCGATCTTGAAAAGGTTCCGCACCTTCTTATAGCAGGACAAACGGGTAGTGGTAAATCCGCAGGACTTAACAGTCTTATCGTCAGCCTTTTGTACAAGTCCAGCCCCGAGGATTTGCGTTTTATCCTTATCGACCCCAAGCGCGTGGAGTTTTCCAAGTTCCGCGGCATGCCGCATTTGTTGTTTGAAAAGACCATTACCGAGCCGCTGGAAGCGCTTAACGCGCTCAAATGGGCGGATAAGGAAATGAACAGGCGTTACACCGTACTGCAAAAGTACGCGTGCAGCAAGCTGTCGGAATACAACAGCATGCCCGACGTAGTAAGCGGCAAAATAGGCAAGTTGCCGCACATAGTCATTATAATCGACGAGCTTGCCAACCTTATGCAGTCGTCGGTATCGGGCGAGATAGAGAGCAAGATAAGCAGTATTGCGGCACTTGCGCGTGCGGCGGGCATACACCTTATAGTCGCCACACAGCGCCCGTCGGCGGACGTCATTACAGGTACGATTAAAGCCAACCTTACCAGCCGTATAGCGTTTAAGGTTCCCGACGCGACCAACTCGCGCATAATCATCGACGTAGTGGGTGCGGAAGCGCTCACCGGCGACGGCGACATGTTGTTCTATCCGCAGGACGCGTATGCGCCCAAACGCGTACAAGGCTCGTTTGTAAACGGTGAGGAAGTGCTTGCCGTTGTCAACTATCTCAAAGAGAATTACGAATGCGACTTTGACGAGGAAGCCGAAAAGTTTGTTGCCGGCGGAAACGGCGGTGGCGTTGGCGGCGGTGAAGGCGGCGGCGAGCTCGACCCGCTTGCGCCCAGAGTTATGGCGCACGCCATCAAGGCCAAACAAATATCCACGACCGTCGTTCAGCGCAGGTTCTCTATAGGCTATGCGCGCGCGGCACGTATAATAGACAACATGGAAACGGCGGGGTATATCGGTCCGATTACGGGCAACAACAAGCCGCGCGACGTTATAATGACTGTCGAACAGTACAAGGAATTATTCGGACACGATCTCGACGACAACTAATAAACAATAGATAAATTTACGGATTTGGAGAAAAAATGGAAAACGTCGCGGTTATTTCACTCGGTTGTGACAAAAACAGAATAGACACCGAACATATGCTGTACCGTCTTGTGCGCGGCGGCTTTGGTGTGAGTGACGTAACGGACGCCGACGTTATAATAATCAACACTTGCGCGTTTATAGAAAGTGCGCGCGAGGAGAGCATAGACACTATTCTCAGCTATGCCGAGCTTAAAAAGACGGGCAAGTGCAAAAAGCTTATAGTAACGGGCTGCTTGCCGCAAAAATACCGCGACGAGCTTGAAAAGGCGCTGCCCGAGGTGGACGCGTTTTTAGGCACGTTTGAGTACGAAAATATTTTAGATATTGTAAAAGGTACGGCAGGCGAGAACACCCAAACCGATAGTGAAGCGGTTGCCACCGAAAACTGCGATTACAATAACGCTGCGTTTTACGACGCCGAAAACTGCGGACGGCTGCTTACCACGTATCCGCACGTAGCGTACTTAAAGGTAGCGGAGGGATGCGACAACAAATGCACGTTTTGCACCATTCCGTCCATACGCGGCAAGTACAAATCGCGCCCGCTCGCCGATATTTATGCGGAAGCGGAAAAGCTTGTAGCGGACGGCGTAAAGGAGCTTATTCTCGTTGCGCAGGACGTGTCGCGCTATGGGATTGATATCGGCTCGTCGCTTATGCAGCTGCTTTGCGAGCTGGAAAAACTGCCCGTTTTAATTCGGCTGTTGTACTGCTATCCCGAACGCATTACCGACGTGCTTATAGAAAAAATATCTAGCTCGGACAAGATAGCCAAGTATATAGACATTCCCATTCAGCATTGTTCGAGCAAAATTCTGAAATTGATGAATAGAAAAACCAACAAGCTCGCACTGGAAAAACTTATCAAAAAGCTGCACGCGCACGGCATAGTTGTTCGCACCACGCTAATGGTGGGCTTCCCCGGGGAAACGCAAACGGAGTTTGACGAGCTTTGCGAGTTTGTCAAAAAGCTCAAGCCCGAGTATGCGGGTGTGTTTGCCTATTCCAAGGAGGACGACACGCCGTCGGCGTGGCTGCCCAATCAGGTTAAAAAGTCGGACAAGATTAAGCGCGTAAACGCGTTGGGGCGGGTGTGCGCTGACGTAACCAAGGAGTTCAATTCAAAGCAAGTAGGCAAGACCTTGCGAGTAATTTACGAGGACGTGGATTTCGACAAAAACCGCTTTGTCGGCAGAGCGCAGTTCCAAACCCCCGGGGTGGACGGCGTTGTATATATTCAAGGCACAGACTTGGAAGTAGGCAACTATTACGACGTGCAAATTACCAAAAGCACTAATTACGACCTTTACGGAAAAGTGGTCGGAGGCGATAAACAATGAAGAAAAATTTACCCAATATTCTCACCGTCATCAGGATGCTGATGATACCCGTTTTGATAGTACTGTTTTTTGTCGAGTTCGAAGGGCATAGGCTTGCCGCCGCGCTCGTATACTTTTTTGCCTGCCTAACCGATTTCTTTGACGGCTATCTCGCGCGCAAAAACAATCTTGTTTCCAACTTTGGCAAGTTTATCGACCCGATAGCCGACAAAATGATAATAGCGTGTTCGCTTGTAGCCATATGCGTTGCCGCTTCCGTTCCTGCGGCGTACGGCGGGCATTTGTATATCGAGCCGTCGAGCGGGCACAGAATCGTTATAGCCGTTTGCACAATGCTCATACTGTCGCGCGAGCTTATGATAAGCGTTTTCCGCACGATAGCCGCCGACAAAAAAGTGGTACTTGCCGCCGATATGTTGGGCAAGTTCAAAACCTTGGTACAGATGATGGCGCTGTTTGCTTTGTTGCCCGTTGCGGACTTTGTTGTGTGGAACCCGCTTGCCGGCATTGTGTTCTTCTACGGCGGACTTATTCTTCTACTGCTTGCCACCGTTCTCACCGTCGTTTCGGGTGTGCATTATATCGTAAAGAATAGACAGGTTTTGGAGGATTAGATTAGTGAAAGTAGGCTTTTTATCGGTAGAATATCAAACCGTAGACGTGCGTACCGCCAAGATGGCGTTGTTTGACAACTGCCACAGTGCGGACCTGTTCGTTACGGCGGAAATAGGCGAGATAGACGGCGCCGTAAATATGCTGCGCGCCGCGTGCGACGCCATTGTTATAGACGGCAACGTCGACGCCTTTTACGATGCGTACAAGGACACGCTGTCCCACCGTCCCGACCATTTCGAGCTTGACGGCAAACTGCACTCCGTCGCGGCAAAGGTCGATTACAAGTTTTTGACGGACAAATTTATCCCGCTGCTTAACAAAAAGATTAAAAAGCGCTATGCCGTAATGGTATTCAAAACGTACGGCAAAACGCAGGACGAGCTTAAAGCTTTGCTCAAAGAATATATGAACAAAAAGAGCAAGGTTCAGTTCGGATTTTTCGACGACTTTTTGGAGTGCGAGGTACACGCCCGCGTTTCCACAAGCATAGCCAAAGAGGACATGAACGCTATTTCAGATAGACTTGTGGAGCTGCTTCGCGGCTGTACGTATGCCTACGAGGACATTTCCATCAACGAGCGCGTGGCGGGAATACTCAGAGCCGAGGGGCTTAAAATCAAAATAGCCGAATCGTTTACCGGCGGCGCGCTCGGCGCGGCGTTCACTTCGGTAGCTGGCGCGAGCGACTATCTTATGGAGGATATCGTTACGTACTCCGTCGCGTCCAAAAACAAGCGGTTGGGCGTTCCGTTCGAAACGATAGCGGCAAAGGGCGTAGTCAGCGGCGACACCGCATACAATATGGCGCTCGGGCTTATGGCGAGCGGGGATTGCGATATAGCCATTGCAACCACAGGCAACGCCGGTCCGTCCGTCCAAAGCGGCTCGCTTGGGCTTTGCTACGTCGCGCTCGGCATAACATCGCAAAAGAGCATAGCCGTCATAAAATATGTGTTCAACGGCGACCGCGACTACAACATAAAAAGCGGTGTCAAAAACGCAATGTTTCTGCTGTACGAGAGCTTAATAAGTTATAGACGGCAAAAGAAGCAGCGGGAGACAATGGCGGCGGCGCAAGCTCAACAACAGCCCGCGCAACAGCCTATACCTCAGCCTATGCAACAGCCCGTACAACAGCCGATACAGCAGCCGCAATACGTACAGCAACAGCCAATGCAGCCGCCGTACGTGCCGCAGCAGCCTGTACAGCAACCCTTACAAGCGCAACCCACCACACCCATTGCGCCGTTTGCGCCGACTATAGTTTCGCCGAACGACGGCACCGATAACTAAGTAAAAAAACACCGAGAGGTATATTATGGATAAGAAGGAAAAATTCAAGGTTTACAACACCGACATGACGCAGTCCGAAAAAGAGAAGGCATTGGCGGAAACCATTGCTCAAATCGAAAAAACGTACGGCAAGGGCTCTATCATGCGCATGACCGATTCGGTCGCAACGCAGGTGGACGCTATCCCGACGGGCTGCCTTGCGCTCGATCTTGCGCTCGGAATAGGCGGTTTGCCGCGCGGCAGAATCGTAGAGGTTTACGGCCCCGAATCAAGCGGTAAAACGACGCTTGCGCTTCACGTTATTGCGGAAACGCAAAAGACGGGCGGCATGGTCGCGTTTATCGACGCGGAGCACGCGCTCGATCCCGTATACGCTCAGCACTTGGGTATCGACCTGTCTCGCCTTTACATCTGCCAGCCGGATAACGGCGAGCAAGCGCTCGACATTGCGGAAGCGTTGGTGCGCAGCAGCGCTATGGACGTAGTTGTTATCGACTCGGTTGCAGCGCTCACGCCGCAAGCGGAAATCAACGGCGAGATAGGCGAGAGCCATGTCGGCTTGCAAGCGCGGTTAATGTCGCAGGCATTGCGCAAGATTGCGGGCGTTTGCAACAAGACCAAAACCTGTATCATATTCATCAACCAGCTGCGCGAAAAGATAGGCGTTATGTACGGCAATCCCGAAGTAACCCCCGGCGGCAAAGCGTTGAAGTTCTACGCCAGCGTAAGGCTTGACGTGCGCAAGGGCGAGGCGCTCAAGGACGGCGCCAACGTCATAGGCAACCGCACCAAGGTCAAAATCGTAAAGAACAAGCTCGCGCCTCCCTTCAAGACGGCGGAATTCGATCTTATATTCGGCAAGGGTATTTCCAACGAGGGTTGCATTTTGGATATGGCTATCGATCAAGGCCTTATTGTCAAGAGCGGGTCGTGGTTCTCGTACAACGACGAGCGGCTCGGTCAGGGCAGAGAAACGGTCAAGCAGATAATACTTTCCCGTCCCGAACTGTTGGAAGAGCTTGACGCCAAAATCCGCGAGATGATTGCGCAAAAGGGCGGACTGCCGTTTGAAGACGGTTCCGATTCCGACGACGAATAAGACCCTCAGCATAAGTTCGTGCGGAAATCTTGCTGTCAATTTCCGCGATAAGTGCGTTGGCGTTCCCTCGACGTAGCGCTGCTACGACTTTGGAAACGCCGCCTTCTTATCACGAAAATTGCCGACGCAATCTTGCACGCGTCACTTATGCAGAGTGTCAGCGCATACGCGGAATATCGCCGCAATTTGAAAATTAAAGGGTAAAAAAATGTTCGACTATATATCGGGCAAGGTTGCCGCGGTAAGCGAAAATAAGGTAGTAATAGATTGCGGCGGCGTGGGCTTTGCGCTCACGGCGTCCGCTTTCGCTTGTGCCGAGGCAAGCCGTAAGCAAGATATAAAAATGCCTGTGTACCTCGCAGTGCGCGACGACGCGCTGGAACTGTTCGGGTTTTCGGGAACAGCCGAACGCGAATTGTTTTTACTGCTCATAGGCGTGTCGGGCGTCGGCCCCAAGCTCGCCGTGGCGGTGCTTAGCGGAATGGCGGCGGACAGACTGACGTCGGCAATCGCGTCGGGCAATGCCGCGGCGCTTTCCACAATCAAGGGCGTGGGCAAAAAGACGGCCGAGCGCATCGTGTTGGAGCTTAAAGGAAAGGTAGCCCCCGCTATGGACGACGGCGGCACGGTAGTCGTCGAACAACAGTTGCCCGACGAAAAGTCGGTGCTTGCGCTTATGGGCTTGGGCTACGAGCGCAAGGAGGCGGAAGCCGCTGTCAAAAAGGTTGCCAAGCCCGATATGTCCACCGAGGATATCGTACTCGCCGCGCTTCGCAATTTGTAATTGAAAAATGGAAAACAACAGGTTTATTACAAACAAAGAATTGGTCACCGACGACGGAGATGTTTCCCTCCGCCCGACTACGTTTGACGAATATATAGGACAGGACAAGGTTAAAGCCAACTTAAAAGTATACGTTGCGGCAAGCAAGGCGCGCGGCGAGGCGCTCGACCACGTTTTGCTGTACGGCCCGCCGGGGCTTGGCAAAACCACGCTTGCGCACATTATCGCGTCGGAATTGGGCGTGGAAATCAAGGTTACGAGCGGCCCGGGCATAGAACGTGCCGCAAACCTCGCCTCGATGCTGACCAACCTCCAAGAGCGCGACGTGCTGTTCCTCGACGAAATTCACAGGCTCAACCATTCTATCGAAGAAGTGCTGTATCCCGCAATGGAAGACTTTGTGCTGGATATATCCACGGGCAAGGGCGCGGGCGCAACATCGATTAGACTTAATCTGAATAAATTTACGCTTATAGGCGCGACTACGCGAGCGGGTATGCTCACGGGGCCGTTGCGCGATAGGTTCGGCATTATTTGCAGGTTGGAGCCGTATTCATCGACCGACTTGGTGCGCATAATCAAGCGCTCGGCGCGGCTTCTCAAAATCTCTATCGCCGACGACGCGGCGGCGGAGCTTGCTTCGCGTTCGCGCGGCACGCCGCGTATTGCCAACCGCTTGTTAAAACGCGTGCGCGATTTTGCGCAGGTTATGGGCGACGGCAATATAACTTTGCCGATAACGGTAAAGGCACTCAACGATATGGAAATCGACCCGCTCGGATTAGACTACAACGACAAAAAACTGCTTTCCGCATTGGTGGAAAAGTTCGACGGCGGACCGACGGGACTTGACACGCTTGCCGCCGCAATCAACGAGGACGCGGGCACGATAGAGGATGTAATTGAGCCGTATCTTATTCAGCTCGGGTTTATAGCGCGCACACCGCGCGGACGGATAGCGTTAAAGGCGGCGTTCAACCACTTGGGCATAAAGCCGTCAAAAAAGGCTGTTACACAGCTATCATTTTTGGATACGGTCGGCGGCAATGAATAAAAGCGATTTCTACTACGACTTACCAAAGGAATTGATTGCGCAAACGCCCATAGAGCCGCGCGACAGTTCAAGGCTTTTGGTATACGACAAAAATTCCGATACGGTCACGCATCGGCATTTTTTTGATTTGCCCGAGCTGTTGCGACCGAACGACTTGCTTGTAATAAACAACACCAAGGTACTGCCGGCACGCGTCACGGGCGTAAAGGAAGATACGGGCGCGACTATATCGTTCTTGCTGCATAAGCGTATCGACCGCGACACGTGGGAAACATTGTGCCGTCCCGCCAAACGCGCCAAAAAAGGAACAAAGTTAAAGTTTGCCGACGAGCTGACGGGCGAGATAATAGCCGAGGGCGAGGAAGGCGCGCGCACGTTAAAGTTCTACTACGACGGCGTTTTCGAGCAAATACTCAACAAAATAGGCGAAGTGCCGTTGCCGCACTATATTCACAATCAGCTTAAAAGCATAGACAGATATCAAACGGTGTACGCACACGATGTGGGATCGTCCGCCGCACCGACTGCGGGACTGCACTTTACGGAAAGGCTCATAAACGAGCTTAAAGAAAAGGGCGTGGAGTTTGTCGAGGTGCTGCTTCATGTCGGCTTGGGCACGTTTTTGCCGGTTAAGACGGACGATATAGAAAACCACAAAATGCACAGTGAATACTATTGCGTTACCGAAGATGCGGCAAACAAAATAAACGCCGCGCGGCAAAGCGGAAGGCGGGTGATAGCGGTGGGCACGACGTCGGTGCGCGTGCTGGAATCGAGCTCTACCGCCGACGGCGTGGTGCACGCGGGCGCGGGCGACACAAATATATTCATCTATCCGCCGTACAAGTTCAAAGCAGTTGACGGACTTATAACTAATTTTCACTTGCCCGAATCCACGCTTATAATGTTAGTTAGCGCAATGCTGGGCAGAGAAAAAACATTGGAAATTTACAAAACCGCAGTGCAAGAAAAATATAGGTTTTTCTCGTTTGGAGATGCTTGCTTCTTCCAATAATCGGCGGCAATAATCAATTAAGTAAAACAATATCGGTAACAAAATATGTCGGAAAAATTTTCGTTTAAAGAAATACATGTTTGCAAGCAAACGGGCGCGCGCGTGGGCGAGTTTACCACTCCGCACGGCGTGATCAAAACGCCCGTGTTTATGCCTGTCGGAACGCAAGCGACGGTCAAAACTCTTGCGCCTTACGAGGTGGAGGAGCTTGGTGCGCAAATCATTCTGTCGAATACGTATCACCTGTATATGCGCCCGGGCGAGAGCATTGTCAAGCTAAACGGTGGCTTACACAAGTTTATGAATTGGCATAAGCCCATACTTACCGACAGTGGCGGCTTTCAGGTTTTTTCGCTTGCCAAGCTCAACAAGATAACGGACAACGGCGTGGAGTTCAATTCGCACTTAGACGGATCGAAGCACTTTTTTACGCCCGAAAAATCGATAGACATTCAAAACGCATTGGGCGCGGACATCATTATGGCGTTCGACGAATGCAGTAAGCCCGGATGTGACAAGCAGTATGCCGAAAAAGCGCTATCTCGCACTTTGCGTTGGTTGGAACGTTGCTACAACCACCACAAAAACGACAATCAAATGCTGTTCCCAATTATCCAAGGCAATATGTTTGGCGACTTGCGCTTGCAGGCGGTTAAGGAAACTGTGCCGTTTGCGCGCTGTGGTATCGCCGTAGGCGGACTTTCGGTGGGCGAACCCAAATATGTTATGTACAAAATGTTGGACGTGCTACGCCCCGAATATCCGACTGATATGCCGCGTTATCTTATGGGTGTTGGCAGTCCCGACTGCATTGCGGAAGGCGTATTGCGCGGCATAGATATGTTCGACTGCGTGCTGCCTACGCGCACGGCACGCAACGGACTTGCATACACAAGCGCGGGCAAGGTTACCGTGCGCAACGCCAAGTACAAGGAAGATTTGTCGCCGCTCGACGAGCATTGCGATTGCTATACGTGCAAGCATTTCAGTAAGAGCTATTTGCGCCACCTGATAAACACCAACGAGGTGCTGGGCGCGCGGCTTATTTCGTACCACAACCTTTACTATTTGACAAGGCTTACCGAGCGCATACGCGACGCGATTATGCACGACGAGTACGGCGATTTCATCAAGGATATGCGCACCCGCCGCGAATACACTGACAACGTTAAGCCTACGGATATCGAGCATGGAGTATAGATTACAGCGCAGCAGCCGCAAAACACTTGCCGTATGCGTAAGCGACGGCGAGATAATAGTAAAAGCGCCCAACAGAATGTCCATTGCGCACATAGAAGAATTCTTGGCGGAAAAGGCGTTGTGGATTACCAAAAAGGTGCGTGAGTATAACGCCAAAACCGCGGCGTTTGCGCCGATTACCAACGGCACGTCGGCGCTCTATCACGGTATGCTTTTGCCGATTGTACCGACAACGACGGCAAAGGCGTGCATAAACGGCAATATTTTGTATTTGCCCGTAAAGTACGACACGCAGGAAAAACGCGACCGCGCCATTGCAAATATGTACAAAAAACTCGCGCAGTCCGAACTTGCCGACAAGCTGTACAAACTGTCCGCTCATATGCGGTTGAGTTATAGCGGGTTCTCGCTGACCAATGCGCGCACACAATGGGGCAACTGCGACGGCAAATGCAGCATACGGCTAAACTGGCGGCTTGTAATGCTGGACGATGAGCTTGTCACTTATGTAATCGTTCACGAGCTTTGCCACACTGCATACCACGACCACAGCTCGCAGTTTTGGGCGTTGGTGCAAAAGTTTTTGCCCAACTACAAGGCGATTAAAAAACGCTTGAAAAACTTTTCGGTGCTTACCACAATGTATAGATAGGAGAGGGCAATTAGATAGGAGAGGGCAATGCGAATACTCGGAATAGATCCCGGCTATGCGATAGTCGGGTACGGAATTATAGAAAGCGAAAACGGCAAGCTGCGCCCGCTCGATTACGGCGCGGTGGAAACGCCTGCCAAGCTGTCCACGGTTGAGCGGCTGAAAATGATAGAAAGCCAGATAACCGAGCTTGTAACCGAAGTCAAGCCCGACGAGATAGCGATAGAGGAATTGTTTTTCAATACCAATATCACAACGGGCATAAAGGTTGCGCAGGCGCGTGGAGTAATACTACTCTCGTGCGCCAAAATTTGCGACAAACTGTTCGAGTATACGCCGCTGCAAATAAAGTCAACCGTAACGGGCAACGGCACCGCCGCCAAAACGCAAGTGCAGTTTATGGTACGGCAGCTTTTGCGCCTTAAAGAAACTCCCAAGCCCGACGACGCCGCCGACGCGCTTGCCGCGGCGATTTGCCACGCGCTGTCCGCGCAGGGCGTAAAGCGGGGATTAAAGTAAAATCATATGGAAAACTTTTTTCGATTCAATGTAAAAACGGAAGAAAAAACTTACGCACAGTACATAGAGCGCTCGGTGTCGTCGGAAACCTCTTCCAAACAGGAGTCGTCCGATAGCGAACTGACTAACGCGCAAAAGAAGTCACAGCTTCCGCTGTGGCTGAGAATAATCGAAATGCTGTGCTTTTTGACAGCGGTTTGTTTATTATGCGGACTGATCAGCGCATTTGGCAAAGGGGAAGATGGGGAATCGTTTGGCGAAATGTGGCAAAGATTTGTGGGCAACGGCGCAATAATTATATTGGTCGTCGGACTTGTATGCCTTGCCGCCGCCATCGCTTTGTTTGTTTGGGGGCGTATACGCTCTAAACGCGTACAATCTTCGCCTGAATATCAAACCGTTATAGACGAACGCGAAAAATTACAAAACGGAAGTTATGATGAATTAGGCGTTCCTAATGACGCCGACGATATAGACGTTTTTTGTTTTCCTTTCAAACTTAATCGAAAGGGGAAAGAGGTGAACGGCTCGCCGTTTGCCAAGTATGTTACGATATGCTTTAAGATATTCAAACGTGACGATTGTCTTTATTTTGCCGATACCTCCGATTTGATTAAGATACCGTTATCTGCCGTCACGGAAACGTACGTTATGGCAAAAAACGTGAATTTTTGGGGCTGGACTAAGGAACAAAACTTTAATTCAAAAGAATATAAGCTGTACAAAATCAGGGCGAATAATTACGGTACGCTGTTTGTTAAAGGCTGTTATTGCATAAATCTTCTTTTGGACGGCAATGAATTTGAAATAATAATTCCGCCTTACGAATGGCAGGTGTTGGAAAAATATATACAACTGCCGCAATTTCAAAATGAATAGTATAATTCGTGTTCTATTGAAAAACAAAAATCCCCCGAAATGCGGGATTTTTTGTTTTGGCAGAAGGATGCGATTGCCCGCAGAACTTGCGGGCGGGCTTTGGCATACGCCAAGCGCCGGTACAAAATATCCAAAGTAACAATGGTATTTTTAAAAGTAACAATCAAAATATATACTTTAAATAGCTGTTATGGTATAATGTGAATGTAATAGCGTTAGGAGAAAGTGCTATGCAGTTTAATGAAAAGCTAAAACAGCTGCGCGCGCAAAAGGGCATACCGCAAGCGGAGCTTGCAAAAAATATTTATGTAAGTCGCAGTGCCGTTGCCAAATGGGAAAGCGGTTTGGGGCTTCCGAGTGAACAGTCGTTGAATATGCTTGCGGAATATTTCGGCATAGAAGTATCCGAGCTTATTTCCGACCCCACTGCCGAAAAGGTTTTAGTTACAAAAAACAATACGATAAGTAAGCAAAAAATTTGGATTATTTCAATATCGGTTTTGGCGGTCATAGCCGTCGCGGTTTTGATTACGCTTTGCGTTTGTTTTATAAATAATCCGTCCCAACCGATTATAACGCGTCAATTGATTTTCGAAACCGAAAAAGGTATTGATACGGGTAAAATCAATAATTATCACGACGGTGAAATTTCGGTAGATCGAATTTTTGCAGACACTCGTACTTTTGAAATAGAACAGGGCGTATCCGAAATTCGTTTGCCGCAGCTGCTTGTTAAGACAACGGTAAACGGCGACGCGTCGTATGAGCGCGTTGATTATTTCAATTTGGTTTTTTCTTGCTCCGACACAATTATTATAAGGTGTGAACACGATGCGGATGATATGGACTATATAGTCGTTTTCCCTCGTGAATATAATCCGCGTGAATTTAATGACTGGGCTAATATTAAATACGGCGAATTTTTAATCTCGATAAGAGTATTCAGAAATCATATTGCCGTCGAGAGTATTACAGTCGGTTTTTCTGACAAATCTTTCGAAATAGGGTTAACACAAAGTAAAGAATTATCTTGCGATATAAAACCATACAATGCAGATTATACAAATTTTTCTTATACGGTAGATAGCATAATCAGACCAAACGGTGAGAAGTATGAGGGTGATTTGGCTGAGTATGCTTATATACAAAAATACTATCTTACGTATCTTACGACTACAAAAAATATCGAAATAGGCTCTGTGATAAATATAGTTGCAGTAACGGGGTATAATGATTATGATAAAGTAAAGAGCAATGTGTTGGCGGTAACGGTTGAACGAATAGCAGTGGACACAATCAATCTTTATATCGAAGAAAACGACGGGTATCTTGGTACCACTTATGTCACTATCGGGCAACAAATCAATCTTAAACTGTTTTGTTTCCCCGTCGAAGCGTCGTTCAATGCGCTCAACGAACAAGCGATAGCCACGCTTTTAACGCCAGAAACTGCCACGCTCAATATAACAGAAAACGACTGGATCATGACGGTTTCCGCCGACAAGAAAAACGTCGGGCAAGAAATTCGCATAAAAATCGATATTCCCGAGGGTATAAGCAAAATTTTTTCATGGACAGTCAAAGGAATACCGAGTGAAAGCATAATATTGATAAATCTCGATACGGGCGAGGAGCTCGACGATGTGACTTATATCAATCGAAACGGTACGTTGCGCCTTATGGCGGTGATTACGCCCGAAAACGCTACTTATGATAAAATCAATTATAGTGCTTATGTTGCCGAGTTGAACAATTATGGAAGATACGTTCGAATTTCCGATGAGGGCGTATTAACCGTATCGGACCACGCCCCGTTCGATATGGAAATTTCTGTAAGCGCAAGTGCGGCAAGGGGATCAAGCAAAGTATATAAAATTATTGTTAAACAGGTGTTTGTTGAGAGCGTAAATTTGACATGTGAAACCACGGTTATTCATCTAAACGAGATTATTACGTTTACGCTCGATTATTCACCGAATAACGCGGATAGAGAGTCAATGAAAATCGTTGTGTTAGACGAAATAGACGGCGTTTACATTTCCGGAACAAGGATATGGGCTTCGCCAAACGTGCCCGTCGGAACACAGTTTAGCGTTCAAGCGATTATTAACGGAGTAGAAAGTAATATTCTTACTTTTACTGTTATCGAATAAATAATAATCAATAAAAATCCCATAGAGCATAACACTCTATCGTTTTTTTGTTTTGGCAGAAGGAAGCGACTGCCCGCAGAACTTGCGGGCGGGCTTTGGCTTACGCCAAGCGCCTAGCAAACTTCGCGCCGAAAATGCGTTACATGAATTTGAATTTTATTTTCTTTTTAAAGTCATGTGATTATTTTGCTGTGTTACGGCGCAATGTTTGTCGCGCTCCCTTAACAAAACAAAAGTCCCGCGAAATGCGAGACTTTTGTTTTGGCAGGGGAGACGCGACTCGAACACGCGACCAACGGTTTTGGAGACCGCGACTCTACCAACTGAGCTACTCCCCTAAACAACAACAATATTTTATCATTTAAATTAAATAAAGTCAATGGTTTGCGTGCAGTTTTCAAAAAAATATGGTACAATGTAAACAAGATATATTTTGTCATTAAGGAACGGTATGATTAAAACTGTTGAAATCTATACGGACGGCGCGTGCAGCGGCAACCCCGGCAAGGGCGGGTGGTGCGCTATTCTTTTGTACGGCGGCAAGGAAAAGGTTCTTGCCGGAGGGGAGGCGGAAACCACCAACAACCGCATGGAGGTTTACGCCGCCATTGCAGGGCTGTCGGCGCTCAAAGAAAAGTGCAACGTAAATTTGTATTCCGATTCCGCGTATCTCGTAAACGCCATAGAACAGCACTGGCTGGACAACTGGAAGCGCAATGCGTGGCGCACAGCCGACAACAAGCCGGTAAAAAACCAAGACCTGTGGCAGCAGCTCAGTGAGCTTAGAGTACGGCATAACGTAACATTTATCAAGGTCAAGGGTCATGCCGACAACGAGTACAACAACCGTTGCGACAAAGCCGCGCGTGCGGAAATAGCAAAAATAGAGTAGGGGTGAGTAACTATGAATAACGACGTAAACTCTTTGTTTGACGACCTTAGCAAGCTTTCCGAGGTTGAAGCGATTGCGCTTGGCGGGTCGCGCGCGGGCGTGGTGTACGACGAAAAGTCGGATTATGACGTATACCTTTATTGTACGGCGCCTGTGCCCGAACAGGTGCGGCGTGAGCTACTCGGCAGGTATTGCAGCCGAATAGAAATAGGCAACAGCTTTTGGGAGTACGAGGATAATTGCGTACTTAACAGCGGTATAGACATAGATATTTTGTACCGTAATCTCGACGAGTTCGGGGCGGGAATATCGCGCGTGGTGGACGATTGCAACGCGAGCAACGGCTACACCACGTGTATGTGGCACAATCTTAAAACATGCAAAATACTGTACGACCGCGACGGGCGGCTTACCGCACTGCAAGCTCGGTATAGTTGCGAATATCCCGAAAAGCTCCGAACAAATATTATAGATAGGAATATGCGATTGTTGCGTTATTCTATGCCGGCATACTCAACGCAAATAAAAAAGGCGGTCGAGCGCGGCGACCTTGTAAGCGTAAACCACCGCGTAACCGAATACTTGGCGTCGTACTTCGATATTATTTTTGCATATAACAAGCTGACGCATTACGGCGAAAAGCGACTTGTTTCGCTGTGCGAAAAAAATTGCAAGCAGTTGCCCAAAGATTTTAAGGTAAATTTGGAGCGTTTGTTTGCCGATATGTTTACCGACAGCACGGCGGTAATAGGTGATATTGAGCGCATTACGGACAACATAGAACAACTTGTGTGCCCTCGTCCTTAATGTTTTCGACATAATTTGCGCATAATATATAGCGTGAAGGACCAAACAAAATCGACGTTGTCGGCGGTAATACTTTGCGCCGCCTGCGTCGGCACGGTAATATTGTGCGAAATATTTATGAAAACGCGAAGCGCCGTTTTATATTACATAGCGGTGTCGGTGCTTTTGGTTTGCCCGATAGTGTATTGTGCGGTCGACAAGGAGAGGTACAAGCACTTTTCGCGTACCGTGCTGGTAGCGAGTATTATCGCGGTAACGCTTGTCGTTTGCTACGTGCTGTATTATACTACGGGGCTGTCAGCTAAGTTTTCCGACTTTAACGCGCTAAAAAGCTACATTCGCGGTAGCGGATTTTGGGGCGTAGCTATATTTATAGGACTGACAGTTTTTCAAGTGGTGGTGCTGCCCATACCCGAAGCGGTGACAATACTTTTGGGCGTGGCTATTTACGGCGCGACCACCAGCTTTATATTGTCCGTTATAGGTACGATTATCGGCTCGCTCATATCGTTTATGCTTGGCAAGGTGTTCGGGCGGCGGCTGTGCAACTGGATGTTCGGCGAGGATAATACCGAAAAGTACGCAAAAATAATGAACGAAAAGGGCAGGTTTTTGTTCATCATAATGCTGTTGTTTCCCGCGTTTCCCGACGATATGCTTTGCATGATAGCGGGCATAACCACAATGTCGTATGCGTATTTTACCGTTATATGCTTGGTGACGCGCCCCGTAATGATCGGGCTGACTGCGTACCTCGGCAGCGGCATTATACCGTTTTCGGGCTGGGGCATTCCGGTATGGATTTCCATTGCTTGTCTTATGTTTGTCGTGTTCATAGTAATCGGCGGAATAAAGTCAAAAATAGAAAATCGTAGACAATTCGGAATTAAGAATTAAATAAAATTGCTTGACAAAATATAATTACAGTGCTAAACTCAATGTAATTGAATATTCCGTAGCGGACAAGTAGCCGCGTGGGCGATTTACAGAGAGCAAGGGGTAGCTGGAAACCTTGTATGAGCCGCGCCAAGCGAAACCACTGCGATAGTACGGAAGCCGCTTACGGTTATGTAAGACAACGAGGCGCTGGAATTTAGCGCGAACTAAGGTGGAACCACGGTATAATTATCGTCCTTAACAAACAATTTTTGTTAAGGATTTTTCTTTTGGAGGAATTACGACATGAAAATCACACTTAAAGACGGCAGCGTCATAGAAGTGGAAAACGGCACGACGGCGGAGCAAATCGCAAAGAACATCAGCGAGGGGCTTGCCCGCGCTGCGCTTGTTGCAAAGGTAAACGGCGAGCTTGTAGACCTTAAAAGCCCGATAACGGCTGACGCGACGCTTGAAATACTCACGTACCGCGACGACGAGGGGCGAGAGGTTTACCGCCACACCGCGTCGCATATTTTGGCGCAGGCTATAAAATCGGTATATCCCGCAGCGCAGCTTGCGATAGGACCTGCAACGGCTACCGGTTTTTACTATGACGTCGATTTGCCGTTTGCTATAACGATGGACGATCTTGTGTCGGTGGAAAACGAGATGAACCGCATAATTGCGGCGGACCTTCCCATCGAGCGCGAGGTGGTAACGCGCAAGGCGGCTATGGCGCAAATGCAGGGCTATAACGAGGTGTACAAAATGCAGCTTATCGAGGAGTTGCCCGCACGCTCCAAAATAACCTTCTACCGCCAAGGCAACTTTGTCGATTTGTGCCGAGGCCCGCACCTTCCGAGCACAGGCAAGGTCAAGCATGTCAAGCTAATTCAACTTGCGGGTGCGTACTGGAAGGGCGACGAGCACAACAAAATGCTCACGCGCATATACGGCGTGGCGTTCGAAAAGAAAGCGGAGGTGGAGGAATACCTTCAAAAGCTTGCCGAGGCTAAAAAGCGCGACCACAACAAGCTTGGCAGAGATATGCAGCTGTTTATGACGGAGGAGCGTATCGGTCAAGGCTTGCCGCTGTTTATGCCCAAGGGCGCAAAGATGATACAGACAATGCAGCGCTTTGTCGAGGACGAGGAGGAACGCCGCGGGTACATGCTCACCAAAACTCCGTACATGGCAAAGAGCGATTTGTACAAGCTTAGCGGACACTGGGACCACTACCGCGACGGTATGTTCATAATAGGCGACGAGGTTATGGACGACGAGGTGCTTGCGCTCCGTCCGATGACTTGCCCGTTCCAGTATATGATTTACAAAAACGGACTTAAAAGCTACCGCGATCTTCCGTGCCGCTACAACGAAACGAGCACGCTGTTCCGCAACGAATCGAGCGGCGAGATGCACGGGCTTACGCGCGTGCGGCAGTTCACGCTTGCCGAGGGTCATATAATATGCACGCCCGAACAGCTTGAGGACGAGTTTAAAGGCTGCTTGGATTTGTGCGAATATATGCTTAACACGTTCGGCTTGCACGACGATATATTCTACCGCTTCTCGCGCTGGGACCCGAAGGACAAGGAAAAGTACATTCAGGAGCCCGCCAAGTGGAAGGAAGCGGAAAAGACAATGAAGACCATACTCGACGATCTCGGCGTAAACTACGTAGAGGGAATAGGCGAGGCGGCGTTCTACGGTCCTAAGCTGGACATTCAGTCGCGCAACGTTTACGGCAAGGAAGACACTTTGCTCACCATTCAGGTAGATATGTTCCTTGCGGAGAAATTCGATATGACGTACGTTGACGTAAACGGCGAAAAGAAAACGCCGTACATTATCCACCGCAGCTCGATAGGCTGCTACGAGCGCACGCTCGCGCTGTTGATAGAAAAGTTCGGCGGCGCATTCCCGCTGTGGATTTCGCCCGAGCAGGTGCGTGTAATGTCGCTTACCGAGCGCACTGCGGACAAATGCACGGAGATTACGAACGAGCTTAAACGCCGCGGAATACTCGCTACCGAGGATAACCGCAGTGAAAAAATAGGCTACAAAATCCGCGAGGCGCAAATGGACAAAGTGCCGTACATGCTGGTAATAGGCGATAAGGAAGCCGAGCAAAACCTTGTTTCCGTTCGCCACCGCAACGACAACCTCGGCACAATGACCTTTGACGAATTCTACCACAAGATCCGCGAGGAAATAGATACAAAGGCGATAAATTAATTCGGAATTATGAATTCGGAATTCGGAATTATTAATAGAACAGCTTTACAGTTTTTTGTAAGGCTGTTTTTATTTGCCTTATAATGGCGATAAAACATAAATTAGTTGATTAATCAACTAAAATAGTTGACATTGAGCATATAATACAGTATACTAAGTTGGTTGACTAATCAACTAAAAGGTGATTATGGAACAGTTATTCGAAGATTTTACGACAGCGATTTTATCGCTCAATAAGCTTGTACAAAAGATTAAGACTTTTGAAATCGAAAAGTACGGATTAAAATCCATTCACGTTATGTGTCTTTACTACCTCAACAAAAACCCGCAGGGGCTTACCGCCAAGGAGTTGGTGGATTTGACGCTGGAAGACAAGGCGGCAATATCGCGTGCGCTCAAAATTATGCAGGATTGCGGTCACGTCAAATACGATTCCAACGTACGTAACGCCGTTATTGTATTGACGGACACAGGCAAAGAAATAGCGTCGAATATTTGCAGTAGGGCAGTAGAAGCCGTTATGGCGGGCAGCGTCGATTTTACGGCGGACGAGCGAATATTTTTTTACAAATCACTCGGTACGATAGTCGACAACCTAAAAACCTATTATAAGGACTTGATTAAACAATGATTAAAATTATAGTTGACTCGGCTTCCGACGTAGAAAAGGCCGAGGCTGAACAGTTAGGCATATATTTTACACCAATGAAGGTGCGGTTCGGCGATGAGGAGTATTCGGACGGCATAGATCTATCGCATAAGGAGTTTTTCGAAAAACTGATAGAATGCGCGGAGCTGCCGCAGACAAGTCAGGTAAACGAATACGCTTGGGAGGAAAGCTTTGGCGAGCTTACCGCCGACGGCAGTGAGGTGATAGCCATTACTATTTCGTCCAAGCTGTCGGGCACGTATTCGAGCGCGGTCAAGGCTGCAAAAAAGTTCGGCGGCAAAGTGCATGTGGTGGACAGTATACAAGCGTGCATAGGCGAGCGTATTTTATTGCAGTACGCACTTCGGCTTATCGACGAGGGCAGGTCCGCAGCCGAAATAGTAAAAGAGCTTAACGACAAAAAGAATAAAATACAGTTGATTGCCGTATTGGGTACGTTAAAGTACCTGCGAAAGGGCGGGCGTATATCGTCCGTTGCGGCGATAGCCGGCGAGTTGCTTTCGATTAAGCCGGTTATTTCCGTTACAAAAGGCGAAATCAAACTGTTGGGCAAGGCTATGGGCTCTAAAAAGGGCAACAACCTTTTGAATCAGCTTGTGGAAAAATGCGGCGGTATAGACTTTGATATGCCGTATGCCTTGGCGTATTCGGGATTGTCAGATGATTACCTGCAAAAGTATCTTAACGACAGCGAACATCTTTGGAAGGGCAAAACGGACTTTATTCCGTCGTATATGATAGGCAGCACGATAGGCACACACATAGGACCGAATGCGATAGCGGTTGCATTCTTTGCAAGGTAAGTATGAAGATAGGAATACCGAGAGCGCTTTTATATCATAAGCATCACAAGTTTTGGACGACCTTTTTCGACGAGATAGGCGTCGATTACATTGTCAGTCCCGAAACGGACAAGCAGATTGTGACAAACGGCTCCAACCGCGCAATCGACGAAGCATGTTTGCCGTCTAAGATAATGCTTGGGGCTATCGAGTGGCTTATAGACAAGTGTGATTATATTTTCGTGCCGCGGCAAAAGTATTGGATGAAGTACGAAATGTGTACCAAGTTTTGGGCGTTGCCCGACGTGGTAAACACTACCTTCCGTGATAGGAACGTTAAACTGCTGTATTACGATATTTACGATAGAAAGGTATACCGCGAACGCAAGGCGGTTTACAAAATGGGCAAGTACCTCGGCGTAAAGCGGTCGCAAATAAAGTATGCGTACATAATGGCGAAGCAAGCGCAAATGAACTACGATATGTTGCGCGAGCAAAAGCAAAACGCAATACTGGAAAACTCGGATAAAACCAAAATACTTATCGTCGCGCATTCCTATTGCATTGGCGATAAATATATAGGCGAGCCGATAATAAATGCCGTAAAGGCGCTTGGCTGTGAGCCGATAATCGCCGATTATGTAGACGAGCGTGAGGGGGTTCGCGCCTCGCAGGGTGTGACGTCAACTATGCAGTGGCCGTACAACCGTCAGCTTGTCGGGGCGGTGGAGCTGTTAAAGGACAAGGTGGACGGCATAATTTTGGTAACTGCGTTTCCGTGCGGTACGGACAGTATGATGGACGAGCTGCTTATACGCAAGTACAAGGAAAAGCCTATGATTACTTTGACGGTTGACGCACAGTTCGGCAACGCGGGTATGGAAACGCGGTTGGAGAGCTTTGTGGATATTATCGAGCTGAAAAAGCAAGCTCAACAAAGCGCGGTTGACGGAGAATAATATTATGAGTCATAAAGAAATAGTCGTATGCTTTCCGCATATAGGCAACTATGCGTATGCGTTTAGATATTTGATGGAAAAAGGGTTTGGGGTAAGTTATCTTATTCCTCCGCCCATAACAAAAAAGACGCTCGAGATTGGCAGTAAGTACAGTCCCGATTACGTTTGCGTGCCGTTTAAGTATTGCTTAGGTACGTATATCGAAGCTTTGGCGCTGGGCGCAAATTGCCTTGCTCAAATATACGGTGAGTGTCGATTGGAGTATTACGGCGAGCTTCAAGAGCAACTCCTGCGCGACATGGGCTATGAGTTCGAGTTTTTTAACATGGCGGAAATAAAATGGTCGTCGCCCAAGTCGATAATAAAAAACTTGAAAATTGTCAATCCCGACGTGTCGCTCGCAAAGGTGGTTGCCGCTGCGCCTACCACCATTAGAATAATAGAAACGCTTGATAAGTTTGAGGACTTTATTCGTCGCAACGTCGGGTTCGAGGTCAATAACGGTGAGTTCGACAAAACGTATAACGAATTCCTGTCAAAACTCGCCAAAGCCGACGACGGAAAGACTGTAAAAGCGCTTATTAAAGAGTATTGGAATGCGCTAAACGCAATCAAGATTGACAAGCCGAAAAACACGCTAAAAATCGGGTTTGTGGGCGATTACTACACCGTGCAAGAGCCGTTTTCCAACCACTTTATGGAAAAGGAGCTTGCTAAGTTCGGCATGGAGGTTTATAGGCAAATGAACTTTTCTTGCACGATTATTCATAACCAAAACAAACGCAAGCGCGATTATGCCAAGGATTACGTTAAGTTTGATATAGGTGCAACGGCAAACAGTACAATAGCGGAAGCGATGGAGTTTGCACGCGCGGGCTGCGACGGCGTTATTCATGTCAAGTCGTTCGGGTGCATGCCGGAAAACGACGCAATGCCGATATTACAGCGCGTCAGCGAGGATATGAATATACCCATTTTGCATTTCAGTTTCGATTCGCAAACGAGCGAAACGGGCGTAAAAACGCGACTGGAAGCGTTTTACGATATGATAGAGGTCCGAAAATCGGGCGAAAGGAGTAAGGCTGTATGAAGGCGTATTTAGGCATAGACATAGGCTCTATTTCCACCAAGGGTGTGGTTATAGACGGGGATAATAATATCCTTGCCAAAGAATATTTGTGGACGGAAGGCGATCCTACGGGTGCGGTGAAAAGGCTGCTAAAAGCATTGGAGCGTCAGTTGGGCGGTAAGACCGTCGATATCGTTGCCGTTGGAACTACGGGCAGCGCGAGAAAGCTTATCGGCGTTATGACGGGCGCCGTCGTTGTAAAAAACGAAATAACCGCGCACGCTATAGGCACTACGACAATTCATCCCGAAGTAAACACTATTTTCGAAATAGGCGGACAGGACTCCAAAATAATTATAATAGAAAACGGCTTTGTCGTCGATTACGCAATGAACACGCTGTGCGCTGCGGGTACGGGCTCGTTTTTGTCCAGTCAGGCACACAGGCTGGGTGTGTCTGTGGAGGATTTCGGCGAGATTGCATTAACGTCCAAAAACCCGACCAACATTGCCGCAAGATGCACGGTGTTTGCCGAAAGCGACCTCGTGCATAAGGCACAAATAGGGCATAAAAAAGAGGATATAATAGCCGGATTGTGCAAGGCGGTTGTAACCAATTACCTAAACAATATCGGCAAGGGTAAAAAAATAAAAGCGCCCATAGTTTTTCAGGGCGGCGTAAGTAAGAACGTGGGCGTAAAAAAGGCGTTCGAGGACGAGGTTGGCAGCGAGGTAATAGTAGACGAAAACGGACACCTTATGGGCGCGTTCGGCGTTGCAGTGCTTGCGAAACGAAGCGGCAAGGAAAATCCGTTCTCATTTGACGTTGCCGATATCGAATTCAAAACGCGCGGCTTTGAGTGCGGCAAATGCGCCAACCATTGTGAAATCATATGCGTTTATAAAGAGGATAAGCTTATCGATTCTTGGGGCAACAAGTGCGACAACGGCGCGGTGCGAATTAAGAATTAAGAATGCAGAATTAAGAAT
>JAIEBI010000002.1 GCA_029070965.1 Clostridiales bacterium
GTATCGGTATACTCACGTTTGACGGAATGTCCGTTGCGCCGACAAACGGCAACGTGAGCTCTATCAGTCCCGAAAGTCCGGCAAATGCGCCCACCTCGATTTCGGTGACGGTTTCGGGCACGACAAGCGTTTCTATCCCACTCGCAAACGAAATATTACTATATGCGCCGGAGCCTATTCCAGTTAAGCCGTCAGCAAGCGTCAGCGTTTCCAGACAACTTAAATTTTGCAGGCTCTCCGCTGTTATTTTACCACCGTTGACCGCGAGCTTTTTGATGCTTAACGGCAAATTTTCAAGGACGGCCGCCGGCGCCGTGGCTTCAATAATCGAAGAAGGCAATGCGTTTTCGCCTAATGTTTTAAGCGTTTTCGGTAAATTAATACTCGTTAAACCGCAATTACTGAATGCGTACGACGGAATACCGATTACGTCATCTCCGATTATTATAGATGTTAGCTTTTTACAATTATAGAATATCGCATCGTTATTCGAACCTGCGCTCGTACACGCCACCGCATTCCAATATACCGTTTCAAGACTGCTGCAATCTTTAAATGCATAATTCCCGATACTTGTTACACAATTAGGTATCGTTATGTTCTTTACTCCGGTGCAGCGACTGAATGCATACTGCGGAATGACAGTTACATTATCCCCAATTATTATAGATGTCAGCTTACGACATAACGAGAATATCGCACCGTTATTCGAACCTGCGCTCGCGCATGCCGTAGCATTCCAATACACTGCTTTAAGAGCACCGCAATCACGAAATGCATACCGCTCGATACTCGTTACGTTCTTAGGTATCTCTATATTCGTTACACTACCGCAACCCTCGAATGCACTTTCACCGATATTTTTCACACCATTGGATATCGTTATGCTCGTCACACTACCGCAACCGTAAAATGCGTACGCAGGAATACTTGTTACCCTATCGCCGAATACAATCATTGTCAGCTTGCTACAAGATTTGAATAAAAGATTGTCTTCCGAATATACGCTCGCACATTCAACCGCGTTCCAATATACAGTTTCCAAATTACTGCAACCGCCGAATGCACTTTTCTCGATATTCGTCACGTTATCGGGTATCTCTATACTCGTTAAACCACTGCAACCGTAGAATGCACTTTCCTCGATACTTGTTATACTATTCGACATCTCTATGCTTGTTAAGCCACGGCAATACTCGAATGAGCTTCTCCCGATATTCGTCACGCTATCGGGTATCTCTATGCTCGTTAAATCTTCGCAACCGTAGAATGCATAACCTTCGATACTTATCACACTGCCGTCCGCAGGTATAACGCTGTTTTTACAGCCTACAATCAATGTTTTACTCCCCGTTTCGATTAAGCAATTACCAGCGCTGTGATAAACCGGATTATCGCTCGCAACGGTTATGCTTTCAAGCATACGGCAATTATAAAATGCATTTTGACCTATTGTAACCGTACTACTCGGAATGCTTATATTTTTTAACGACATGCAATTACCAAATGCCCAATAGCCTATTTCTTTTACACTGTTCGGAATATTTATATTTTTAACCGTGTAACAATATGAAAATGCGCTTTTGCCTATTTTAACTATCCCTTCCGGCAAGAATATACTTTCCAAATCATTTGAGCCACTGATTTTGCTCACCTCGATTACAGGCATACCCTCATATTCCGCCGGAATTTTTATGTATTTAGGAGACGGACCGCTATTATGGTCAATCCCAAAGCTAACGCTATATCCTATCGCATAGCGGTTTTCGATTACAGCTTGAAATACCAAAATATCCGTAGTGTACGGCGCGGATGCGGCAATATCGCCGCATCCTATGCACACGTAATCTTTATATACATGGTGACCGACGGCCGAGCCGACTTTTACTCGGGTATCGCTCTTGGATTTGCATAAATCACAAAGCGCAGTTTCCGTGCCGTCCACGCACGAACCGTCTTTATTATACTTATAGTTTGTGAACACACACTCATGCCCATCACCGAGATAGTACGACGGCTGCTCCTCATAGCCGCAAGCCGCTAAGCCACACACGCAAGCAACTATTGCTAAGCACACAATCAAAGCCGTTATGATTTTTTTCCGCATATTCCGCTCCTAAATACAATTTAAAATAAATATACATAAATTTACCATATCCTCCGTCGAAAAAGCGTGAAAATAGGCGGCTTTGAAAAAACAAAATCGAACAACGGTAAATTTATTTGCTTGATAAACCAAGCCGAAAATGATAAAATATATAACGTATATTACATAGGAAGATTTATGATTGCAAACAAACCGAAAACACGAATACCTACTAAAAGTTTAATCTTATTTATAGCGGTGGTTGCGGTTTACTGCATAAGCATAGGCGCAATTTTTTTATTCAACGCCTTTTATAACGAAATTTACGGCACGCCGCACGTCAAGCGCGGAACGGCGGATTATACCGACACAGATTGGAACAATAGGCTTACGGCACATTCGCTTGCGGGCGAATGGGAATTTTTTTACAACCGCTGGATAATTACCGACGGCGACGACGGCGAAAACGACGGATTTATATCCATACCCGAACGGTGGACTGGCAAAACGGTAAACGGCAAAAAGCTGTCACGCTTTGGATACGCGTCCTATCGCCTCACGGCCAAGAATATCACCGCGGGACAGCTGATAACTTGCTTTACCGATAATTCCGTCGTCAGTATGCGCATGTTCATAAACGGCAAGCTATGCGCGGTTTCGGGCGTTGTTTCCAAAGACGCGACAAAGGCGGCTTCGGGCCGCTCAAAAAAATTAGATTACATTGTTACCGACGGCGACGACGTGACAGTTGTAATAGAAACGGGCTACACGTCGAGCGGCGGACTGACCTGCTCGCCGTATTTGGACTTTACCATGACCTCATCGGCGTACTGGACGTTTCTCGAAAGGTTTGCCGCCGTGTGCGTGTTCGGATTTGCAGTCGGCGCATTTTTAATGACTATGATTATGACTCTTGCATTCAGGCGCTACGACAAGGATATTACCCTGCCCGTACTTATAGGAATGCTGTGCCTGCATTTCTTTTTCAGCAAGGATATAACCGTAGGTATAGGGCTTTACGGCTACGGCGCGGTATGGATACCCGCGCTTATTACAGGCATATTGACAGTAGCCGTGTTTGCCTTACATATTCTCAAACTGAGCGGCAGTCTTAACAAGCGAAATTTACTGCCTCTTGCGGCGGTTTTGGCTTTGTCGGTTATCGCGTACGGCGTGCTATACGGAACACAGTACACCGTTATACCCGCGCTTATATATTTGCTTACGTCGCTATATCCTCTTTATCATTTGATTGTCAGTCCCAAAATAAACAATAAATTCAAAATCGTTTATACGCTGATATATTTGCTGACGATAAGCGCGTTGTCGATTGAAGTCATAGACGGCGCCGGTGCATGCTCGTTCGGCACGGAATACTTTTTTGCGGTAACGCTTACCGTAGTCATCTTTGCGCAATGCGTCGCGTCTTTTTTGCGGCTGTACAATTTTTCGAGAAAGCTTACCCGAATGAACGAGCTTGAACACGAAGTCGAACAAGCCAAGCTTCGCGCATTGACTGCGCAGATAAAGCCGCATTTCGTGTTTAATTCACTAAACGCAATCCAAGCGCAGTACCACAAAAATTTAGACGACGGCGACAGCGCATTGCAAAATTTTGCCGCGCATTTGCGCTCAACCATAGTCGCGGGAAACGGCGAAAACTTAATACCATTCGACAAGGAAGTGCAAAACGTACTCAACTATTTCGACCTCGAAAACCTGCGTGCGGACGGCGCGTTGACGTTGCTTTTGGACTTAAACGAGCGAAGCTTCTCCCTCCCCGAACTTTCCCTTCAACCGTTTGTCGAAAACGCCGTCAAGTACGCCGACACGCAATCGGTAAAAGACGGCTACATAAAGCTTGCCAGCGACAGGACGGAAAACGGTATGGTTGTGACGATTGCCGACAACGGCAAAGGCTTCGACACAGAAAAACCGCGTAACGGCGTAGGAATAAAAAATTGCTGCGAACGGCTGAAACGATTACTCGACGCCGACGTACAAATAGAAAGCCAACCGAATAAAGGAACGACGGTCACGGTGATTATTCCAATTAAGGAGAAAGAAAATTGAAGCTGATTGTACTTGACGACGAAGTATCGGCGCTTAACAACTTTTTGCCGATGATTACCGATACGGGTTTTGAATGCAGTATATTCAAAGACGACCCTTTTGCCGCGCTTGATTGCGTAAAAAACGAAAAAATCGACTTGGCTGTGCTTGACGTGAAAATGCCGAAAATAGACGGCATAACGTTAGCCGAAAAAATGATTGATATTGACGGCGATATTAAGATTATCGTTGTTTCGGGTTACAACCAAAACGAGGAAGAAATCAGACAACGTATCGGCAAAAATCTTATAGATATTTTATACAAACCGTATGACGTTGCCGCGTTCAATAAAATTCTCGCATCGGTTGCGACCAAGCCCAAAATTTTTATCAAAACGTTTAACGGCTTCGATTTGTTCGTGAACGGTAAAGCGGTGCGGTTCAGCTCGGCAAAAGCAAAGGAGCTTTTGGCGCTTTTGACGGACGCTAACGGCTCGTACGTTCAAATGGAAACAGCAGTCGATTACCTGTGGCAAAATAAAGACGCCGAACATGGCAAAAACCTTTACCGCGACGCCGTTTGCAGGCTGCGGCTAACGTTGCAGCAAAACGGCATCGAGCGGCTTGTGCGGTTTGAACGCGGTTGCGCGATAATAGACGTCGAGCGCGCCCAATGCGATTATTGGGATATTCTTAAAAACGGCGGCGTGTTTGTATCAAGATACTTACCGCAGTACGAATGGGCTGTGGATACCGAAGCAATGCTGTCCATAAAATACGGCGAACAGTAAATTAATTATTAAGTCACATGCAGCCCTCTATATTTAAATAAATTATTATTAAAAATTTGTAACCGTAAAAAAACATACAATTTTTATAGTATATAATTATGGAGGAGTAGCTATGGTAAATAATTTTGCGGTAAAGTGTAATATATGTGGTTGTAAAATAAGATTCAGGTATCAAGTTTCAGAAGAAATGTGCCCTATCAGTTTTTTGTGCCCAAATTGTAAAACACATATAAATGGCGATTTGCAAACTATTTGGCATTATGGAAAAGAATCGGTAGAAGAAAGGCCTTGGCATTATAATTTGAATTTAAATAATGCTTGCGAAATAAAATACGAAGATGGCGAATATGTATTGGAATTATCTTCGGATTTTTTAACAAAGAAAATGAGCAAAAACAGTGGAGTGTATATACCATCTCCTTTTATTAGGTCCTTATCTATAGGCAAGGATAATCAAAACTCAAGATTCTATAATTTTTTATCTGCTTGGACGGAAAAATGGAATGAGATTAAAATTAATTTAGACTTATGTCACAATGAAAAATATGATATATTGCTATCTCGATTTACAAAAAGCTATGATTTTTTCCCAAATGACATTAATGCCATAATGACGACTCATCAGCAACTTGTTTATTTTTGTCACAAAATATTACCTAAAAGTACATTGCGTGAATACACAAAAATGAATAAAAATATTATAAAATTACTCGCTAAACAAAGTCAAGAATTTAAGAATTTCATTTCGATTTTCGACTTAGAATACGTTAAAGATGCCGAAAGAAAATTATTGCACCTTATAAAACTTTTCCTTGATATGTACCCTAAATTTTTGCCGATTTTTAATTCTTTAAAGCTTGATAATGTGGATGATTGCGGTATATCCACCCTTAGCTTCGAGGACATTAAATCTTTTTATCAAGATTCTTACGAATTGATATTGGCTGTTTTACCGGAAATAATAGGTCTTAATAATATAAGCCGAAGAAGATGTCTTAATAATTTTGTTTGCGGCACACACGATTTTAATGCAAAAATCAATTCCTATAGTTCCAAATACATGCTGTATCAGGAATTACTGGATAGAAATGATATTTTTTCTTGGATAATCACCGATAGAATTCAAAATCATTTAAGAAACTCTATCGGGCATTTCAACTATGAAGAAGACCCTGTCGAGCAAACGATCACATTTACGGACAAACATAAAGATAAAGTAAGCAAATTCAGTAAATCGCTGATAGAGGTTGCAAGAGATTGTATATATATGTTTTATACATTAATCAATTTATTGGAAGTCAATTATTCGTTGCTAAAAATTTTGACTATCGACGCAAAAGCTTAGCAATCCCCCAAACGGAAAAACTGTGTAAAGCATCACAATTTCCGTCAAATACAAATCGAAACATACAAAAATCAAAAAACGGTAGCATTAATATGCTACCGTTTTGTTGTTTATTTACACCGTTTACTTTACTATCAAATTGATTAACCGCTCAGGAATTACTATCACCTTTACGGGTGTTGCGCCGTTAAGGATTTCCTTTACCTCGGCGGTTTGTAATGCGGCTTTTTCTATTGCCGCTCTGTCCAAGCCTTGCGGCAAAACGATCTTGCAACGGATTTTGGAATTGATTTGCACCGCGTATTCGGTGGACGATTTTACAAGCTTGCTCTCGTCGCAAGTCGGATAGCTTTCAAGGAACACCGACTTTTTGCCGCCCAGAATCTCGTTGAGCTCCTCGCAAAAGTGCGGCGCAAGCGGCGCCATAAGCTTTACCGTAACGGACAAAACATGCTTTAAGTACGCGGGGTTATACTCTGGGCTTGTGCGGTACTTGTACATTGCGTTTACAAGCTCCATAAGCCGCGCGACGGCGGTGTTAAACCCAAACTCTGGAATATCCTTTTTTACTTCCTTAATGCAATAATTCAGCTCGTAATCGAGCGCGCCGCTCTCCCCGCTCGCCTTTTCGTTTTTCACTTCCTCTACAAGCCGCTCTATCCTATCCATAAACTTGGCGCACGACGTTATGCCGCCGTCCGACCACGGCCCGCCCTCGGTGTAGTCGAATCCGAACATTAAATAAAGCCGAAGCGCGTCCGAGCCGTACTTTTCTATAAGCGGGTCGGCGGATATTACGTTGCCGCGCGTCTTGCTCATGCGGTAGCCGTCGGGTCCCAAAATAACGCCTTGGTGCACAAGCCGCTTGAACGGTTCGTCAAATTCCAAGTATCCCAAGTCATGCAATACCTTGGTTATAAACCGCGAATACAGCAAGTGCGTGCAAGCGTGTTCGGCGCCGCCCACGTAGCAGTCGACGGGCAGCATTTTGTTTACCGTTTTCTTATCAAACGGCACTTTGTCGTTGTGCGCGTCGGGATAGCGCAGGTAGTACCAGCTTGAGCACACAAAGGTATCGAGAGTATCCGACTCGCGCCGCGCGGGCTTGCCGCAAACGGGACAAGCGGTTTTTGTAAACTCCTCGCACCGTGCAAGCGGAGACTTGCCGTCGGGCGTAAAATTCACGTCGTACGGAAGCATCACCGGCAAGTCCTTTTCGGGTACGGGCACCGCGCCGCAATGCTCGCAGTAAATAATGGGTATGGGCGCGCCCCAATAGCGCTGACGGGAAACCGACCAGTCGCGCATGCGGTAATTCGTCTTTTTGCCGCCGTGACCGAGCTTAGCAAGCTTTTCCAGCACTGCCATCTTGCCTTTATCGCTGGGCAAACCGTCAAACTCGCCGCTGTTTGTCATAACGCCGTACTCGGTAAACGGCAATTCGTCGTTGCCGTTTTTGCCGCTGATAACGCGCTTAATCGGCATATTGTTTTTGAGCGCAAAAGCATAGTCGCGCGTGTCGTGCGCGGCAACGCCCATAACCGCGCCCGTGCCGTATGTGGAAAGGCAGTAGTCTGCCACGTACACAGGCACCTTTTCGCCGTTGATCGGGTTAACGCAGTACGCGCCTGTAAACACACCTGTCTTGTCCTTGGACGTGGAAGTGCGCTCTATTTCGCTCTGCTTTGCCGCTTGCGCCACGTAAGCGTCAACCGCGGCTCGTTGCTCGTCGGTGACGATTGCGCTCACGTAAGGGTGCTCGGGCGCCAAAACGACGTACGTTACGCCGAACAGCGTGTCCGCGCGCGTGGTGAATACGGTAATATTTTTAACGTCGCCGACGGGCTTTACAAGGTCGAAAATAACCTCGCCGCCCACAGACTTGCCTATCCAGTTGCGCTGCATTGTTTTGGTCTTTTCCGGCCAATCGAGCGCGTCGATTCCGTTAAGCAATTTTTCGGCGTAGTCGGTAATCTTAAAAAACCACTGAGTCATTTCCTTGCGCACGACCTCGGTTTTGCACCGCTCGCACTTGCCGTCAACCACCTGCTCGTTGGCTATTACCGTTTGGCAGGACGGGCAGAAATTGACGGGCGCCTTTTTTTGGTACGCCAAGCCGTTTTTGTAAAGCTGCAAAAACAGCCACTGCGTCCACTTGTAATAGTCGGGCGCACAGGTGCGGAACTCGTGCTGCCAATCGACCATTGTGCCCATGTCTTTGAGCTGCCGCTCCATTGTGGCAATGTTGACGTCGGTGGAATCCTTGGGGTGTACGCCGGTCTTGATGGCGTAGTTTTCGGCGGGCAAGCCGAACGCGTCGAAGCCCATGGGCTGGAACACGTTTTTGCCGTTCATACGCATAAAACGCGCATACGAATCGGCAATGCCGTAGTTGTACCAGTGCCCCATGTGCAGCTTTGCACCCGACGGGTACGGCAGCATTTCAAGCACGTAATGCTTGTCGCCGCCCGCGTTCTCGTTAAATGTATTTATGCCGGTATCGTTCCAAATACCCTGCCATTTTCTTTCAATTTCGTTATGGTTCATTATTTAATCACCACTTAATTGTATTGCCACGCGGGACGAGTAAAGAAGTCAATCTTAGGTTCGAGGAATTTAAGCGCGTGCGCATTGCCGACCAGCTCGCCCACCGTCTTGAATATATTATCCCACGAATACAGCTGCGCGGCTGTCAGTCCCAAATACTCGCGCACCTTTTCGGTGGACGACGGCGCAATGGGATGCGCAAGCGCGGTGGCCGTCTTAATAAGGTGAAGCGCGTCGATAATCGTTTGGTTAAATGCCGCTTCGTCAAAGTCCTTTTGCAATGCGCTCATACGCTCGGACAGCGTTTTGTTGATGTACTTAAAGAATTCTTCAAGCTCTATCATAACGTCGGCAAATTCGAATTTGTACATGCGGTTTTCGTAAGATATTATTTGCTGTTCGCAACGTTTCAAAATTTCGTCCGACACCTTGCCCTGCGGCACCATTTGATTGCCGTTGTTGTATTTTTGGAAGGAATAGAACAGCGTGCGCACCGCGCGGTTGAGGAAATTGGTGAACATAGACCATTCCTTGTACACGGGGTCGCCTTGGTTGGTTTGAACGGGATTGTATGGCTTGGGCTGGAAGGGCACGCTCGCATTGCCGAGGTTTAACCCGAAAAAGTGCGCGCGCAGCTGTTCCGCCGAATAGTGCGACAAAAGCTCCTGCGCCATCGGCGGCTTGATTTTGCCGCTGCTGCTCGCCTTTGCGTTAAAAAACAAAATATGCTTGTTGGGCACGATCGTCGGCATTTTTATGTTCCAATCGCCGTCATGGTTTAACGCCTCGAACAGCGCGCCCTCGGCGAGCGCATAGAAATAAATATTGTCCTCGCCGATAAACTGGTATACGCCGGCGTCGTCGCTGCACCACCAATTTCGCCACTCGTCTTTGGACTTGCCCACGCTCTTTAAATACGCCTGTGTAAACGAAATGGGCGCCCACAACGATTCCGGCCACACCCAGAAAGTGAGGTCTTTCATATCGTCATGGTCGGGAATTTTCACGCCCCACTCGATATTGCCCGAAATGCGGAACGGTACAAGCGTTTTGCCTGTGCGGAAGCGAATTCCGTTTTTGGCAAGCAAGGCGCCGGCCTTTTCGCGGTCGCTCAATTTTTCGAATTCGACTTTACAATTATTCTTTTGCTCGTCCACCTCGCAGGTATATTTAAGCCCCGAATTTTTAAGCGCCGCTTCGATACCGTCCTTGTTTTCGATTTTGCTGTACAACGTCGGTTTGACCAGCGACTCGTTGCACACGTTGGTCAAAAACGCGCGTACTTGGGGATTGCCCTCCCACTTGCCCACAAGCTCTTTAAGGTAGGGTGCGAATTTTTCTATATCCAAATACCAGTTTTTAACCTCTTTAAGCACAGGCGGCTTGCCCGACAGCGTGCTGACGGGCGCAATCAATTCCTCGGGGAAATACTGGTGTCCGAGCGAGCATTCGTCGGCGTAAGCCTGTTCGGATTTGCAGCCGTTTATGGGACACCTGCCCACCACCTGCCTGCCGTTCAGGAAGGTGCCGCGCTCCTCGTCGTAAAACTGCTTGGTGGAAAGCACGGACAGCGCGCCGCTACCGAGCAGCTTATTAAACACCTCGCGCGACAGCTCGTCGTGAGCTTGCCCGCCTATGCCGAACGCCGACGCGCCGAACAGCGACAAACCTATAAGATAGTTATCAAGCGTGCTTTTTTGGCTGTCGTGATTGCCTTGTACAAAATCTATAATCGAGCCGTTAATTTCGCCGTCTGCTTTTAGCGTGCGATATTTTTCCACTATGGGCGAGCCGTAGCAATCTGTGCCCGACACGAAAATAACGTTGTCCTCGCCAAGTCTATCCTTCATAAACCGCGCAAATACGTCGGCGTGAACAAACACGCCGCCTATATGCCCGAAATGCAGTTCCTTACTGCCGTAAGGCATACCGCCCGTTATTAAAACGCGTTTGGGAAATTTAGGTCTTTCCATAATATATCACCTTTTATTTATGCTTCTTCCAACACAGCTTTTATTCTGCGTACGCCCGCACTGCTGCTTTGTTCTTTGAGTATCTTAAAGTGTCCCAGCTCGCCCGTGCGCGACGCGTGCGGGCCGCCGCAGATCTCCTTGCTGTACTGACCCATTGTGTACACCTTGACCTTTTCGCCGTACTTAGACGTAAACAAGCCGACGGCGCCCTGAGCCTTGGCTTCCTCCACCGTCATTTCCTCGCAGGTTACGGGAACGTCCGCCTTGATTGCGGCGTTCACTTTATCCTCTACCGCTTTGATCTCCTCGGTGGTCATCGCTCTGCCAAACGAAAAGTCGAAGCGAAGACGCTCGGGCGTAATGTTGGAGCCGCGCTGATTTACAGTCGGGTCGTTCAAAACCTCTTTTAACGCGCGGTGCATAAGGTGGGTTGCGGTGTGCAGCCGCGCGGTAAGCTCGCCCGTGTCGGCAAGCCCTCCCTTAAAGCGCTGTTCTGCGCCTGCGTGCGACTTTTCGCGGTGTTCGGCGAACTTGGCGTTAAAGCCTTCCACGTCCACCTCGAACCCGCGTTCTTTGGCAAGCTCAATCGTCATTTCCAGCGGGAAGCCGTAGGTGTCGTAAAGACGGAATGCCGACTTGCCTGCAATAATATTCGTTTGCAAATATTTGCACAGCTTTTCGAATTCCTTCATGCCGTTTTCGAGCGTGCGTTCAAACCGCGCCTGCTCCTCGTCGATTTCTGTGACGATTTTTTCGCGCGCCGCTTCGAGCTCGGGATAAACGTCCTTATACTTATCCACCACGACCTGCGCGATAGCCGAATAGTCGCCGTTTTTAAGCCCCAGCCCCGAACCGAACCGAATGGCACGGCGTAGCAAGCGGCGCAAAATATAGCCCTGATCGACATTGGACGGCGTAACGCCGCGCTCGTCGCCTATAATAAACGTGGACGTGCGTATATGATCGGCAACCACGCGGATAGCTTTTACGCAACTCTCGTCGCTGACCGACTTGCCCGATAACTGTTCTATCTTTTTGACGATAGGCTGGAACACGTCGGTGTCGTACACGGAGGCAAGTCCCTGAACGTTCATAAGCGCGCGCTCCAAGCCCATGCCCGTATCGACATTCTTTTGTTTAAGCGGACTAAACGACCCGTCGGCGTTCTTGTTGAACTGCATAAACACGTCATTCCAAACCTCAACGTACTTGCCGCAATCACATGCCGGCGAGCAGGTGTCGCAGCACTTGGGCTTACCGGTATCGAAAAACATTTCGGTATCCGAGCCGCACGGACCGGTCTGACCTGCGGGTCCCCACCAGTTATGCTTTTTGCCGAGGAAGAAAATATTCTCCTTTTTTATGCCGCACTTTTTCCAAAGCTCGGCAGTTTCGGTATCGCGCGGGCAATCGCTGTCCCCCTCAAACACCGTAACGGCAAGCCTGTCGGGACTGAGTCCAAGCTCCTTGGTCAAAAACTCGTAGCTCCACGGCACCATTTCCTTTTTGAAGTAATCGCCGAGGCTCCAATTGCCGAGCATTTCGAAGAAGGTGCAGTGCGACGCGTCGCCCACCTCGTCTATGTCGCCGGTGCGCACGCACTTTTGCGTATCGCAAAGCCGCTTGCCCGCGGGGTGCGGCTGACCCAAAAGGTAAGGCACCAGCGGATGCATGCCCGCCG
>JAIEBI010000020.1 GCA_029070965.1 Clostridiales bacterium
GTAATTGTCGGCGCAAAAATCGTGCAAAAACTTGTTCCATTGACAGCTCGATTTGTCGTATTCGGCGTACTTGATTTTGCCGAGCTTTACGTCCAGCAAATCCCCGAGCGTAAAACTTGCATCGCCGTTTTGCTTGACCGCCTTTGCGGTGGCGACGGTGTCGGCTGTGAACTTAAAGTTTTTGTCGCCCGTCACTTGAATATAAAAATCCCGAAACTTGGGTCCGAACGTAAATCCGCAGTCAATCAGCGGCGTGTCCAAAGTCAGCTCGCAAGCGACAGGCTTTATCCGCGCTTGGGGCTTGTGCAAAATTCGCTCGCCGTCAAAGTACGCGCGTATAATTCCGTTAAGCTCGCTTTTGCCGCCGACGTATTCCAGTCCCAGACTTTTGCATATAGCTACCAGCTCATCGCGGTACCAATAATACTTGCAAAACTCGGCGTACGATTTAATTTGCTCAAACTGCGGTCGTTCCATACCCCTATTATACCACAGTCGCGCCAAACGTGCAAATCCTATTTTACGGCAAAACGAAAACCGCCTTTCGGCGGTTTCATTTTATAATGCGCTTACAATGGCATAGCCTATTCCCAAACAAATGCCGAACGTGACGGCAAAGCTGCCGAGTCCGATGAGTATTTTAAGCCAAGTCGGTCTTACGCTTTTCATACCCCAAAGCCCGAGCACACTGAACAATCCGCTTATGCCGCCCCCTATCGCACCGCCGACTATGGGAATAATTCTGCACAGCGCGGTTACGTTGCCCCATATCACGACAAACAAAAACGGCAAAACACACAGCACAATCTCATACCACTTTATTCGCGGGATTACTTCTATTTTTTCGCCGTTAATATCAAGGCTGGCGCCCTGCAAAAATCCACCGTTAGCGGTGACGGTAGTGCCGTTTTGCATTTTAAACTCTTTTTTGGAAAGCTTTTCCAGCGGAGTGCCTCCGATTGAAATCGCCTTCTTTCCCGTCCACGCGCTTTCGTCGTAAACGATTTCGCCGTACGTTGGGTGTTGAATAACTGTCTTCATGATTTTCTCCGTTTGGATTATTTGTAATAGTATATATCAAGACACTACGACCGTCAAGACTTTTTACAAAAATTTCTTTGGCTCACTCTCGTCTTCTATGCCCACTTCGACGACACTATGCAAAATATGAAACAGTTCCTGCTGATACAGTATATTTGCATTGCAAGTCAAATGCATTTTTTATTACGTCCCATTTTAATTCTGTTATGCTAATTGTTACCGAATACTGTTTCCCCTCTTTTACGTTGCCCATTGATTTCTCTATCGTTTGTAGTTTAGTTCCATTTGATTTTTGAAAAACAAATTTTAGTTTCAGTCCGTCAATGTCTTTCTTTGGCGTAAATGTAAGTTTTTCACCGAATGATGATAAATCCAAATCGTCACCGGATATTGTAATATCATTTAGTGTGGCACTTCTTGATAATAAACTGGGTTTAGAATTAGACCCTGTACCTGTATCTCTATCTGTATCTCTATCGCTATAATTGTATTGACTACTATTATCGGAATCCGTTTTTCGAGTTGTAAAGTATGTAATTGCAAATCCAATTATGATGAACAACATTATAACTGTTACTGTTATTGTTATTAGACAGCCTCTACCATTACCGCTTCGTTTATCGGTCTTATTGTTGTTTAAATTGTTTTCCATTTTTAAGCTTTCCTTTTCGTTTGTGCGGCCGTATTTATATCCAACATTTCGAATAGCGCTTTTTCTTTTCGGCGGATAGTGTGCCGTACATTTCGTGTTGAATTATTGTCTTCATAATTCTCCCCTCTTTGATACACTTAATGTATCTACACACAATAGATTATACATAAACTGTATAATATTGTCAAATAATTTAGGTAATATTATGCAAAACAATTTAAAATCCGACGTTGGTAATAGACTGAAAGAACGGCGACAACAGTTGAACATGACCCAACGTGACGTTGCCGAAGCGATAGGCGTTGCTCAACCGGTTTACCAACGTTTTGAAAAAGGCATTTTCGAATGCAACTATTTGCAATTGTTTGCATTATGCAAGCTGTTTGATATTTCCGCCGACTACCTATTGGGTTTGACGGATTATTGAATTATATACCACGCGCTAACAACAGTCAATACTTTTTTATAAATCCCATTGACGCATTACTCGCCTATGTGCCACTTCAACCAAAACAAAAACCATCAAAAAGCATGTGGCGAGACTGCCCGCGAAAACCGCGGGCGGGCTTCGGCGTCCCGCCGAGCGCCTAGCGAACTGCGCGCCGAATAGCTTTATCTATCATCATATTTATATTTCTTTTTCATGTCACTACGTGTCCGTATTCACTACGGCGCACTCTCACTACTATCCACTTCGATTATAAAAGCACCGTAGGACATATCCTACGGTGCTTTTATGGTCGAAGTGGCGAGACTCGAACTCGCGGCCTCATGGTCCCGAACCATGCGCGCTACCAACTGCGCTACACCTCGACAGGCTTTAAACGTAACAATATTTTACAACATAGTATTCATTTTGTCAAATGCTTTATCGGAAATTATTAATAAATTCGGTTTGTCGCATTTTTCTATTTCTTTAAATTTTTTTCTATCGTATGCGCCACAGCCGCGGTATAATAATCGGATATATCCGCGTTTGCGTTTTTCCACGGCGTTACCCTATCCTCTTTGGCGTCAAACACATGATATGCGCCGATATCCCCGCCCGTCGCGCGCCGCAGTGAAAAGAAGGCGCTTTGATAATATTCCACGTAGTCCACAAACTCAATACCGAGCGTGCTCGTCAGCTTAGTCATTTTTATAAGCAGCTTTAACCGCTCTGGCGACGGCAAAACAGGCTTTGTGTTCAGTCTCGGCTCCAACCGCATAAGCACTATCTTTTGCGCGTTGCGCCTGCACACTATTGCCGCAAGCTCTCTTACGCGCTCGTCCATGCCCAACCTTTCGGCGTGATACACCCTGTACTTTTTGTCCAAGCATACGCACACGTCGGACGGATTGTACTCGTTCATAAAGTACACTGCGGCGTACTCCGCTATTTCGCGTTCGGTTGCCAAAGTCAAACCCTTTACCGCGCGAAGCTGCGCTTGGCGCCAAAGCGGCCGCATTACGGTAAAGAAGGTCGCCACGCGATCGGTCATACCGTCAATTTGCATCAGCTCCTCGTGCGAAGCCGAAAATATGCCCGACACGCTGCCGAACCGTTCCACCAGCCGCCATGCGAGGTCGTCGTTTTCGTGTTCGTACAGCACCTTCAAGCAAAATTGCAAAATGCCGATATCGCTGTTTTCTATATTTATCAGCTGTTTTTCGCTTTTACTCACCGTCTAGTAAGCCCGCGTCCATAGGGTCGAAGTCGCCGTCACCGTAGTCCGAATCGGACGGAGGCGGCGCGGATTCCTCAAAGCCCGCGTCCCTGCCCGAATAATACGCAGGCGCTTCGGGCGTACCTTTGTCGTCGGGCGAAGTGAACGTTGTGGTAGCGGCGTGCCACAGTAGCTTGACGTTACCCGTTTCGCCGTTGCGGTGCTTTGCTATATTCAAATACACTTCGCTGGTTGCCGGTTTTTCTCCGTTGTTGCCGCCCGCAATCTCCTTGCGGTCTATGAACAAAACGATATCGGCGTCCTGCTCGATAGCGCCCGAATCGCGCAGGTCGGACAGCTTTGATTCCTTGTCCGCGCCCTTGCGCTGTTCTATGCTACGCGACATCTGCGAAAGCAACAGTATAGGCACGTTAAGCTCCTTTGCGGCAAGCTTTAACGCGCGCGTGATTTCCGCTATCTCACGCACAAAGTTGTCCACCTTTTTGCCGCTTTGCATTAATTGAAGGTAGTCAATCATTACAAAGTCCAAGCCCTTGGAATGTTTGAGCGCACGGCACTTGCTTAGTATTTCCGCGGGCGTGATGTTGCCCGATTCGTCTATGTACAGGTTTGTACGCACCAGCTCGTCGCGGGCGGCGTACAGCCTGTCCCATTCCCGTTCGTTTATGACGGCGCGGTTGGCGCGCGACATGTCGTAGTTACCCACCGAACAAAGTATGCGCTTGGCAAGCTGGGTCGCGCTCATTTCCAGCGAGAACACCGCAACAGAAAACGGCTTGCCCGTGTCGGGGCGCTTGCGCCGCGCGGCATTTACCGCGCAGTTCATTGCAAAACTGGTTTTGCCCTGTCCGGGACGGGCGGCAAGAATAATAAGGTCGCTGTTTTGAAAGCCGCCGCCGAGTATGCTGTCCACCTTGCTAAATCCGGTCGGCACACCGCGGTACGCCGACGTTTCGGTAGCGCGTTTTTTAAGGTCTTCCAACACCGTTTGGACGTAGCCTTCAAGCTTTTCGGGTTTGCCCCGCCGCGTCGATTCCGCAAGACCGTACAATGCCGCTTCCGCGCGGGACAGCGCGCTGTCGTCGGGATCGAGGGCGTATGCCTCGTCCGCCATTCTGCGCGCAATGTCTATAATGGCGCGAAGGCGCGCCGTCTTTTTGACAATATCAAAGTAATATTCGGAGTTGGCAACCGACGGCACCGCCGCTATCATCTTAGACAAATATTCGACGCCGCCCGCCTGATTAAGCGTACCGCTGTTTTCCAGCGCGCCGACTACGGTTACAAAGTCGATAGGCTTTGCCGCGTTGAACAAATCGGCCAACGCCTCGTACACGTGCTTGTGCGCGGGCGTGTAAAAGTCGTCAGCGGAAAGCTGCGGCATAAACTTACTCGCCGTTTGCCCGTCTATAAGCATACCGCCGATAAGCGCGATTTCCGCCTCGTAGTTGTTGGGCGTTTCGCGCGCAACGACGTGCGGGTGGTTCTTTATAAATTCTTCTCTATCGTCTTTTTTAGGCATAGCCGTCTCTCCTTAGTTACAGCTTTGTAGGCAGGTGCGAATCGTAGTCGCGATACTGCTCGGGGTTATACGGAAATCTGTCGAGCAACGTGGGTTTGTCTTTTTTGGCGCGGGTAAGCAGGATTATAAGCCCGAACACCAAGGCGCCCGCTGCGACGGCCACCAAATACCAGCCGTACGGCACCGCGCCCTTATACTTATATTGAATATACGTGTCGGTATCGTCGAAATACCGCGAAAACACGTACGCCGTACCCTTGTCGTCTTTTACCTTTTGTCCCGAGCTTTCCATTCTATCAGAGCCGTACCGCACGTAGTTTAGCAACAGCCCGTCGGGATTGGTGCTTTTAAGATACGGAAACGCCTCGTCTATCGCGTGAAGGGACACCACCGTTTCGCCGTTTGCGTCGTGAGCAACAGCGCCGTTCTTTATCCGTTCGAGGACGGTGGACGAGCGCAGCGGCTGAACGTTGTCGTAGTTTTCGCGCACGCCGTTGAACGGATTTGCCGACGTTGCGGTATAAGTGCGTATAAACGGATTTTCCGTGTGCGTGGTGGTAAAGTTTACCGCCGTGCCCAGCTCGGCAAGCTCGCCGCCGTCAGCCACCTGCTTGCGGTAACGCACGACGTACTTGCCGTCGGTATTCGACGCACTCACCAACGTATAGTCGTAATCGGCAAACAGTCGCGCAAAGTAGCCTTGCACGGTATACGGGTCGCCGTCGACATCGGTTATAGCGGTGCGCTCCATGCTCTTCACCGTTTCGTTGTCTATACTGAGCTCGTACATATGGTAACGCACGCCGTCCTCGGTATAGTCGTAGACCGAAAGTGTCGCACCGCAGCCTGTTAGCAGCAGCGCGGCAGCGCAAACCGCGATAAGCATTATTATCCGCTTGGATTTTTTAATGCTATTAAGCAGCATTAAGCGAGTTTTTCCAACTCGTCAAGCGCGGCGTTGAAGAACTTGAACGCGTCGTCGTACGGCTTGGGCTGCGCCAAATCGACCTGCGTATCGCACAAAATGTCGTACGGCGATTTATGCCCGCCCGCGCTGAGGAACTTGGTTTTGTAAATATCCACGTAACCGTCGCGCGACAAAATGTTGTGCGCAATGCTGGTTGCCGCAGTCATGCCGGTGGAATACTTGTACACGTAAAACGCCTTGTAGAAATGCGGAATACGCGCCCACTCGTATGCGATTTTGTCGTCGGAAACAACGTGCTCGCCGTAGTACTTTTTGTTAAGCTCCAAGTACATTTCGCTGAGGTTATCCACCGTGAGCGGCGTGCCCAGTAAGTCCATTTTGTGCGCGTTATATTCGAATTCGGCAAACATAGCTTGACGGAACACCGTCGTGCGGAACCTGTTCAAGCGAAGACTGAGCAAATACTTTTTGACGTTGTCGTCCTTTACGTTTTTGGTAAGGTAATCGTCGAGCAGCGTTTCGTTGCAAATGGACGCGACCTCGGCTACGAATATGCGGTAGTCCCACTTTGAATAGGGCTGGTTATTTTGCGAATAGTAGGAATGCATGCAATGTCCCAGCTCGTGCGCCAGCGTGAATATATCCTCGGTGGTGGGCGCATAGTTAAGCAATACGTACGGATGCGCGCTGTACGCCGACCAGCTGTACGCGCCGCCGCGCTTGCCGTCGTTGGGCATAACGTCTATCCAGCCCTCAGTCATTGCGCGGTTAAGCAGCTTTACGTAGTCCTCGCCCATCGGCGCCATTGCCGTCTTGACCATGTCGCACGCCTTTTCGTAAGGCAGCTTCATTTCGGCGTTCTCGACGATAGGCACGTACAAATCGTACATATGCTGCTCTTTAAGCCCGAGTATCTTTTTGCGCAACCCGATATAGCGGTGCAGCGGCGCAAGGTTGCGGTTTACTGCGTCTATAAGATTGGTGTAAACGGACGTGGGTACGCCGTCGCCGAACAGCGATTGCTCCAAGCAGTCGCCGTAGCCGCGCGCCTTGGCGTAAAAGTTATCCGCCTTGACGTTGCCGGCATAGTTAGCGGCAAAGGTGTTGATGTGCGCGATATATCCGTCGTAAAGATTGTTGAACGCCTTTTTGCGCACGGCGCGGTTCGAGTCCGCCAAAAGCTCGCCGTAGCTGCCGTTGTTGAGCTCTATCTTTTTGCCGTCCTTAGTGACCGGCTTGAATTTGAGGTCGGCGTCGTACAGCATGTGCGCCACGTTGTACGTAACGCCCAGCGCTTCACCCGCCATGGCAAGAAGCTTTTCCTCCTTGTCCGAAAGTATGTGCGCCTTTTGCCGCACAACCTCTTTGAGCATAAAATCGAAATCGGAAAATTCGGGATCGGCAATGTACGCATCGAGCACCTTTTGGTCGAGCGCGCCAAGCTCGCTGCTTATGAACGACGCCGCAGCGCCGTATTTGCCCGCCAGTCCTTCCGTGCGCGAAGCCAAACCGACGGCGGCGCCGTTGGTGGAATCCTCGTCGCGGTACATATGCGAATAGATATAAATAAGCTCGAACTTTTTGGACACCTCGGCGTCCAGCTTTAAACAGCCGAGTGCGTCGTTTCGATTATTCAGCTTGCCCTTGTACGCCTCGATTGCATCAAGCGCACCCTCTACCTCGCCGAAAAGTTTTTCAAAGGTTTGGGCGCTGTCCACCATGTCGGACAAATTCCAATGGTATTTCTTTTCCACTTCGTTTCTTTTCATATCAATACTCCTTGCGGTTTTTTGCAATTAAAAATTACGGCTTACCAAATAGTATAGCATACCGTAGCGAATAAGGCAAGTGTAAATTTAGAATTGGGAATTATTTGAGCATGGTAATAAGCTTCAACCGACGGAACGGCGAAAAGTCCAAACCTATAAGAACGTGCGCGGCAAGCGACGCGCTAACCGAATAACCTTGCTCATGCTCAAAGTAGTGACAGCCCGAATATTTGGGCAATGTGTGCGCGAGCGGTGGGCGCATGACGTCGAACCCTGCCGCTTCAATAGTTTTTGCCCTGTCCGTTTTGCACAGCGCGCAAACCGCCGCGTCGCCCTTGACCGGCGGCATTACGCAGTCGAGCGACGAGAGTAGCGCCGAAAGATTGGCTTTGTTTCGCTCGTGAATTTTGGGCAATACCGACATGTACGCGCAAGCAAGCGCTGCCGAATAATTATTCAGTCTGTAATCGTGATTTTCGCCGTCGGTGTATTCGTAGCGCGCGAACCGTCGCGCCGTCGAATAGTCGTCACCGCACGCCACTGCTCCGCCGCCACCCTCCGACCCGAACCCGATAGCAACGTAATCGCCGTCGTACCGCCCGCCGCACAACGTGCTTGCGCACAGCTCGATAGTAGGTATATTCCACGCCTTGCACATGGGTATTAGTTTGTCGTAGTCGGCTACGCTGCCAAACGCATTGTCTATTATTACCGCCTTGGGCGGCTTGTTTTGCAGACTCGCCCAAACAAGCGCGGTCTCTAACGCAAGCGGAGAAACGCACCGCGTTTCGGGATCGCAGTCCAAAAATACGGGCACCGCGCCTATATTAGTCACGGGCGCGAGATAGGAATAAAACGTAAACGTGGGCACGAATACGTAATCGCCGCTTTGCACGCCGCAAAGGTGCAACGCCGTATGCACCGCCCCGTCGAACGTGCTTACCGCCACAACGTTTTTGCCCGTCATCGCGGCGACCTCGCGCTCCAACCGCGACACGTAATCCGTGCCACCCAATGCGTCGTTTATCGCCGCCGCCGCTTCTCCTTGTTTGTCTATGAATATCATAGACTTAGTATATACAATTAAGAATTAAGAATGCAGAATTAAGAATTAGAAATAAGGCTGAGACTCTTCGCTGTGCTCAGAGTGACAAAAAATTTTTAATCACACAAGCAAGTTATTTTGTCATTCCGAGCAACGCGAGGAATCTCATCCTTTTTATTAAAATACAAACTCGCGCAGTAAAGCAAACGTTATTAGCAGTGCGACGATAGCGACGCCTGCACAAATTAGAATTATCGTCGTCTTTTTTGACTTAGCTTCGTCATGGTCGGGCTTACCGTAAATTTTGCGATTGACCGAATTTATCATTCGCGATATGCGCTTGTACACCAACAGCGTTACAGCTACCGCAATTATGCACCGCAAAAGGTTAAACGGCAGCACCGATACCCACAAATAAAAATTGTAAAAGGTTGCCTTAGTGCATGCGGGGAACAGCAGCTTCATTGAGTCGATGAGCGGCTCCCAGCTCCCGCCGAAAAAGAACTGTACGTAGAACGGCACAAGCACCAGCCAATTTATAAGCAAAGCGACGGTAACTTCCACCGCCGTGCCTATCGCCATAGCGACAAGCGCGCCCTTAAAGGTGCGGTGTCTTTTGTAAATAATACCCGCAGTGACGGCGAACGCGCACGAGGTAATAAGGTCGGACAGCTCTCCCACGAACATGGTGGTCGAGCCTTTAATCACAAGCTTGATAAGTATTTCCACCACCACTATTACCCCGCCCGACACAGGACCGAGCGTGAACGAGCCTATAAGTATGGGAATGTCGGACAGCTTAAATTCCAAAAAGCTCGGAAAGGCAAACGGCAATGCAAAGTCGAGTATATACAGCACCCCCGCCAGCGTTGCAAACATTGCGATAAACGCTATGTGCGTCGAGCTTATACCTTGCTTTGTGTTTTGATTTGACATAATAAAACTCCCCAAGCATGCTTTGGGGAGTATAAAATACAATAACCAAATTTATTGTACGTAATTCTTTTATCATCCGGACTGTACCGTCGGTTTGGGAATTTCACCCAATCGGGAACGCATTCACGTTCTTAGTGGACTGTCACCACCGGTGGGGAATTTCACCCCGCCCCAAAGAATACTGTAAAGTTATTATATATAACGCGTTACACATTGTCAAGCATATTGTAAGGTTTTCTTGCTTACTTCTTTTACAAAAGAAGTAGGTCAAGCAAAAACCGCTACGGATTTTTCCGTAACGGTCTTGAAAGTTGATTATTGCAAAAAGCGATTATGCCTGCTGCATATTGAACGTGTATACAGTATCGTCCATATCTTCCATTTGCAAAGTAACAGTGACAACGCCGAGGTTGTACGTAGCGGTTATAACATACTCATAATCCTCGACTACCGTTATGCCGGAAATCGTCACGTTGCTGCCGTCCTCTTCTGCGCCCCAAGTTGCTTCGGCAATCTTTGCATACTCGCCGCTTCTGAAATTAAACTGCCAAAGTACACATTTGCCGTCGTTATACAACCCAAGTCTTGCCTGCGAAATGGTTTCGTCTTGCAGTAATTTTTCGTCGCTGTAAAGGTCGGCAAAGTCAGGCTCGGGATCTTCGGGTTCTTCCGTAGGAATGGCAAAAGAATAAATGGGATCGAAGCCCGCCTCGCCGTCCTCTATCAAGTAGAAATAAAGCACGCCCTCGTCAAACATTACTTCGTACTCAGATTTACCGAAAGTCGGGTGATATTCGGTAAATAAGTATATGCCGTCGTTGTTCGACCAAATGCCGCTCCACTTATGTCCGTCTCCCTCAAACACAGCCGTACCGTTGCCGTTTACTACAAGGGATTGACCGTATTCGTCAGCATACTCGCCGACAATGTCGTCGTCCGCTTGCGAAGCGTTTTTGCAGAACTCCCACTCGTTTCCGTCGTCGTCAACAAGCAGGATAGAGCCTGCCGTTTCGTTGAACGCTACGGAGTAAACAACGTTCCATGCGGGTACGGTAAACGTGTATACGCCGTCCTCGGACTTAGACCAAACACCCGAGTCATACTTTTCGTACTCGCCGTCATTATTCAGTTGATAAATAGCATACTTATAGCGTTTTTCGACAACAAGCTTATAATCATTGGCGGTGATGGGACCGTATATACTTTCGCCATTTTCTTCGTCCCAACCGATTTCTTTTTGGTCTCCTACCGAAATTCTTTCGTCCCACTCAACCTTGCTGACAAACTTATACTCGCCGACAATTACGTCAGGCTCCATAAAGTCATCGTAGCAGTAGCAAGCAAACATCCAAAGGTTCTCGTAATTGCCGTCGGGAAGCAAGTCAAAGCTAAGCTGTTCCGTAAGCGTTTCCAAAATGCCTTTAAGCTCCTCGGTAAGCGGATAAACGCCATCCTCGTTAACGTACTTGGCATAGTAGTTTGCAACAGTTATGTCGGTTGCGTTGGGAATTGTCGGATTGTTTTGCGCGTTGTACTTGTAATCTTTAAAGCCGCGCAATATTTCGCGGTAGTCGTCGTAGGTATTGCCTTTGGTAAGGTCGGCTCTGTCTGCAAACGGAGTAACGTTCACCACATACGGATTTACTCTGCCGTCGGTGGCAAGCTCTATATACGCCAATGCGCCGCCCGCACTAAATCTATCGACATCCAACTCCTTTGTGAGCATTACCACAACAACGGGACCGTCGGCCGTGCCGTAATGATATACGCCGTTGACCAAAACAAGCTCAACCTCCTCGTCAAGCGGAACGGGAACAAGCTCCTTGTTTTCGGGAACGGTGTACTGAGTAAGCGTATCCTCGGTTGCGATAACGTTGTAAGTATTTACAAGGTCAGCCGTCTTTTCCACTTTTACGTCGACGGTTGCGGGATATTCGCTCGCATTGACCGAAACGGCAAAGTACAGCCTGTTGCCTATCTGGTCCGCGGTGAACTTGGCCGTCGTAAACGCATTGGCGCTGTAATCGCTTTCTTCGAACACAAAGCCCGCTGCATCATTCGCGTCATATGCTTGACTGATTGCGCCGTTGCCCTGCACGGTCAGCTTGTACGCCGCACCTGCGGTGGGAGCAAGCACGATAACCGCATTGGCGCCCTCTTTGTTGATTACAGCTTTGACGGTGGTCGCGCCGGTGATTTCTGTTTTGGACGCGGCGGGAGTAGTAATGATAAACTCGCAATCCACTCCTGTGGATAATGCGGTAACGTTTATATAGTATTGCTTGCCCTTAACGGCTTCTATTGCCTGACCGTACTCGTCAAACCAGCCGCTGCCCGAAGCAACGGTGTCGCCGAGCAAGAATCGCGAGTTAATCTTATAACCCGTCAAAACGCTTTGATATCCGATAGCGTAAAGCATATACGTACCTGTATATTCGGCGGTAAAGGTGTAATATGCCGTTTGCTTGGGTTCAAGCTTCATTTGCACCTTGTACGCATTATAGCCGGTTATCGTTCTGTACCAATCATTGTATTCGGCTATCTCGTCCTCGGTCATCGCTGTCATTTTGCCAAAGTCGAGAACGTTGACGGGATAAATCGTTACCGTCTCCTCGTTTTTGGTCGCGGAAAGGCTTTTGTACGTGTTTTCGGCGCCCTGATCGATATACGTGCCTTCATCGCTTTGGTACATCGCGTAGCCGTCGGCGTCGCACTCATACGCATAGCCCGCAGGCAAGCCGAAAACCTTGATGTGGTAATCGTTCTTTTCCGCATCGATCCGCGCCAAGCCGTTTGCGTCAATCTCTACGGGCGTAAGGCAGTTGCCGTCAATACAAATGCCTACCGTTACGTCCGTTGCGGTAAACGGCGAACCGTCGGGATTTACAAGCTTAACCTTGTACGCAAACTTTTCCGCGATGTTTACAGTGAGTTTGCGATCGGCGGGGAACTTAAGCGTTGCGTCCGCGGGGACCTCGTAGTTTTCAGGCAGGTTGTCAAGCTCGACCTCGTAGTCGTTGGACTTGGAAAGCGAGAATTCTACCTTGCCGTCGTCGCCCGTCGTTTTGGGCGCGTACGAAAGTCCGCCCTTTTTGACGGTTACTTGTACGCCCTTTACCGGCTCGTTGTCCATTTTGACGATAACGGTGTATGTAACGGGTTTGTTTTCGGACTTGTCGTCGCCGCCGCAAGCAACGGTTATTCCCGCGAATGCGACAAGACAAAGCGCCAAAAGCACAAGCACGATTTTGTTGCGTAGTTTTGTCATGTTTTTACCTCCAAAATTTTTTTACGTCCTAATGTTCAGACGATAATTACGAAATTTTTTATCCTTATTGATAATTCTACATTCTCTAAGGATTTTGCGCGTCGTGCGTTTTGTAATACCAGCAGAACCTTAACCACTCGTTGTCGAGCGCCTCTTCGTACTCGCCGTTTTCAAACCTGTTAACGCGCGTTTCTATAAACAGTTTAAGTATTTTGACAAGCTCGTCGTTCACCTTGACAAGTCCGTCGTCGGCGCCTGCGATATACTCTTTAATTTTAGCGGTATAGTCGGCAAAATCTCTGTCGATACCACACCCTACTAAATCGAACTTGGGCGTATAGTTGGTTATGGTACCCTCATCGTTTGTGGTAGAGGTGTAGGCTATCGTATACCTGAAATCGAATGTGTAATAATCGCAATACGCGTTTAAGGTCGGAATCTTTAACTTTTGATCGGCGAGCTGAGTCAAAGACAGTGTAGGCGAAATACGCGTGGGATACTTGACGTCAAGATAAATGTACGGATCGTCGTCGTGCTTATTGCTTGCGTCGCCCACGCGGTAGAAGCCATCGTCGTCTTTGTAATAGCTGACAGCGCCCGCAAGCTCGATGCCCAACAGCTCTTCCTTCGGACCGAGTATCATATCGAAAGTACCCTCCGAGCAAGGAACGAGCTCGGTAACCGACTGCCCGACATTGGTTACTTTAAAGTCCATATCGCCCAACTCTTGCATGAGCAGCGCGACCTCTATATAGTACTTATGGCCTGCGGTCAAGTATCTGTACAGGACAAAGTTCTGTTCGTTCACTCCGTCGCGGATAAACCGTTCGTCGCCGTCGTACACAAGCGGATGCTCGACGTCGGTGCTGTCGTCGTACAGCCAAACCTGTGATGCCTTTTGACCCTCGGGCAGCAACGATTCAATCTTGTACACCGCGCTCTCTTCGGGAGTGAACGAGTAAATTTCCGTCGTGACCGCGCCCATTATGCGGTTGAGATTGGCGGTTGTTACGGTGTCTATCTCGACGGGAATTGCCGTTTTGGTGGTAAGACCGAGTATGGGGTTGCCTATATACTCGCCATCATCGCCGTAGTGCGAATAGAACATGCAAAGCTCCAACCATCCGTTTTGCCTTACCGCGCCGCCTTCCACTTTGGCTATAAACGCCGAAATGATATCGCGCAGCTCGTCGTCAACAGGCAACAATCCGTATATGTCGGAAGCTGCGGAAATGCTGCAATATTTGGCTATTATGTCGCGGTAATCGCGCTCCGCACCGCCGTTTACGCTGAATTTGCAGTCTACGGAATACTCGCCCGCGTCGTCCTTGTCGGTAATAAGCACCGCAATAGACGCGCTGCTCCATTTAGTAGGTCCGAGCATATTCATAAACAGCATGGGCTTTTCGTCGTTACCGGCATACTCGTTATTTTGTAACGTGTCGCGCTTAACATGATAGTATCCGTCCACAAGCTCCACGCCCGCATAATACGAATATTCGGTTGCGCCCTCGGAGGGAACGCCGTACGCCGCAGTGCGCGGCATATCCATATCCTCGTCTATTGCGGACATATCCTCGAACCGAACATTGCGAATGTACACATTGTCCAAGCCGACGTTAACCGTGCTGTCCTTAATGTACGACAATGCCAAGCCATGCTCGTCGCCGTCAAGCTCGGCGTACAAATAGCATGTTTTCCACTCGGGTGAATTGCCGGAAATTTGTTTGATTGTCATTAATCCGTCCCATGCCACGGACAGCACGTCCGCGGTTTCGGTCTGACAATAATAGTCGAACGCAAGCACCTTGCCCACAGGCATTTTGACTGCGGCAAACAGCGCCGACATCGAACTGGGCTTTTTGACGTTGGACGAGCATAAAACCTCGTCTGTCTCCGACACTCCCTCTTCCGTTTTCAACAAGAACGGCCAATATACTTTGCTTGCCGTTTCGCCGTACCATTCGACGTACATGTCGTCGGTAGCGGTAAAGTTGTTTATTGCTTGGCCGATTTTTTTGTAATGATCGGCGGGTACGGTGATGTCGGGTCTTGATATTACCGAAGTGATTGACTCGTTATCCTCCCCGGGGGTAAACGTTTGAACGTAGTCGTCGCCTATAAACTGCTTGATAAGCAGCTCCCATGTTTCCACAGCAGGGATTGCGCCCGACTCGATATGCGCTATCGCGCCGTAACGGTCGATTACTATAGTCGTGGGGAAGCCTGTTATTTGGAAGCGAGTGGCAAACGAATTGTTGTCACGCATCATCGGGAATGTATATTCGTTTTCTTCCCGATAGCTTACTATTGTCGATTCGGAATCACCGCCTAAGTAGTTGCTGATTGCAAGCAGCTCGATTTTGTCATTATACTTTTGATAAACCTCTTCCATGGCGGGCATCTCTTCCACACAGTATGTGCATTTTGTGCCCCAGTTGTTTATAATAACCGCTTCCTTGGTTTCCAACAGCTCGGCAATGGAGTAGGTTATTTTTTGTCCGTCCACCTCGTACGGCGTGGTCCATTCATAGTCATGAATTATATCGCCTATTTTGTAAATCTTATCGGCGGGCGCCGCATCGGTTATTACCGACGAGCTAAGCACCACGTCGCCCTGCCGCACGGTGGCGGTAAGATTGGGAGTGCTTTTTACGGTATACGCGTCTTGGACGCTCGGCACTCGCACAGTGTAGTTGTCCGCGGGCAAAGAGAATACAAGCACGCCGTTATCGTCGGTCTTGCCCGAATAAATGGGCTTGGTGCCGCTGTATATAAATACGGATACGTCTTTGAATTTCAGTCCTCCCTCGCTGCGCACCGTTACCGTGTAGTTTTCCGTTGCACCCTCGCGCAACTCGATAACAGCATTGGGCGCTTTGCCCGTTACCGTCTTGGTATCGGTATATACGTTGCCGTCGGGAAGGTTGGATACCGTTACGGTGTACTCGCCGTAATCAAGCTCGCACGACGCCTTTCCGTCCGCGCCCGTAACAGCCGAGTCCGCAACAGTGCTGCCGCTCGACCAAGTGACGGTTACGTTTTGCGCCGCCGCGCCTGTTTTATCCTTTACTTCGGCAGTGTACGTAACGCGCATTACGGTAAGCGTTACGCTAAGTCCCACACGCACATCGGGAGTTACCGATATCTCGGTGTACGTAAGCCCATCGGCCATACCGCTAAGCACAACGTTGTACGTGCCCTGCGGTATTTTTACGGCAGCCAAGCCGTCGTCGCCCGTTTTGGCGCTGCCTTTTGTTTTGCCCGATTTTTTCCAAGAAACGGTTACGCCCTGCAACGGAGTTTGGTCGGGCGAAAGCACCGTTATATTGTATTCGACTTTGGGACCGTCGTCGTCAGACCCGCAACCGATAACGCAAAAACAGGAAGTGCAAAACAGCATTATTGCCGCCGCTATAAATACTAAAAGCCGTTTTTTCATGACCCTCTCTCAAAAAAATGGCGCCGAAAAACCCTTTTCGACGCCGTTGTCATACCTCATTATAACATATGCGAAAACTAATTGCAAGTGTTTTTAGATAATTTTATATGCGTGTGTGTACTTATGTGATTTGTGTTGCGTTACACCCGAATAGCTTTGTGTCGTTAATAATTGCTCAGCGCCATCTTTTCAATTCGAAATTTAAAAAGGTGAGTTTTCCTGCGCAGTTACATCACGGGCCGGTTATAATGATATGTTCTATATCGGGTTTGCTTTCGATAAGCTTTTTCATTCTCGCTACAAAGCGATGATAAAAGTCTATAACGTTGCCGATATGCTTCTTGATAGCGACGTCGTGCGGCATATAATGCTGCGACTCATCGTCATCTGTCATAAAGAATATAGAAAAATTCTTTGCGAAGTCTTGTTGTATAGCTTTATCATAGTCTGTTCTTAACATCTCGGCGCTTGCGGTAATTTCATCCAGCATTTCCAGTATTTGCGGCACCGTGAAATAATTACATCCCCAATGGTCAAATTCGTGTTTGTTGCATTGTTCCTCGGCAGTCTGATAATTCTTCGGCATATATGCGTCAAAATACTTTGTTAAAAAGTAATACAAAAAGCATTCTAAATCGTCTTCTCCTATATAAAATGCGTAGTCTACGTAAGGATGCAATCGGATTTCATGCTCATTCTTAGATACACCGCAAAAGCTGAATTCGCCCCCGCCGTTGTATACTTCCCGTATTTTGATTTTGAACTCCATGTCTTCTTGCGAGTCTTTGATAATACGGAATATAGTATCGTCATCGACTTCAAAGCCGTAGTTCTCGTCGATTTCCCAATCGACGTTTAGCTTCTTAATGAGTTGCTTAATTATCGGATTACTGTTGACAATCATCTCACTATCCTGTCCGTCAAAGCTCAAACCGAACCATATACCGTATTCACTAAGAAATATCAAATGCACGTTGCCCTGACTCTTGAACGGATATTTGGTATGTAAGTCGTAATGGCGGCCATTGATTGATACGTATTTTGTTTGACCGTCGCGTTCATAAAATCGAATTACGTATTCCAAGTGAAAGTTGGAAAAAAGCGTATTCCCCTTGCGCACTTCCATTATATCGTCGTTGATGACCATTCGGAAATTTTCCGAATCCTCGGTAGCCACGTAGCACGACGCCGTGGAAAAATATTTAGAACACGCCTTTTGCGGAATGTCCTTTTGTTTATCCACGCGATAACCGTACGGCTCCAAAACCGATTTAACCATTCGCCCTATCATCTTGCGCGTAAAATCGTCACGCAAATCAATGGATTTGTTATTATCCGAATCGCAAAATTCCTCAATCTCCTTTACGCACCCCGCAAGCGCAGGCTTGCCGAACTCCGACATGTCCATCATTTTCAAAATGTTTTCCCGCCAGCTGATAATGTTGAAAATCCGCCGCGCGTCGGCGTTGTCCTTAAACTTGCCACAGGTCGGATTAGCCGCGATAAACTGCTCGAAAGTCGTTTTCATTTTGCATACCTCTTTATAGATGTGTTTTCACATATATGATAACACGCGTTTACAGCCTTGTCAAGGGTTTCGCGTGGGTTTCGGCATAATTTTTTCCACAACAAAAGCCCTTGATAATCAAGGGCTTTGTTTGATTAGCATTATTTAATTAAAAATTTATTTCGCAAGGCTTACTGCAACAGCGCAAGCGACGGTCGCGCCGACCATGGGGTTGTTGCCCATGCCGATAAGACCCATCATCTCGACGTGCGCGGGAACGGACGAGCTGCCCGCAAACTGCGCGTCGCTGTGCATACGGCCCATCGTGTCGGTCATGCCGTATGAGGCGGGACCCGCCGCAACGTTGTCGGGGTGAAGCGTTCTGCCCGTGCCGCCGCCGCTGGCGACCGAGAAGTATTTTTTGTCGTTTTCTTGGCACCATTTTTTGTACGTGCCGGCTACGGGGTGCTGGAAGCGGGTCGGGTTGGTGGAGTTGCCCGTAATGGACACGTCAACCTTTTCCTGACGCATGATAGCCACGCCCTCGCTTACGTCGTCCGCGCCGTAGCAACGCACCTTGGCGCGCTCGCCGTCGCTGAACGGCACCTCGCGCACGATTTTAAGCTCGCCGGTAAAGTAGTCATATTTGGTTTCTACGTACGTAAAGCCGTTGATACGCGAAATTATGTACGCCGCGTCCTTGCCCAAGCCGTTGAGTATAACGCGAAGCGGTTTTTTGCGCGCCTTGTTGGCGTTGCGCGCAATGCCGATAGCGCCTTCCGCCGCAGCAAACGATTCGTGTCCGGCAAGGAAAGCAAAGCAGTCCGTTTCTTCTCTAAGCAGCATTGCGCCGAGGTTGCCGTGGCCCAAACCGACCTTGCGCTGGTCGGCAACGCTGCCGGGAATGCAGAACGATTGCAGACCCAAGCCGATGCATTCCGCCGCTTCCGCCGCGCTCTTTACGCCCTTTTTGAAGGCGATGGCGCAGCCTACCGTGTACGCCCACACCGCGTTTTCGAACGCTATGGGCTGAACGCCCTTTACTATTTCCTCAACGTTCACGCCGTGCTTCAAGCAAAGGTCGCGCGCCTCCTCCAAGGAAGCGATGCCGTACTTTTTGAGCTCGGCGTTGATTTTGTCTATTCTTCTTTCGTATCCTTCAAACGTGATAGCCATGTTACTCTACCTCCTTACTCGTTGCGCGGCACTATGTACTTAGCCGCATTCTCGAAACGGCCGTAGTGCTTTTTGGCTTTTTCGAGCGCTTCGTTGCCGCTGACGCCTTCCGACACCAGCTTCATCATTACGCCGAGGTTTACGTACTCGTAGCCGATGATCTCGCCGTTTTTATCCAGCGCGACGCGGGTTACGTAGCCTTCCGCCATTTCAAGATAGCGCGGGCCTTTGAGCTTGGTGGAATACATCGTGCCCACCTGACTGCGCAAGCCTTTGCCGAGGTCTTCCAATCCCGCACCTACGGGCAAGCCCGCGTCCGAGAAAGCCGACTGGCTGCGGCCGTAAACGATTTGCAAGAACAGCTCGCGCATAGCAACGTTGATAGCGTCGCAAACAAGGTCGGTGTTAAGCGCTTCGAGCAGCGTCTTCCCAGGGAGAATTTCCGCCGCCATAGCCGCCGAGTGCGTCATACCCGAGCAGCCGATGGTTTCGACCAACGCTTCCTCGATAATGCCGTCCTTGATGTTGAGCGTAAGCTTGCAGGTGCCCTGCTGGGGCGCACAGCAACCGCAGCCGTGCGTAAGCCCGCTGATATCCTTGATATCGTAGGCTTTGACCCACTTGCCCTCTTCGGGAATGGGCGCCGGTCCGTGATTGCAACCTTTTGCCACGCATTGCATATTTTGTACTTCGCGTGAATATTGCATAAAAAACAACTCCTCCGTAAAAAGTTTTTGCTTAATGATTATAACACAGCATAAAAAAAATTGCAATACTTTTTAATTCCGAATTCATAATTCCGAATTCCGAATTATTCTTGCTATCTCTTTCCGTTTGCGCTATACTATATATAATATACAAACAAAAACGGAGTAGTTATGAACAAGGCGTTAAAGAAAACCCTTAAAATAACGGGAATAGTTTTGGCAACGATAGTCGGGTTGTTTTTGTTGCTGTACCTGATTTTGTTTTTTATCGGCTTGGGCAAGTACGGCGACGCGCGCGATATTCGCAAGTACGTTTGCGTAGTACCCGAAATTAACAGCGGCTGGGCGCCGCAGGGCATTGCCTACGCCGGCGACGGCAATTATATACAAACAGGCTACGACGGCGATAACAACGTAGTTGTGTATTTCGGCAAGGGAGAAAGCTTTAAGCGCATAGTCGCCGTAGACGACAAAGGCAAGACGGCAAAGGGCCATGCCGGCGGCGTGGCGTGTACCAAGGACAGCGTGTACTTAGCCAACGATTACTCTCTTTTGCGGCTTGAACTGAGCGCGATTAAGTCCGCCAAAGCGGGCGGCAAGGTAAAGGTGGCGCAAACCATACCGGTAGACAACCGCGCCGCGTACTGTTACAGCGACAACGATTACTTGTACGTGGGCGAATTTTACCGCGCGGGCAATTACGAAACTGACAAAGCCCATTACTACACCACCCCGAGCGGCGAAAAGAACAAGGCAATCGTGTCGTGCTACAAGCTTGACGAAAACGGATTGATTTGCGAAGACGGCGTACAGCCCTACCCCGAATACTGCATATCTATTACGGGACTTGTACAGGGGTTTGCAATCAAGGACGGCACGGCGGTGTTGTCGCGCTCGTACGGACTGGTCGATTCGGAACTGCAATACCACACACTGCCCAAAGACGGCGGCGCGCAAATAACGGTATCGTTCAAAAAGAACGAAGCTGCGCAAAAAATGCAAGTGCCGCTGTACTATCTGGACGGCAAAACAAAATTCAAAACGCTCACTCTCCCCTCGTTCTCGGAGGACATAACAATAGTAAACGACCGCGTTGTGGTGACAAACGAGGCCTCCGCCAATAAATACTTTGTCGGCAAACTATTCGGCGCGAACAAGGTGTATTCGTACCCGCTGTATAAAAAGACAAAATAAAAGTAAAAGGTTGAGATACTAAATCCCGACCTTATTTTATAATTATTAATTCTGCATTCTTAATTCTTAACTATCATTGCTTTATCCTGCTGCCGCAAGTGTCGGTAGCTTCCTCTACCGTGACGGTAAACGGCATGCGCGATATAAGCGCTTCGGCGTGAGTGATTACACCCACCAAACAATCCTTGCTGAGCGATTCCAGCGCGCCGTAAACGACGTCGATAAGATCCTCGTCCAGCGTGCCGAAGCCCTCGTCCAAAAAGAAGAAAGCGTTGTTGCCGCGGCTTTGCGTGCGGGCAATCGCTATCGCCACAGACAGCGACGCCAAAAACAGCTCGCCGCCCGACAGCGTGTCCGTCTTGCGGAACTTGCCCTCGTTAAGGTAGTCGGACACCATAAAGCCGTTAATCTTGTCGTAGCACATTGTGTATTTGCCGCTTGACAGCTCGCTCAAAATTTCGCCCGCGACGGCGGTAAATTCCACTATGTATTCCGCCGCGACAAAGTTAAGCATCGCCTTATTCTTAGTCATATCGGCTATGACCTTGTACAAGTCGGCGCGCTTTTTCAGCGCGGCAAGCTCGGCGTTAAGCTCGGACAGCTCGTCGCACTTTTGCGACAGCGCTTCTGCCTCCACCTGCTTGACCGCTATGTCCTTGTTATATTCGGCAATGCGGGTCTTTACCCGTTCAAGCTCGTCGCGCTTTTCGGTATAAGCGCCCTCGTCGAATTCGGGACTGTCCACAGGACAATCTGCTTTGGCGGAGGCAAGCGAGTTTTCTATTGCCGCGACTGCCGCAGTCGCCGCCTGCAACGCGCCGACAAGCGTTTTGCGCTTAGTATCAACCGCGCTAAGCCGCGCGTCAACCTCGGCAAGCTCGGTCTTGACCTTGGCTATATCGCCGTCCGTCTTGCCGCACGACTGCCCCAGCTCTGTTTTGTAGTTTTCCGATTTTTGTTTGAGCTCGACAAGCGCGCCCTCTAACGCTTTACTCTCCGCACCGAGCGCCGCAATCGCGGGCGTATGCTTAACAAGTAAGTCCCCCGATGCGTTAGCCTTTTCGGCGGCTTTTTTGCAATCGTCAAGCGCGGCGGCAAGGCTTTTGTAAACGTCGGGCACAACGCACGTTTGCGCAATTTTGTTTTCGGTTTCGGCACGATTGCGCTCGGCGGATTGTATATCTTTATCCAAATTGTCGTAATCGGCTTTGGCACGGTCGGAATGTTTTACACACTCGGCGTGCATGCCTTGCGCTTCTTTCAGCTTTTGCTTGGCGGCTTCTGACTCGGCTTTGCGTTTTTCTACGTCGGTATCCCCCGCCTCGTGTTCGCCGTCGTACACCCCGCCGCATACGGGACAGGTATCGCCGCTGTGCAGCTCGGCACGCACCGCCGCCGCGTGCGAGTGTAGCTGCGCCGCGGACAGCGCCGCCGCACAGGTTTCCACCTCCGCATTCGCCTGCTCGACAGCCTTTTCAAGCTCGGCAAGGCGGGCAGCGTACTGCTCAATCACACCCAACTGTTTATTTCGGTTTTCGGCATACTCGGCAAGCGCCGCGACAATCTTTTTCCTATCGGCGTCCAACTCCGAATATCTATCAAGTTCGGCAAGCAGTTTTCCCTTTGCTTCGGTTATGTCGGCAACCGACACGTCATCGCCGCCGAGTGCCGACACCGCAAACGCGAGCCCCGAAGATTTATTTTCCACGCCGTTTGCGGCAAGCACGAATTTGTTTAATATTTCTTTAAGCTGCGCAATATCGCCGTCGTGAGCTTGCTGTAAATTTTTTAATTTCTGTTCCGCCGCCGAAAGCTCGCTGCGCTTTCCGTCCAGCGCGGTTTGCTTTGTAGCTAATTCTCGCACGGCTACGGCGTACTCGCGGTCGAGAGTGTTGAGCGCCGACAGTCTGTTCAGCTCGTCGCGCAAAAACGCCTGTCGTTTTTCGTCCTCGGTGTTTACCGATTTTTCAAACTCGTCAAGCGCAGTCTTGGCATCGAATTCTCGCTTTTTCGCGTCGTCCGATTGAAGCATGAGGTTTTTTACCGCGCTTTGCTTTTCGCGCACGCGAATGAATATATCCCGCACCTTTTCCAGCTCGGCAAGCTCGGCGGCACGCGCGGACAAATCCTTTTCGCATGCGGCAAGCTTGGTGCGCAGTGATTTTATTTCGTCCTTTTGCTCTTTCAGCTTTTGCGGCGATACCTCGCCCAGCTTGTCGCGCTCGCGTTCGCGCGCCGCTATCTCCCCGTTCTTTTCGCGCTCATGCACGGACGCATACTTGAACACCTCGCCAAACCGCATAAGCGAAAAAATCTTACCCACCGCTTCTGTTTGCTTTTGCGGCGTCTTTTTCAGAAACTCGGCATACTCGCCCTGTTCGAGTAGATACACGTTTTTGAACTCCGCCGCTTCCAGCCCGATTATGCCGTATATTATATTGTTAATGTCGTCGCTCTTGACGGAGATGGGCGTACCGTTTTTGTACAGAGTACACTCGCTGCCCGCCGTGCCGTCAGCCTTGCGCTTTAACGTGCGCTCCACCACGTACCGCTCGCCGTCCTCGGAAAATTCCAGCACCACGCGCGCCGAGTTTACCGAAAGATTTATGACGTCACCGAGATTACCCTTGGGGCTTTTGCCGTACAGCGCGAGCATAATGCAGTCGAAAATAGTGGTCTTGCCCGCACCCGTCTTACCGCAAATGCAAAACAGGTTGCTACGCCCCGCCGCCTCAAAGTCGAGCGTTTGCTCCTCTATAAACGAATTTATTCCCTCTATCGTAAGTTTTATCGGTTTCATATTATTCGTCCGCCTCTTTTATAAGTTCGGCAAACACCGCTTTCAGCTCTGCGCTCGGTTCGGCGTTAAACCTGTGCTTGTAGTACATGTCGAATATTTCACCGTCCGTCAGGTGCGCGCGCCGCTCAACCTTGACGTCGCCGCGCAGCGTTGCCGTAACTACCAAATCGTTGAACGCGGGGTGCGAACGGATTTGCGCCGTTTCGTCACGGGTGAGCGGTTCGCCGCTGTACTTTATGCGCACATAGTCGCCCGAATAAAATTCCAGCTTGCTCATGCATTCGTCAAAGTTGTCGGCGTCCGTTTCGGTAAGATTTTTGCCGGCGGTAAGTATCTTTTGCTCCACCGTCTTCTTTTGCGTGTCTATAATGTTGACCGACTTGGTACGGCTCTCGTCGTAGGCGTACTGCAACGGCGAACCGCTGTATTCGGCAAGCGGGCGCTTGCAAATGCGCAAGTGCTTGTGAACATGCCCGAGCGCGACGTAGTCCGCGCTTTCGGGCAGTATGCTTGTCGGCAATGCCAAAAGCCCGCCCAGCGACTCCGACGCTTCCGACTTACTCAAAAATAAGTGCGTACATAAAATGTTGTAGTTATCGTCAAAAAACTCGCATGCGGAAGAGAGCGTTTGCTTTACGCGATCGACGTAATCTATATTATAATCCTGCTTTGCCCAGCGCGACAGCCGCGATTCGGCGGGGTACGGAACGAGCGCGATGTTCACCCGTTCGTCTCCCTTTTCCACCGTTACGCCACCGTACCGCCCGAAAATCTTTATGCGCTGTTTTTGTATGTAGTCCGCCGCGTCAAACAGTCCGAACAAGCTGGGTGGCGGCGTGGGGTCGGACAGCGTTTCGCCGTTTAGCGCGGAATAATCCAGCTCGCCCGCCAGCACTATGCCCTGTAAATCGGCAAGCGGCTTGGCGGCGCACATACGGCGCTCGTCGTCATGGTTGCCGGCAAGCGCGATAACCGCCCTGCCGCGCTCGGCAAGCGTGAGTATGCTTCGGTAAAAAACGCGCTCGGCCTCCGACGTAGGTACCGACGTGTCGAATATATCGCCCGCAATAAGCACGACGTCAATATCCTCGACATCGGCGATTTCCGATAGCTGCTTAATAACGTCGCACTGCTCGTCCAGTCGCGCCGCCTTGTTCAGCTTTTTGCCCAAGTGTAGGTCTGCCGTATGCAAAATTTTCATTTTATGTTTGTACGCTCCTATTTTGACGAAAACGGTTGATAATTTCGCTTGCACGTGGTATTATAATACATACACGGAAAAAATTCAAGCAAAAGAGGCGCGAGATGTTCAAACTGTCGGCGGAAGCAAGTCTTGACGGCGCAATAACCGTCGAAAATAAATTTATAGTCGAGTACATGCCGTACGCGGACGGCGATTACGTAAAGGTGTACCTTTACGGTCTTTCGCTTGCCGCACGCAAAAGCGACGCCGACGACAGTATAGAGCGGCTTGCACGGCGACTGGACATGGACGAGCGCACTGTTACCGCCGCAATAGACTATTGGGCGGAGCAAGGACTTATGTCGCGACTGGGCGACGATATTTGCTACTTTTCGCCGCGCACCGCCCGTCCCAAAATCAAACTGCTCGACGTCGATACATACAAGGAGTTTAACCGTCAAGCGCAGCTGTACATATCCGCGCGGCAAATATCCCCTAACGAGTATCACGACTATTACTCCCTGATGGAAAAGCTGCACGTGGAATGGCAAGCCATGGTGCTTATTGTCAAATACTGCGTCGACCTTAAAGGCGACGACGTGTCTTGTCCGTATATACTTTCCGTTGCGCGCAACCTTGCCGAAGACGGCTACCGTACCGCCGACGACGTTGGCGAACGCCTTGACGAATTCGGCGTTTACTACAACGACCTGCGCGCGACGCTCGGCGCAATGGGCAAAAAACATGTAGACCATGAAGCGGTACAGCTCTACAAAAAATGGAAGATCGAGTACAAATTTGGCGCGGACGTCATTTTGCACGTCGCGCAAAACATAAAACGCGGCAGTAGCATCGCCATGCTTGACGGAAAGCTAACACAATATTATAAATTGGGTTTCTTTTCCGCGGATATCATCGACAAATACGAGGAAGACCGCAAAGAGCTTTACAAATTGGCATCGGCTATCAACAAGGCTTTGGGCGTTTTTTACGAAAATACAGATCCCGAAATCGCAACGTATATCAAGCCGTGGCTGGGTTTGGGATTTGAAAGCAAAGCAATACTCGCCGCCGCCGACTACTGCATGAAAAAGGATATGAAGCGGCTGTCCGACCTCGACGCAGTTATCCGCGATTTGTTCGGTCGCGGTTTGACTACCGAAAAACAAGTCAAGGATAGCGTAAACTACGAAAACCGCTTTGATAATAAAATTGAAAAACTGTTAAAAACACTTAACATTCAGGGCGCGGTCAAGGATATCCATCGCGCGTACTACGCCAACTGGGCAGGAAAATGGAATATGCCCAAAGCACTGATAGACTACGCCGCCGAACTGGCCGCCGACAAAGCAAACCCCTTTGCGTACATGAATGCGGTGTTGCTCGCTTGGCACAATTCGGGCATAACCGATATCAAAAAAGCCAAAGCTGCCGCACCTATGGTAGCAAGCACCCAACAGCCCGCCGCCGAGGGCAAACAAACCGGCATGATATTCGAAAAGTACACCGAGGAGCAGCTTAACAGTCTGTTCACGCCTATCACGGAGGACGACGATTGATGAACGCTTACCAACGCGCAGTTAAAGAGATTACCGACCGCCGCCGCGACGATTTGGACGAGGGCTTAGCAGTTTGGCGCAACGCGCTCGCTAATGACGAAGGACTTCGCGCCGCCAACGCTTTTTACCAAGCCGAAGCGGTAAAAAAAGCGCAAAAGCTGCCCAACGACTTAGACAAGGCACGAGCGGAATTGCAAGCAAACGCCAAAAGGCTGGGGCTTACAAAGCAAACTATCGAGCCGCCCGCAAGATGCAAGGACTGCAACGACACAGGCTACGCTAACGGCAAGTACTGCAAGTGCGTGGTTAAGCGCGTAATACAGTCGGAAGCGGAAAACCTCGCCCTACCCCAAACCGATTTCGGGGCGGCAAAAAAATCGGCGCCAAAAGCTATATCCAAGCTGTACAAAGAAGCAGAGCAATATATAAACGAATTCCCCGAGAACAAAAAACCGTTCTTTATTATATTAGGCAGCGCGGGCACCGGCAAAACAATTTTAGCCTCGGCAATCGCAACCGAAATGCTGGCGCGTGGCGCGGCTACCGTAACGGTAAGCGCGTTTGAAATGGTAAAGCGCGCAAAGGACTACCACACGCAGTTTGCCATAGACGACTACCGCGATTTATTCACGCCCATGTTAGACTGCGACCTACTCGTAATCGACGACCTCGGTACGGAAACTGTGCTCAAAAACATAACGCGTGAATATTTCTACACGATAGTAAACGAGCGCTGGCTGCACGGGCGCAATACAATAATCACCTCCAACCTTTCGCCCAACGATATGCTCACCCGCTACGGCGAGGCGGTGTTCTCGCGGCTGTGCGACAAAAACAAAGCCAACCTGTTCACCGTCAACGCCCCTAACGCGCGAATATAAAAATTTTCACAACAAAAAGCCGTGTTCGCTATCCCGCAAACACGGCTCTTTTTATTGTAAACGTTTTATTGATTTTCCAAGTAGCGCACCTTTTTGCCCGTCGCCTTGGCGTACTCTATTTCGGATTTAGTGCTTGACCCGATATAGCCGTTTTTGTTTATTACGAAAATCTCGTCAGCCATGTCGATTTTGCGCTTATGCATATCGTCGAGCATTTGCTTGACGTTGTCCGTAAACACCTCGTCGTCGCCAGAATGCCCGAACAGCCCGACCGATATTACGATATTTCCTTCCAGCGTCAACCGCTTTTGCGCCGTGATAAATTCGTCTTTAAACCGCGTACTTCCGCACAGCGTTATTACGGGATACTTACCTACCATGATTATTGTATCCTTAATTCTATGCCACCGACTGATTAAAGCGCATTTGTATCGACGCGCATTGCGGGAGCGATACCTACTTGTACGGAGCTGACCTTGGAGCTTGAAACCATACCGCTCATAGAGCCGGTATCTACATGTATAGCGCTATCCCACATGGGTGAACGCATCCACCATATGCCGCAGCCCGCCCAAGCTATCGAGTCGCTTGTGTGCGCACCTATCGCGCGCGCATAGTCGCTGACGAGCAGCATGCGCGCGTCATCCGCCGTCGCACCTTCGGCAATAAACCAATACTCGGTGTTGTATGCGTCTCTATTGCTTAAAAGGAAAATCTTGTCTTGAGTATCGTCGCATACGTACGGGTTTTCGGAATAACCGGTAGTCTCATTGCCGTTATTCACCGTTGTGGTTTGAATGCTTGCTTTTTCGGTCAAGTTGAACGCAGTCGCATAGAACGTACCGTTAAGCCAAGTACGTATATCGCTGTGTTCGTAGTTGGACGGGTACACTGTAGCGCCGTTTATCTCTCGGCTGTCCTCGCCGTTATAATACGCACCGTGGTCTATAATGCTGTCGCAGAAAAGCAACGTGCTGCCGTTGCTATGCTCCAAAATACGCCATTTAATAGGCTCGACTTTAAAGTAGTATTCGGTGCCGCTCGTTATCCACTCGCCGTTGGAGAACTTAGTTTTGAAGCCTTGATAATACACGAACGGCGTTGCGGCTACCTTGGCATACTTGGCACCGTCGCTGCCGGTATAATAGCCGTCGGCGCCCGCGGAACCACTCACCGTTACGCTGTCTTCCTTCAACGTTTGAGGATATTCGCCATAATACACGTATTGACCGAGGAGCGGAGTGGAACGCGTATACGAACAAACCGAACAAGTGTTCCCTTCAAATTCATGAGCTCCGTAACCTTTGGACTCCTCGGTGGACATCGTGTGTCCGCAGCTAATCGTGTGCCAGTGGTGCGTCTTGTTGCTCGACCACTGTGCCGAAAACGTATGCTCATGCGCAAACGTATGGGTTTTCGACGCCGCAGGCGAATCGTTATAGCCCGATGCTTTGGCTATTACCGTATACGTCTTGGTGCTGCCGTCGGGCATGGAAAAGCCGTTTTCCGCAAGATCGATACTGTTGGTGGTTACCGTCTTGGTCGTCGTTCCGTCGGAAACCGTATAGCTTGTCGCGTTTGCAACCGACACCCACGACAAAATACCGCTACCTACAAAAAGTCCCGTCGGCATAGCAAGCGTAGTCGGCTGCGGCGGTGCATATGTATACGTATACGACGCAGCCGCCGAATCGTTATAACCGGTGGCCTTGGCGACTACTGTATATGTAACACTGCCGCTTGTGGGAACGGTAAAGCCGTTTGTCGCAAGCGCTATGCTGTTGGTGCTTACCGACACGGTTTTAGTTCCGTCCGACACCGTGTAGCTACTCGCGTTCGTTACCTTGCTCCACGATAACGTGCCGTTATTTACCGTAAGACCGGTAGGCGTGGCAAGCGTTGTAGGTTGCGGCTGAGGCTGAGGTTGCGGATTGGCGGGATTAAACGTGTACGTTGTAGCCGCCGAATCATTGTAGCCGTATGCGCGCGCGACAATAGTTACGGTAAGAGTGCCCGAGGTATATTGCACGTCGTTAAACTGCGCAATCGTGGCGGGCGCGGTGCAAACGTACTGCCCTTCGCCAAACGTTACCAAGTACGATTCCGCACCTGTGACGCCGCCCCATTCTATTGTAAGCGTTCCGTCCTGTAACGACGCGTAAATAGTGCTTTTGTCAACTGCGGCGAGCTTGTTGCCGCCGCCCGTTTCGCCGCTGTCCGGCATATCTATTGTGCCGCAACCGATAAGCCCAAACACAACTGCAATTACTGTCAAAAGCCCTACAAAAAGACTTTTATGCCATTTCGTCATCACTGTTCCTCCTAATAGACGAAAATAAAGTTGATAATATTTTATCATTCTTTAAAACCTATGTCAATATTTTTTCTGCTTGTTTGGGAAAGAATTGGAATTTTAAAATGTAGACAACTTTAAAAGGTAGACAACAAAAAAGCTCTCCTCGCAACGAGCGCAGGAGAGCTTTGTGTATGATTTATTCTACTTTTTGGCGGTTGTGCCAAACGGGTTTTTGGCGGTAGTTTGCGAAATGCGGATAAGTCCGCGCTTTACAAGCACGTCGTTCGACCTGTACGGCGAGGTGTAGTCAACGGGACGGTGTTCGGTCTTTATCGCGCCTTGCTCCTGCATAACGATATCGATAAGCTGCTTGGCGTAAGCGGTGCGCCTGTCGCTCTTTATGCGGAACAGCAACGGCGTCTTTCGGCGGCTTGCCGTTTCGGACATGTTTTCCACGTTGTACTTGGAGTTGTCGAACTTTGTGGGGTCGGCGGCGAGATACAAACACAACGTCTTGCCGCGCACCGAGAACATTGCAATCGTTTTTCTGCCCATCGAAAACGTTTCGCGCCGCCAGCTTATGCGGTTTTTGACGCCCTTGTATTGCAGCAAATAGTTTTTCAGCTCGGAATAACGGGCTTTTAGCGCGTCGTCCGCTTGAATTATCCTTGCGGTAAAGCTACGGTCAAACACCATGCGGCCCTCGGGAGTATCGAATTCGATATCCTCCTCTTGCTCATCCTCCTTGTCCGCGCCGTCCGTCGTCGCCTCGCCGTCAAGCGTGTCCTCGACTGTAAGCTCGGGCTCGGGCTCGGGTTCAAGCTCGGGCGCTTCGCCAAGCACCGTTATGCGCAAAGCTCCCGCAACGTACAGCTCGTCGGGCGTGCATTCGGACAAGTCGACGGGCGCCGTATCGGGTTTTTCGTCCAACACCATTACGTTGACGTCCGCAAGCTGCAAAATGAGGTATTTGGCGTACTCCATTCGGCGTACCGAAGTGAGCTTGTACAGCATAGGCGTTTTTTCGAACCGCTTTTTGTCAGACTTGTCTATGCCGCGGTACTTGGTTTCCGCATAATCCTTGGGATCGAGCGCAAACGCAACGCACAGCGTTTTGCCGCGGAACAGCATGATGGCAAGCGTCTTTCTGCCCTTGTAAATGCGCTGCTGACGGAAGCTGGTATTTACCTTTACGCCCTTGAACTGCTTGAACTCGGCAAGGATTTCGTTGTATCGCGCCTTGGTTTCGTCGTCCGCCGCGCGCAGTTTGGCGTCGAAGCCGAGCGTGTAGCGCACGTAATACCGCTTGCGGTCGTACTCGTCGTCCGCGTAGCCGAGCTTGCGCCGCGTGTACTCCGACATATCGGCAACTGCAAGGATTTCGTTTTGCGTAATGTCCTCGCCTTCGCCGAGCGGAGCTTCCTCATTTACGTCGTCGTCATCGTCGTCATCGTCGCCCGCCTCGACTTCGTCGTCGGTCATTTCCTCCTCGTCTTCTTCGTCATCGCTTTGCGCATACATAACTGGCGCGCCCTTCATAAGCGAACCGTCGTCCGTTATGTTCTTTAAGTGATGTAGCAGCTCGAGGCGCTTGTTTTGAAGCTGGCTTGTGCAAAGCTTGCGCTCCTGCTTGCGCCTGTATATGACGAATATCACTATGTTGGCGATAATGAGCAATCCGATGAGTACGCCGACAACTATCATTGCCGCCAACTGTCCGGGGTTAAAAATCGATCCAGATAATAACGTTGCGTTCATTATTCGGCTCCTCCTTTGTTACCTTCCGTCGGCTTTTTGGTCGTAGACTTTTTAGCCGTGGTTTTTTTAGCCGTTGTCGGCTTATCCGTTGCGGCCTTTTCCGTTACAGATTTTTTCGCGGCGGTTTTTTGGGTGGTAGACTTTTTTGCCGCAGGCTTTTTTGTCGCGGGCTTTTTCGCTGCCGCCTTCTCGGCTGCGGGCGTTTCGGCCTCGGGCTGTTCGGTTGTCGCCTGCTCGGCCTCGGGTTGTTCGGCTTCGGGTTTTTCAGCCTCGGGCTGTTCCGTTGCCGACTGCTCGGTGGCTGCCTGCTCGGTGGCTGCCTGCTCGGTTGCGGGCTGAGCGTTAGCTTCCTCGATAGCCTGCATGGTGTTGGCGGTCATACGCTTTCTATGCTTGTTGAGCAAGAACTGAACAAGTATCAATGCGGCTGCCGCGACGGCGAGTACGCTGAGTATGGTGATGATTACGATAAACACCGTATCCGCGCCGACAATCGACCACTTGATGGTGAACGGTTTATCGTCGCCCGTTTCCCATTCGTAATTTTTGGTATCCTTGAGTATGATTTTGGCGTTGAACGTTCCGCCGTAACTGGAAGCATTGTTTTCAATGCTCATAATGGACGAATCGAAGCCGACGGGGATATAAATAATGGTATTGCCGTTGACGATTTTTGTGCTGTTGTCGTGAGTGGGTTTGGCAATCTTTTTGCGCGCCACCGTCCACGTAAGCAACAGCGTGCCGTCGCTATCATCATCGCCCGTGCTCCAACAGTAGTTGTGAGCGTTGAACAGCGAAATGGCTACCGTATACTCGCCCGCGTCGCGCGCAAACACCGTTACAGCGTCGCCCAGCGATTGAATGTTGCCGTCGTAAGCGATTTGCATCAGCTGCGGATTGAACCCGACTATACCCGAGGCAAGGTCGGCGCCGGTGTAGACGTCGTTTTTGCCGTTACCATCTGTGACGACGGTAAGCGACGGCGACGTTACCACAAACTTAGCGATATTGAAGCTTACGGGCTCGCCTATAAATTGCTTATAGTTTTGCGACTCGGCAACGGTTACGCGCACGTAGTACGTACCGGCATTGCCGTTTTCGGGAACGATATTTGTATAGGTCTTACCGTCCGCCGAGTATTGATAAATTATATTCTCGCCCGACTCAACGGTAGCCGACGGGCTGTTGACCGCCATGTCGTAGCAGCCGTACTGCCAGCCTTTGATGACGATATTTGCCGTTTGCTTGTCTGTCGCCTTGGCGATGATAAACGTGAGCGTTACGGAAACGTCCGAAGTGCTCGACCATACGTAGTTGGCGGGATCGGTAAGCGAAACGGTAACGTTGTGGCTTCCTGCGTCGGTAAAGGTGCATGCGGTCATAGCATAGATGGACGGAGCGTACATGGGCTTGCTGCCCTGCTGTCTGACGTCGACGCGCGGCGTGATAGGGTCGCCCGTGTACGTTGCCGACTGGATAAAGAACGCTGTAACGTCAACTGTCTTTTTGTCGATTACAAAGTCAATGGACGGGGTGCCGATAAGCCTGTAATTGGAGTTGGCGCCCACAAGCGTTGCGGTGTAGGTGCCGGCGTTTGTCGGAACGTCAAAGCTGTCGTAACCATTGTTATCGGTAAAGCGAATTACAAGCTGCAAGTCGCCCCTTACAAACTCCTCGTCCGCGGCGGCGTTGGCAATCTTTATCTCGCCGGCGGTCGCGCCCTTAACGTTGGTGTCGCCGTAGGTTATATTTTCCTGACGGACAAGCTCTACCTCTATTTCGAGCGGATTGATTACGTACAGTGCGCGGTGCTGCGTAACCTCGTAGTTGGTGCCGTCGTACGTCTTGATGGTAATCCAGTACGTACCGCCCGCCGCGCTCTTAGCCGTAGCGTCCGTTTCGAACACTATGCCGAGCACCGATTTGTCCTCGCCGTCGGCAAGTCCGACAGCGATGTACTGAACGTCGGTAAGGACGGGCGTTACCGAGTAGTCGGACGCCTTGCTTTCAATAGTGACGGTGACTGCACGTTTGTTTATCGTAAGCGTGCCTCTTTCGGCTTTTACTATATAGTTGTTGCCCGCGTCGATACCGATAACCTCGTCGTTCGCGTCGGTCTTCAAAATAATTTCGTAATCGCCGCCGGCATTGAGATTGGCGTAAGATTCCGCCAATTCGTACGAATACGCGCCGATAGTCGGTTGATATCCGTACAGCAAGCCGGTGATTTCGATATTGTCGAAGCTCGTATCGCTAAGCGCCGTGCCGTAAATCATGCTGCCCGAAATAGTAGCGGTAACAGTCTTGGGCACGATGCGGAAGCTGCCGACCGTCGTCTTAGGCGTAAAGTTTCTGTTTGTCGATTCGGTTAAGACAACTTTCAGCCAGTACTCGCCTGCGTCTATGCTACGAGCGGATGTGTTGTACAACATCCAGCCCTCGGCGGAAGCTGCGGGCATTTGATCGTCCGTCTTAGGCATGCGGTACAGCGTTACCGTGCCGTTATAGCCGTTTTTGACTGAGACTAAATTGGGATTGAACGCGCCGCCGTACGTTATGGCGTCTACAACCGAAGGAAGCTCAACAATGGGACTATCCGCCGAGCCGTTGTCGGTGTTGTCCTTGTTAATATTCCATGTGAGGGTCAACGCGCCCGCATCGGTAAACACGCCGTCGGCGCTGTCGGTATCCCACACGTTGTTGGCGGGGTCGATAAGTATAAACCGAATGGAGTACGTTCCGACCGCGGTTGCCGTAAATGTGGCAGTGCCGTTTGCGGCGGTCATGCTGCCGCCCGCAGTAGTCAGCTCGGGACGCATATACGCGGTATTGTAGTCGACTACCACGTTTTGCGCACTGCCGTTAAACGTTACGTCGGCTATGCTCTCCTGCGGCGCGGTGATTACGCGCTTGGATACGTGGAATACGTAGAACCTGCGCGTAATGATGCCGTTATAGCTGTACGCTGCCGAAAGCACGTAGTAGCCCGCGTTAAAGTTGGTCGCGCTGCTCAAAGTGCCGTAGGTAAGTCCCGTTACGCTTTCCAAGCCTTTGTTGTCTTTGCTGTTTTGTGCGAATTCGGCGGCATTAGCCGACGTGACGGGCGCATACGTGAGCGTAAGTCCGTCGGTCGCCTCGCTGTTGTTGACCAGAATGGTCGCCTTGCTCGGATGGTCGCCGTAGGTAAAGTCGTCCATTTCGACGGTAATCGTTACTTTGTCTTGGCGCACCTCGAACGAAACGTTAATCTCGTTTTCAATCGCGCTGACAAGAGTAAGGTTATCCAATGCGCTGTCTTTGAGCACAAACGAAATTGTATACGTGCCTATGTCGCGCCCAAACGTTACGTACATCATTTGATCGTCGATGTAGTACGTGCCGAGCGTGTTCTTGTCGCCCGCGACAATTTGCGTGCCGACGCCGGTGGACGACGTGTACACAAAGCGAACTACTCTGAAATAATCGTCTACGTATCTTTCGATATAGTTGGTAAACGTTTCGTCCTCAAGGTTATCAATCGAATACGAAACGATGTTCCAAGCAAGGTCGGCTTCGGAAATTTCCAGCTTGTTTACGTTGAACTTTAACGTACTGTTGTTCGTTCCGTTGTCAAACACGTAGTTGCTGTTTGCGCCGAGCGTAACGGTTACTTCGTATTTGCCGACAAAGGTGGGAGCCTCGCCCGCTACTTGGTAAGTGCCTGTTTTTTTAGTGTTGTATTTGAGCGTAAACGACGGTCTATATTTGGCGTCGTCCACGTTGGCTTCGCTGCGGTACTCGTCCTTAAACGTGATTACGGCGTTGTGACTCTTGCCGAACAAGCCGCCGTTGTACACGCCTTCGTCAAAGCCGAAGGTTTGGTCCTGTGTAGACGCCGATATCCTGCGTTGTTTCAGGCTGAGCGAAGCGTCGACAACGCTTACGATCTCGTAGTTTTGGAAGGTCGCGTCGGTGGGCGCATACATATTTTCGCCGTCTTTTACCATAAGCGATACGGTGTATTTGCCGACACCGCTCTCCCACGCCGTATACGCCTTGCCGTCCTTATCGACGATGGTGAATACGATGTTTCTATTGTTAAGCAAATCGACAAACTTATCGTTGCCCTGTATGCCGTCTACGTAATAAGTGAGCGCGCCCACGTTGGTTGCGCCGCTGTCAACAAGGGTATCTATCGTCTCACCGTATATGTAAGAGTATTCGTTCTGCATGGGGTGCGCGTAAATTGTGAGCTTGGCTTTTTTCACGCAGAACTTAGGCGCGACGGTATTGGCAAACGTTACGGCATAGTTGGTATTGTTGCTTGCGGAATAGCTATAAGCATGCTCGCCTACGTCTACGCCGTCGGGAAGGCTTACCGATATGCCGAGCTTGTCATAGCTGTCGCCCGAATCGCCGAATACGACCTTGCTGTCCGCAAAGTAAATGTACGATGCTCTGTTGGCGGTAAAGCTGTTTACAAGAGCGTTGTGCGTAGCATCATGCGTACCGAGGTAGTACGTCCACGCTTTATCGTTATGCTTGCTTGCGTCGGTTTTGTTCGCTTCGTCCCAGCCCACCATCGTTACGGTGACGGCGCGCTTGATTACGGTAAGGTTGGCGCCGACGAAGACAACGTTTACGTTGGCGTCCGAGGCGCATGTGGGTGATATCGTGCAAGCAGCGCCCACATTTGCCGACGCAGAATATCCGAACGTTTGGTAACCGACCGTGTTGTTGGTCAGGTACGCGGTACGCGTGCTTACAAGCAACGTCGGAGAGCTCGGGGTGTACGTAAAGCCGTCAAACCTGCCCGTCTCCTCCGCGCCGCCCGCGGCCTTATCGGTAGCTACGTTGCCGGACAGCGTTGTGCCGTACTGCACGCGCTTTCCTGCGTCCGCAGTAAGCGTGAGCGTCGCAGGCGTAATAGTAAAGCCGATATTCAGGTTAGCGGCGGTGTAGTTGGGATTGTCGGAGTTGCCGATAGCTTGGTACTCGCCGACGTTTATCACCTGCTTGGAATTGATAGCTGTGAATTTGCCGTCCGTACCTTTTTTGGTGTAGGTAAAGGTTATAGGCGTTTTATCTTGGTCGTCAAGCGTTGCCACGTAATAGTTGGTCGCGCCGCTGTAAACGGTGCTTGCCGTTTCGATTCTGACGCCGTCCACGTCGTGGAAAACGCCGTACTGCAACACGTTGAATATCGCTTTGTTTATAACGTACGATCCGGCGTTATCGGCGCTGCCGTCATAACCTATTGCGGTGATTTTTTCACTCTCCTTGTTGGAGCAGCCCGCAAAGTTGATGTGGTAATTGAGCTCCGCGGCACCCGCGCAAAACTCGGCGTAAATGGTGTAGCCCGTAACGTTGCCGCCCGCGTCGAATTTTACGTTGTTGGTATTATTTCCGACAATAGCCTCGGTATAAAGGGTAAGCACCGTTTGGTTGGCGTTGTTGTAAACGCCGTCCGCGGGCGCAGTGCCGCCAGCCAGCTCCGCCGTGTAGATGGAACCGTCCGTAACGGTAAAGGTGAGCGTTTGGACAGTCTCGGTAGTATTGTCCGCGCCGCGAAGGTTATAGGTGTTTTGCTTATCCTCTATGTTGACGGTTATTTCGCGAGCCACGACGGTGAGCTGCACGTCTTGGTACGTCACCGTATAGTTGGTAAACGAAGCAGAGTCGGTATCGCCGTCGGCTTTGCCGTTTGCGTAAACGCGGTAATCGTTAACCGTGTTGCCCTGCGTGTATGCGGTTGCGTACACGGGCGTAACGCCGAGCGCGTCCATAATAGTGTCCGCGGTTGCGCCCGCCTTGGAGCTGTTGACAACAAGCCCTTCGCTGTTGTCGGTAAACGTAGGAACCTCGCTGCCGTACTCGATTTGCGCAGGCGTTGCGGCTTTTACGGTAAGCGCGCGTTTTGCAACGTTGAATACGTAAACGGTAGTAAAGCCGTTGTAGTTTTTGGTATCCTCCATCGCAACGCTCAGCTTGTAGCTGCCCGCGTTAAGCCCGCTGCCCGCGAACAATTCCGCAAACATATTCGCAACGGTATCTGCGGCGTTTGCGGCAACGGTTTTAGTCCATATACTGCTGTCGTTATAGAACAGCGTGAAGGTAATCTCGCCTACCGCGTTTGCCGATGCGCCGGTATACTTGAACAGCGCCTCGGGCTCGATAACGATATTCGCGCCGTCGGGGTCGAAGCCGCCTTCTACTTTATAGCCGTACGTCCATGCCGTCGTGCCTTCCGATATCGCTTTGTTTTGGAAATCAAACGCTTGGCTCAATTCGTTATCGGCGACGGTAATGGTAACTCTACGGAAATCAAGCACAGTCGTGTAGTTGGGATTGGACAAACCGTAATACACGTAATATCTGCCGACGTCCCTATACGCGGGCGCAGCCGCGCTGAGCGTGAGCTTTTCAAACTCGGTCTTGCTGAGAACGGGCAACTGCGTGGCGGACACGCGGTACTCTACTTGTACTGCGGTGCCGTCGCTTGCGGTTGCAAACACTATGCCGTCCGTCGGGTCACCGTTGAGCTGAACGGTGTTGGCTTCGTCAACGATAATGCCGTGCCACTTTTCGTCGTATTCACCGGTATAGCCTTGAATTGTTGTTTTTACGTCGAGTGTCGCGGGATTGATTGTGTACTTGCCGCAAGTGCCGTTTGCATTTGCCGCAAGCGTTTCGTCCCAGCCGCCGACAAACGTAATATCGTATTTGTCGCCGAGTATCGTCGTGCCGCTAATCGCGTAGCTGCCGACCTTGCCCGTTGTGGACGTGCCCACCTTTTCGTCATGCGCGGTGGTGGAAATAGTAAAGATTTCGGCAAACGAGCCTTCCGACATTACGTAATTAGTGTTGACGTCGTACGTCGACTGCGGCATAAGCACCGTATAGCCTTCGTTCGGTTTGTTTACCGACGGAATATTGTTTGCGTTTTGCTCGTTGTACGTGACCGAAAGATCGTTTATGGTTACGGTAAGCTTTACATAGGTGACAGTGAGGGTGCCCACCTCGCCGACAAAGGTATAGTTGTCGCAGGTAAGCGTGGGATTGCCGCCCTCGGTCGCAATAAAGTTAATATCGTACGCCGTAGTCAACGAAGTCTTGTCATAGCCGTCTACGGTGTATTTCGCCGTACCCGTAAGTCCGTAAAACTCTGCGCCTGCGGTATAGAACAAAGTGCGGTCGGCGTCGCTCTCAAAACCGGTAACCGTCCAACCCTTGTTTTCGGTGCGCAGGTTATTCAGTCCGAACAAGTACTGCACCGACGCGGGGTCATCCTCGCCGAACATAATCGTCAAATCGAACTTGACGGTAAGCTCGGCCTTTGCGACGGTGACGGTAATATTCTTTGTCAGCTCGGTGTGATTTGCCGCAGTAACCTTTATAATAAAGTTATACGTGCCAGCGTCCTTTACCGTCGGGCTTTGGGTAAACGTCGTCCACGTCGTGCCGTCCTCGGTATACGACCATACGGGCGCGTTGCCGGCAATTTCGGGATTGCCGATAACTACGTCAAAGCCGTCCGCCAAGAACTTTTGACCCTCGCCGTTGTACGTAAGCGTATTGGCGACTATCGAGTTGTTGTATTCCTCGATTTGCTTTTCGGTGATTTCATAGCTGTATGTGCCAAACGTAATATCGTAGTTGTTGCCGCGTGCGCCCTGTGTAAGCACAATATTATACGTGCCTACATCGGTCTTGTCGGTAATAACCGCATTGCCGGAGTCGCGCGCAGCTATTGTGAACACGTCGGACTCGGTATCGACGACCGCGCTAGCCTCGCCGCCGCTTGTAAGCGCAACGGTATAAGCGATATCGACAATATCCTCGCTGTAAACGCTGGTCGGGTTGTTGGTTACGGTAACGGTGATTGCGCGTTTTTGTACGTTAAGCGCCGCCGTCGTTGTAGCGGTTATCTCATAGTTTTCGCTGCTGTTGTTATCCGCGTCGAATACGGGAACAAGGACATACGTGCCGCCGTATATTACATCGAGCGTGTTTGTCAAAACCGTGCCGTCGCCATCCTTCACTTGCATAACGATAAACGACAAACCGTCGCGCGTGTGGAATTGCGCCTTGGTTTCGTCGGTCAAGCAATCGCTTGCCGCAAAAATCAGCTCGTCGCCGTAGGTGTGGTTTTGCGCGGTCGCAGTGAGCGTTACTTGCTTGGGAGTTATTTCGAAATAGAGCGTATACTCGCCGAAATCGTAGTTATCGTTTACGGCGGCGCTGTCCTTGAACGAAATGCTGTTAATCTCGTACGTGGCGGCGTCGATAAACGCCGTCTTGCCCGCGATAGCCTGCGCCGCGAACGTCAACTGCGGCGCGGCGGTCACGCCCGCTGTCTTTTGGGGTATATTGGTAATAGTATAAGTCGGCTTTTGCTCCTCGCCGGTGTACGTAGTAGTGAACTTGCCGCCGTCCTGCTTGGTTTCCTCGCCGAAAGTCCATTCAAGAATGATTTCGCGCTTTTGCACGGTAAAGCTGCGGGTGTCCGTCCACCGCTGATACGCGTCCGAATCATCAAAGTCGATTACGATTTCGGCTTCGTAGTCGCCCGCCTCCCACGGCAAGCCCTCTACGAGATCGGCTTCCGCAATCTGCACTCTACCGCCGTCCGTAAGCTTGAAGAACGTGTAAACGGGATCGTTGTGCGCGGGAAGACTGTCGCTGTCGCCCGTGCCGTCGCCGACATGCTCATGATGGTTTTGGTAATCGAAAACCTTGTTATTTCCGTTTTCGTTGGCGTAGTCGCGCACCCACTTGTCGGTTGCGGCAATAGCACTGTCACCTATCGCATAGCCGTTGTCGCCGTAGGTGTAGTTATTGACTACAAGCACAACGTCGAGCTGGGTAGCGGTAACGGCATACAGCAAATACACCTTTGCGCCGTCGGCAACGGTATATTCTATTTTATATACTCTGCCGTCGACTTGGGTGATAAAGCTGCTCTTGGAGAACGAGGTGCCGTCCTCGCCGTCGGGATTTACAGCCCAAGCATAATTGTATTTGTCGGTTGCGGTGAGCAATACGTAGTACTGACCGCGAACAACCTCTTCACCCTGCAACTCGGGTTGCGTGTCTTGGGGCGCGCCGAATGCTCCGCCGCCGCTGTGCGTGCCGTACTTAACGCCGTAGCTTATGCCTCCGAGCGTACCGGTGAAAATAGCAGACAGCGGGTCGTAAGTCTTGCCGGCTTCCATAGCGCGCTGATCGCCGAGTGCGGGCGCGTCTACTACCTTGCGGTTGACAGTCAATTCCTTGCCGTCGCCCCAAGCGCACGTGTAAGCCGCGGTATCGGCAAAAGCCGTTTCCTTGCCGTCGCCCGCCCAGCAGTAGTTTGCCGAATCGGTAAGCGTAAAGGTAACTGTATAAATACCCGCCGCGTAATACGTGAGCACACCCGTTTCCGTATCGAATGCGTATTTGGCGTTATCGGTCGTATCGATTGTAAGCACCGCGGCGCCGTCGGCTACGGCTTCCGTAAACCACGATTTGTCGAGCTTTGCCGTAACGGCTGCGGTAAACAGAGTGCCGTTTTTCCATTCGCCCTTCTCGGTTGCATTGTTGGCGTAAAGGTTGGATGTAGTAACCGCCGAGGCGCCGAACTCAGCGCCGGACAGCCCCGCAAACGTCGGCTTTGCGAGCGCCTTTTTCTTGATAGTAAAGCCAATGGAATAATCGGCTTTTGTATCGTCTATTTTGTAGTTAAGATTGTCGAGCGAAGCCGCGTAAACGGTGTACTCGCCCGCGTCGGCTTTGGTTATGTCGGCAACGGTAGCGTTACCTTTTTTGTAGCCGAGCGTATCGATGGTAACGGTGTCGCCCGTTTCCGCATTATTCACTGTGGGAGTAGGCTCATTTACTTCGCCGTACGTGGTTTCGAATTTAGTCACACCCCAGCTTATATTAACAGTCTTTTGGGTTATCTTAATCGTATACGTAAGCGTTTCGTCGGCGGTGCCGCTATCCCACGCATAGTTGTCGGCAGGCTTTACCGTAATCGTGTACGCTATAATTTGCGTTTTGTCGTCGTTCCAAAGCACGTCTTTGAGTAACGGATTGTTGGTGCCGTCCTCGCCGTACTTGATATCCAAACGCAAAACGTTGTTAAGCGTGTATTCGTCGAAGTATCGAATAAAATCGGAAATGCGGTAACCGGTACCGTTGTAAACCACCTCGATTGCGTTGCCCGATACCTCGGCACGATTTTCGAGCACGGGGCGGGCAAAGGTCTTGGCGTAAATTTCGAAAACGGTAGCAATGTTCGTGATATTTGCCGCATTGTTTTCGGGCAAATAGTAGTTGGGCGCCGCCGCTCCGCTTATTGCGGAAACGACTATGCGGTAGTGCCCTACTTTTTCGACTTTGGTTATCGTGCTGCCGAACGCGCCGTTATCATCATTATATAATGTATAGCCGTCGATAAATAAATTGACGTGGTCGCTTACAAATACGTTTTTGGTCGCATCGGGAATGCTTTGCGCGGGCTCCCCGCCGTTGAATTCGAAGCGCGGATATGCCGTATTCTGCGTCTTGTCAAAAGTGCCGTTAAAGGTATCGATTCCGTTCGACCACGTTACCGTCAGCGGCGCGCGGTCAAGCGTGTATTCGAGCGAAAGGGTGCGCAGTTTTTCGGTATCGGTAGTTGCGCCCGCCCATTCGTAATTGTCTTGATCGGCAATATCGACCTTAACGGTGTATTTGCCCGCATTGGTCACGCCGAATATATTTCTTTCGTTGGTAGGCGTAGTATCGTCGGGCACGGTAATGCCGCCGGACACGGGGGTGTGTCCCGTCTCCAAGCCGCCGACGGTGACCGAAGTGATTGTAAGCGCTTTTTCGTTCCAGCCGCTTATCGTCTTGTTTTGCGAGGCGGCGGTGTAAACGCTGGGCGTTCCCGTAATATTGCTGTTTGTCAAAACTGTAAGCTGCTGCTTTGCCACATATCCGTAATACGAGTATGTGCGTCCGCTCGGCACAAATGCTACGGAGCTATCCCAAGAATAGTTTTTGTTCAGCGTTACCGTTACGGTATAATTACCCGCTTTGTTTACGGTGAACGCGCCGCCCGTGCCAAGCGCTACGGTATTTGCCGTACCGTTTGCAAACGTGGTGTAGGAAATAACTACGGAGAGTATTGCGCTGCCGTCGGCGGCAGTATTGTTATTGCCGTCGCCTATCCAGTCGGTAAAAGTGTAATTTTGTCCGCTTGCCGCATCGTTATATGTATACAACAATCCACCGTCGGCAGTCGAAGCCCACGGCGAGCCGAGAGTCGGCGCGACTATGGACGTGGCCGCAACCGAAAAATCATTATATTTAACGGGCAACGTATAGTCAACGTTGGTACCCGCGGTAAGCGCGGCGGTTTCGCCCGAAATCCCCGCGGAATTGGCGGTAAGCTCCACAAGGTATCTGCCCACCTCCAATTTGCTGAAATCGACGCTGCCGCTCGTTTGCGGAATTGTTATCTCCGCGCCCTTGTTGTTGGGCTTGGTGTCGTCGTATTTGTAATACTTAATCGTATAATCGGTAGCGAGCGTGCCGCTATTGCTCGGATAGTAAGGGCTGCTCTTGGGCGTAAGCGTGATATTGGGATTGGCGCCGCCCTCGCCGTACGACCAGCCGTCTACCGAAAAGTCGAAATCCGAGCTTGTGTCGGTCGTGATTGCAAAGCTGACCGACGCCGCGCCGGAAAGCTTGTAATTGGCGGTTTCGTTTACCGAAACGGTAACTGTGTAGCTGCCCGCATGACGGAACGTTTTGGTCGCGTCAATCGCTACCCCGCCTTCCTTTATGGTTAAAACGCTGAGCGCCGTGTCGCCGTACGGGAATGCGTTGTTTGCGGAAAAGAAATCATCGATAGTCCAATCGGTACGCGCAAAGGTTTTGTTCGCAACCGTGGTGTTGACGGTAAACGGCGTTACCTTGAACATGCACGGCCCGGACGTGACCGATTCGTAACCGCTGTTTTCGTACGTTACGGCAACTGCGTAGTACGTGCCGCCCTTTTTAGGTCTGCCGTCGTCGCGAAGATCGGCGGCGGGGACGGGCGTATTATTGGTAGCGTCGGTGTATGCGGTGTAGTATGCCAAACGGTAATGCCATTCGTCGGATTCGTTGATGTACGGGTTGCCGACAGACGTGGAATCCTCGCTCCAAGTCTTGCCCATATTGACGCCTTCGACAGTGGCATCAAGCGTGCCGCTGCCGTTGGGTGTGCCGTATACCGTATCGGCAATGCTTTTAAGCTCGATTACAGGCGTGCCTTTGTCTACCTGTACGTCGTACGACATGGTCATGTTGTCGCCCGACTTGCTGCCGTTAAACGGCGAACCCCACATAAAGTCATCTGACGCGGGCAACGTAACGTTTACGCGGTACTTGGTTGCCGCAGCGGGAAAATGCACCGTCCTCTGCCCGTCTACGTCAGTATCCACGGTTGCGGCAACGAGCTGCGTGCTGTTGTCGGCGGCTACCTTGTAAACGGTTATCGCCGGTTCGAGCGCTTCGCCCGCGTTAGTTTGCAGAGTGCCGTAGTCCCAGCCCGTTATAGCTATGGACGCGCCGCCGTTCCAAGACAGCGTCGTTTCGGTTGCGTTCAGTCCGTCGGGGAATATGGGCGTAGGTATGGATATACGCGAGACGGAAATGTTTTTGAAGCTTCGCTTTGCGGAAATGTTTGTTGAATCGGTCTTTTTATATGTAAAGGTTAATTCCACGTTTTTGACCGACGTAGACAAAACGGCTACTTCCTCATTGCTTGCATTGGTATATTTGGCAGAAAAGTAATTGGCGGGGAATGCGGATGCGGGAACTTGTATCCAAGCGCCCGAATAATAGCTGACGCCTACGCTCAAACCGTTCATATTGAGCCGCGTGCTTCTTGCTACCTGCGTTTGCAAATTGCCGATTATTCCGGTTATTTGGTCGGGCGCGACAAATACAATATCGGTGACAAGCACGGATGCGGTTCTGGTATTGTCCTCATCGTCTATAACAGTAATCGCTTTGGAGTACGTGCCTCCGCCCAAAATATCCGCAGTCAATACAGACGGAAACAAATCGCCGCTCAACGATATTGACGAAAGCGCGCCGCCGTTATTTATGGAGCCGTCGTTATAAACCTCGTACGCCTTAAAGCATGCAATAAAGTCGCCGTCCGACAAGTCGGTTTCGGTAGTCACCTCATAGCCGGTGGAGCCGTCGAACACCGCGGTTATGCCGTTTGCCGTCGGAGTAGCGGCAGAAAGCGTATAAGTGTACGTGCCATTCGCAGAAGCGGGATCGTAATCGTCACCCGTCGGAGTTACGGCAACGGTAACCGTTTTGGCTGTGGTATCGCGCGTAAACGCAACGCTCTCACCCGTGGCGGCTGTTCCGCCCGCGGATATATCGAGCACGCGCTCCGTCGTATCTCCGCTTTCCGAATCTGCGTACGTTACGGCAACGCGCAGCATTTTGTACAACGCGTCGTCGGGCGTATTGTCCGTAAAGATCCAACCGTCGTTAAGCGAAACGGACACTCCGGTCAGCTCGTACTTATAGGCAGCGGGCTCGTCGCCGTCCTCCGCCGTAGCGCGGAAGCCGAAACCGGCAAACATCGCACAGCCGAAAATAACGACAGCAAAAAGTATCGTCAACAACGCAGTCATCAAACGATTTTTCTTGGCGGTTATATGTTCCATTATCTCCTTCCTCCGAACATAATCGGTTTTCTTTATAATTATAATAAGGCATATCGGCAATACGCCGACGTGCTTGAAAACGACAGTACTACGCTTTTGCCGCAGCAAAAACGCGTGAAAATTTTTAGTCCTTTATGCCTGCCAACTGCTCTTTGAGCTTGCGCAAATTTTCGCGTTCCAGCTCAATCAGCTTGGAATATGTACGAAAATAATCGGCGTCGGCGTTGGTGGGCCGCGTATTGTTTAAGTACGCTTCGAGTATGGCGGACTGCGACCGATTGCGCTTTTTTTCCAAAGCGTCGATTTCCGCTTCACTGTCCGCTATCGCCTTTTTTATTACGCTCTTTTTGGTCATTTTATTTTCTCCCAAATCAAAATAGTTGTGCCCATCAAATTCCCCAACACAACGGATATTATTATGCCATATTCGACATTTTTTTGGCAAGTGTTTGAAAGATGATTTCTATAAAAATACCTTCATTTTTCCGCCAAAAATACGCCGAAATCGACATACGTATGCCCGCTTTGTGGATTTTGTGGGTTATACGGTTACTGCTTTTTAATCACCTTGCCGCCGGTGAGAACTATCATCTTGACGGCTTGGAGCGAAAAGTTATCCGCTTCGACGGTGAGCGGCTTGTCCAGCGTGCCGCGGGCAAGAACCTTTAAGTACGTCGTCTTTTTGTTAAAGCCCTTGATGCGCTTTTTTATTTCGGCAAGCGTTACAACCTCGCCGCCGTCAAAATGCTGAGAAAGCATGTCGATATTGATTATGCCCTGCTTGGTCCTGTCGCTTGACCTTTCGGATTTTTCGATAAGGCTTACCGCGACCTCGTCAGACATGATCTTGTCCACCTCGGTTGCCGCAACCTCCGCGCGCACCTCGCTCGGCTTGAACGTCGTGCCGCTTTGCGCGTCGTCGTCGGTAAGTATCTTTATCAGCTTGCGCTCGACAAGCGCGTCGGTGGTTTCGTACGGGTACTGCATGGCGTAGTCCGTTTGTTCCGTCGCGCGTTCTATCAAGCCGTTTTGAGCCGCAATCTTTTCTATAAGCTGCTTTGCGTATAACAGTCGCCTATTCGACCTTATGCGGTACATGCACGGCGTGGCGGCGTACGACTTGACCTCCGCAAGGCTTTCCACGGCGTACTTTGTGCCCACATATTCGTCGGGATTGCCGACAAAGCAAAGGGACAACGTTTTGCCACGTAGGCGGAGCTTTGCAATCGTTTTTCTGCCGATGCGGAAGCTTTCGCACTTCCACGAAATTCTGCTTTTTACTTTGCGGTACGATAACAGCTTGTTTTTCAGCTCGGAATAATATTGCTTGACCGTCTCGTCGCTTTGTATGAGCTTGGCAAGGAAACTCCTGCTGTACTTGATAACTATGTACTCGGTCTTGCCGCCTTCGGTTACGGGCTTTAATACTACCGTTTCTTCTTCTTTTTCGTCCTCGGTATCGGCTGCTTCGTCGTCCGCGTCGGCCTCGCCGTCAACCGTAGCGGTAACCTCGTCGTCAACGTCGGCCTCGTCGTCCGCACTTATGTCATCATCGTCCACTTCATCGGCGTTGTCCGCTTCATCGGCGTTGTCCTCATTGTCAACGTCGTCCTCGTCGCCGTCGTCCGCTTCGTCCATATCGTCCGCCGCCGCGGTTTCGGTTACCGACTCATCTTGCGCGGGCTCCTCGTCCGCGTCATTCTCCAATTCGGGCTCTTTAACCTCTTCAACCTCTTCGGGCGCGGGCTCCTCGGTTACGTTTTGCGCTTGCTCGACAGGCGTATCGAGCTCCTTTTCGGGCTCGGGCGCGGGCGCGGGATTGACAAGCGTTTCGGGCACGACGTCTGCGTGCGGTATCGTCACCTTTTCCTTCGCCTCTTCCTCCTGCGGTTGGGGCGGGGGCGCGACAGGCTTTTTAACCGCCTTTTCGGTTGCTTTCGCTTTGGGCGGTTGGGGCGCGGCGGCGGGCTCGGGCTCGGCCTTGACTCTGTTCTTTTTTTCCTTTATCTTCGGTTTAAGCCAAGGCTTTACGAAAATAATCACAGGATCTTTGTAGGTCTTGCGCTCACGCTTGTTGGGGTTTTGGTCGTCCTCGATCGCGTTGGGATTTTCAACGCCTGTCTGTAAAGGTGTTTTTTCTTTTTTCATCTTAATTCTCCGTTGTAAGTAATAAATAGTAAATTAAAGACTTACCCGAAAAAGCTATTGACAAATCGGGCACTCTCCCTTATAATAACAGTATAACATATACACCTATGTACAGGTCAAGGGATATGAAGGAATTAAACGAACAAAAATTAAAAATTTCCAGCCCAAAGTTCCGCGTAAGCGAGGTTTGCGCGTTTTTGAGTATTACCCCGCGCATACTCAAACACTACGAGGACACGGGCGTGCTTGCTCCCGAGCATTCGGACAGCAACAATTACCGCGAGTATGCGGCGGAGGACGTCATCAAAGTGCAGCTTGCCGAGCGACTTAAAAGCACACAGTTTTCGCAAAAAGAAATCGGTGAGTATTTTTCGGGCGAGCTCGATATAGAAAATAAGTACGCCGAGCTTATAAAACTGCGGGATACGATAGACAGCCTTATAGAGGTAATTGACGTGGATAGGCAAAACGGTGCGCCGCAGTATTCCATTGAGCCGGAGCAGTCGCTGTTGTGCTTTTGCAAAGTTTACCCTGTAAAGCCCATACAGTATTTCGAAGCGCGCGACGCATATACTTCGGCTATGATCGCAGGGTGTGTTTGCGACGTTGCGCACACATTTTTTTACATGTACGACGAGCTTTCGATGATTCCAAGCGGCGCCGACTTTGACGCGCAATACTTTAAAGACAAAACCTTCCGCGTTTGCGTACCGATCGTTTCCCCGCCCAAAACCAATGACTTTGACGGAACGGTGGAAACGGTAACGCGCAAAAAATCGCTTACAAGAAAGTGTTCGCCATTAGGACTGCCGACGCATAGTAGCGGAGTTTATTTGCAGGAGGAAGCCGCCCGCCGCGGCTTGACTCTTACAGGCAAATCGTGGATGATATCGGAGACCGGTCCGCACAAAAAAACGGCAAAGCGCTCGTACACAACAATCATCGGCGCGGAAATAGAATAAGTTTTCTTTCAAAGCAAACACCCCGCAGCATACTGCGGGGTGTTTTGTTTTTATTTTCGGCGTGGCGCTTATAGAGTTGCAAAAGTGATAAGGAACATAAGACCGAAGATTGCCGACAGCCCTGCCAATACGATGGCGGAAATGCTGAGAATAAGCGGAGCGATAGCCATGGGCGCGCCCTGCTTTTTGGCACGAACAACTGTCAAAAGCGAACGAATGCCAAACACAAGCCCCACAACAGTCAGCGGCAAAGCGAGCACAAAGAACACCCAAGCTACTGCTTTGATTGCTGTTAGGTCGGTTACCGTCGGGTATACGTACTCTCCCAGCTCGAAGTCAAAGCTCGGAGTCAAATGCCCGAGCCCGCCCCAGACGTATTGGACGGCGAGAATAAACGCCACCAGCATAAACACGTACCCGATTGCGCCGGTTATCACCGCTGCGAGCGACGGCTTGAACGCGAGCATTCTCGGATTGCCGCCCGACTTGGCGGCGGGTTGTTGCGGCTGCTGCTGAGCTGCGTTCGGCGGTTGAACGGCGTCCTGCTGCTTTTGCCCGTCGCCGAGCACCGACTCGTTGTGCGAGCACTCGTCGCATAACTGTTCCGGCCCGTCAATGAACTTGCCGCATTTTGTGCAATACATAATATTTACCTCCTATTTGCGTGCATAGCACGAATTATACAAAATCGCGGACGAACTGTTTGACCTGTTCGTCGTAACCGCACTCGTCGTTTATGCGAATGTGCGAGTGAATACCCTTGTCGAACCAACAAATGCGCTTTTTCGCCGCGCATTTATCGTAAAGCTTTTGGACGTTGGCGGGGTCGGAAAAAACGTCCTCCCTGCTGTAAATAAACATTATCGGGATTTCGAGCTTGTTCACCATATTATACGGACAGAATTTTTTTGCGCTCTTGCCCGCCGCATGGCGAATGTACGACATTATAAGCGGGATAAACGGAAACGTCGGCTTTTTGCGTTCCTTAAACCTATATTTGAGCATTATGCCGAAGTCGTTGTACATGCCCTCGGTGACAAGCCCGTCAAAAAGCTTTTTGCCCTCGGGGTCGGTCGCGGCGTACGTTGCCGTCGCGCCGCCTATGCATATCCCGTGAAGCAATACGCTTTCCACACCGAATTCGGTTTTTAACAGCTTTGCCCACTCGATAATGTCCTTGTATTCGCGTAGCCCAATCGTGTTGTACTTGCCCTCGGACAGCCCGTGCGAGCGGTTATCGATAGCGAGTATATTGTAGCCCAGTTCCTTATAAGGCTTGGCAAAGTAGTACGAATACGCGCATGTTTCCATTCGGCCTGGGATAATAATGACAGCCTTTTTGCCGCCGAAATCGTAATACTCGCCGACCAGCCGCAGTCCCTCGCTCTTTACCGAAACCTGCTTGTGGAACGCGGCGTTCTCCTCGCCCCATTCCAACCCGATGCGGAACATTTCGCGCTGCTCCTCGTTGTCCCAGCTGCAATCCCTGCCCCACTTGTCGGGCGTTTCCCTTACCAGCAAAATGGTGTAGATTTTGCGCGATATAAAAATTATAATGAACACGGCGGGCGCGAGCAACAAAACTACGCCGAGGCTTATATACAGCGCAAGCATCACATCACCCCCGCAATCAGGTCGTACACCGTTTGTCCGCCGTACACAAATTCGCACGACAGTCCAAACTCGTTATCTATCCGCTCGGCAAGCGCGTCCTCGTCGATATCGAGCGCACAGCCCTTTATAATAAACACGCCGCTTTTGTCCGAAATATCCTTTACGTTTTTGAGCGCAACGACAAACGCGTCTTCCACGCTTTGCGCGGCGCACACAGGCTTTTTGCCGATAAAGCCGAGCATGTCGCCCGCCTTGCACGAAACGGTGACCGAATTGTAATTTTTAAGACTGCGCGCCACCGACACGGTGACCGCCGCCTTTATTCCGTCTGACATAGCCGATATGCGGGTTTGGGCGTCCTCTATGTCGGACGTGCCGTTGGCAAGCGCGTAATATCCCTCGATTACCGTTTGCGTCGGCAAAACGGTTACGCCGCCCTCGCCGAAAAGCGTTATCGCCTGCTCCGCCGCCTTTACGTTGTTGCCATTGTTGGGCAAAACCACAATGCAGTCGGCATTTGCGTTTTTGTACGCCGTGCAAAACTCGCTAGCCGACACGCCCATTGCGTGCCCGCCCGAAATTACGATGTCCGCTCCGCAGTCCTTGTACATGCCGGTGATGCCGTCGCCCTCGGCAACTGCAACGATGGCAAAACGCTTGCGCGGCTTAGCCGCTTTGTTCTTGATAAACTCGCTGTGTTGGAGCTGCATGTTCTCGATTTTTACGGTGGTGAACTCGCCGTAACGCTGCGCTTCCTCAAGCGCCTTGGACGGAGTGAGGGTGTGAATATGCACCTTGACTACGCCGTCCTGCTCGATGACGATAAGCGAATCGCCCATGCTCTCTAACGCGCGCGTAAACTCCTTTACATGGAATGGCATTTTGTAGTCGAGCAGCTGCAACAAAAATTCGGTGCAGTAGCCGAGCGTGAACCTGTCGGATTTGTCAAGCACGCCGGTCTCCGACGAAACTCCGTTGCCTACCGCCGCTACCTCGACGGACGCGTCGATTTCCACTTTTTCGCCGTTGAGCGCTTTTAGCATGCCGTCGACTATTACGATATAACCGAGCGCGCCGCTGTCCATAACGCCAGCTTCTTTAAGCACAGGTAGCATGTCGGGCAAAGTCAAATAGCTCTTGCGCATTTCGCCGAGGTAATCGGTCATTACATCCTCGACGCACTCGTTTTTGCCGACGGCGCGTTCTATCCCCTCGCGCGCGACTGTGAGTATCGTGCCCTCGACGGGATGGACTATTGCGCTGTACGCCGACTTGTACGCCGACGTAAACGCGGCATGCATTTCGCCCGCGTCGGCTGTCGAGCAGCTTTGCAGCTCATCGTAAATTCCCTTGAAAAGCTGCGACAGTATTACGCCCGAATTGCCGCGCGCACCCCAAAGCATGCCCGACGTCAGCGATTTAAGATACTCGCCGAGATTATTGTCGGGCGCCGCGCACTTTATTCCGTTTTCCAAAGTGGTGCGCATGTTTATGCCCGTGTCGCCGTCCGAAACGGGAAACACGTTCATTGCGTTGATTTCCTTTTCACGGTTACAAAGATTGTTGTAACCGTTGATTATCATTGCGCGGAAATCGTCACCGTTGATTTGTTTATGTTTCATCTTAAACCCTGAAAAGTTTAGTATTAGTTTTCCGCCGCCGTATCGTCAGCAACGCTGTCGACGACAGGCTGTTCAGCCACCTCGACCGTTGCAGGCTCGTCCGCTGCCGACTGATTGTCCGCTCCTTGCGCGTTCCCCGTCGCCTCAGCCATGCTATCCGACGCCTCGGTAGGCAGCGGCGCCTCGCCGAGTTTGCCGAGTACGTTTATCGACTTGGGCAAAATGAAGGATAGCGCAAAAGCGACCAAACAGCCCACGCTGCACAAAACGGTCAGATAAGTCATTGCGCCGCCGTTTTGTTTGAGTGCGGTAAGCACCACGCCGGTAGCGAGTCCGGTAGCGACGCCGGCAAACAGTCCCTGCACGGCAAAGTACATTGCCGAGTGCTTAATGCCCGTACGCTTTTCGTCCTCGGCGGCGAGGTGTGACGGAATGGAGTACGCCACAGCAAAAAACGCGCCTATCGAGAACGAGCAAATTACGCCGCCCAGTATGCCGCACGCCAGCTTTACCGCTCCGCTCGGCGAGAACGACGCGCCGAACAATGCCAACATACTCACCGAATAAGCGATAAGCGTATATCGGAAAGCGAACCCAAAGCCCTTCTTTTTGATTATGTAGTTGTACAGCATCAGCGTAAACGGCACGGGCACGAACGCACCCAACATAACATATATCATGCTCATGCCTGTATACGAAAAGTATTCGTTAATGCCGCCGAGGAAAAGCTGCGACCCGAAGGTCATAAAGGCGTACACGACCATCCAAAGAATAAAATCCTTGTTCTTGAATGTGTATGCTATCGACTTGAATAGATTTACCGTTTCGGACTCGAGCTTTTTGCCCTTTGTGCTCTCCTCTTTGATCATAAACATGGGTATTATCATCGTCAGCGATATAGGCAGGACAATAAGCGCAACCCACTTAATGTTCATGCCGCTGAGCAACATACGCACAACCACGTATCCGACGATAAAGTAGATTATGTCGGCTACCGACTTGACGTTGGAAACAAAGTTGCGGTCGTCGATATTGTCCACCACCTCGGTAAACGTCGCATAGTACGTGACCATGGTAAGAGTATACGCCGCATAGAACAAGCATAGCACCAGCCCGAAAAACACGGTGTTGCCTATCGTCGCGCCGTTGTTGGGTATTATAAGCACAAACAATAGGTACGACGCTATCAGCGCAACAAGACCGATAAGTATTGTCGGGCGGCGCCGTCCCCATCGGCTTTTCAGCCGATCGGTAAACGACGCCATCGGTATGTCTATTATGCCGTCTATTATTTTTGCGACAAGCACGAACGCCGCCCATGCCGCCGCTACCACGAGGTCCTTTTGCGCAAAGGTTTGAAAGGGCACGTCCGCGGGTTTAAATCCGCCTTTAAGCAACGCGCTGCACAAGTACGAGCCCATCATTAGATTGAGCAGGTTTACGCCAAAGCCCGAAAAGCCGTACAGCAAGAGCTTTGCTTTTCCCTTGATTGGTTTCATCTTGAGTTCCTTGTCAATAAGTATTTGTAGTGTTGTTATTTATTGCGGTGTATTACTTTTTGGCGAGCAACCGCGTTACAAGCTCGCGCTCCTCGGCGAGGTCCTCGGAAATGGGCTTGCCCATGTAGTATGCCGCCATAAGCCCGGGGCCGACGTTTATTCCGCTCGACGGATATACGTAGTTGATGTACACCGCCTTGGGATGGAACTTGTCCTCGAGCATCTTTTTGTACGCTTCGGCTTGCTTGTATCTGTCCGCCGTTGCGACAAAAATAATTTGCTCCTCGGGATTTTCGATAGTCGCGGCTATGTATTCGAGCAGTACGGGGTACGCCTGCTTTTCGCCCTTAGCCTTGCCTATAACCGTCGTCATGCCGTTCTTGTCGAACTCGCCTATCGGCTTCAAGCCCATGAGCGTACCGAAAAACGCCTTGGCAGACGTCAACCGACCCTTTTTGGCGACAAACGACAAATCGTCCAGCCAACCGGCTTGGTGGAAGCGATTAAGATTGTTCTCCACCCAATCGGCGGTTTCGTCGAGCGACTTGCCCTCTTTGCGCAACAACGACGCGTAAACGCAAAGCAAGCCGTGTCCGGACGAGAACCTGCGCGAGTCGATAGTGCGAATAGCGGCGTCCGGATATTTGCTTTTCACTTCCTCTACCGCCTTGGTCAAAAACGCATACGTTCCGCTGAGCGCCGAGCTAATGGTGAGCGCAAGCACGCCCACACCCTGTTTTGCATAATCTTCAAGCACGGTCGCCCATTCGTTTACGTTGGGCGGCGCCGTCGTATAGTCGTTGGGCTTTGCGCGCAACGCCTTGTAGAACTCGGACGGTGTGGTGTCGGTCCATTCGAGATAGGACTCATGCTCTTTGCCGTCGGGCGTGGTAAAGTGACCGTTGATATACTCGATGTCGTACTCCGCCCGAAGCTCTTTGCCGAGGTCGCAAGTGATGTCTGCCAAAATGACGAATTTTTCCATAATTTTTTGTCTCCTCCTTAGAGATAATTATTGATAAAGTTGTGTATTTTTGCCGCCGAGTCGCCGTTTAGCGCGGCGGTCGTATGCCCGCAGCCCTCGACGAGCAAAAGCTGTTTGGGTGCCGAACACGCCTCGTAGTTTTGCCGCGAATGCTCGCATGGAACGGCGGCATCCTCCGTGCCGTGAATGAAAAACGACGGAACGGCGGTGTTTTTAATATGGTCGAGCGTGCTCGCATTGAAATCGATACCCAGCTCGCGCTTGCACCTTTTTGCCAGCATCGCAAACATCGGCTTGGGCGCATGGGTCTGTTTTGCTATCCGATTTATCATGTTGCCGACGGACGTAAACCCGCAGTCGTATACCGCGGCGCGCACATCGCTCGGCAGCCTGTCCGATGTCATTCCTATGATCGCCGCGCCCAACGATATGCCGTACAGCACGATTTTTGCGGGATGATTTTGGGTGATGAATTTTATCCATTCAAGCAGGTCGTCGCTTTCTCGCTTGCCATAGGTTACGTGCTCGCCGCCGCTTTTGCCGTGCGCGCGCATGTCGGGAATGAGAACGTTGAACCCCCACTCGATAAACCGCTCGGCAGTCACCGAAAAATTGTTGAGCGGATGCGAGCTGGCGCCGTGCAAAAATATGACCGTCTTGTCCCGCCCATAGTCGTAGTACCGCCCGTACAGGTCTACGCCGTCGGCGGCAGTAATATGCTGTTCGGCAAACGGCAGCTTTTCCATTCGCTCGCGTGCGGCGCAAATGTCCTGCCTGAACTTATCGTAATGCGCGTCGGAAAGCTCCTTCCGCTCGATACCGCGAAAGAAAAACTTTTTGTAGCACATGTAGCTGCCTATCGGCATGGACGCGAGGAACCCGATAACCAAAAACGCGACTATTCCCAACCCGATATACAAATACATCATACCGTGCCCTCCGTCGCTATCGGCGTTGCGCCGCCGTCCTTCCACACAAAAAACCGTGCGTGGTCGGGGTTTTTCGCGCACACCGCTATCCTTGTGCCGTCGTAAACGCAAAGCTTGTACTTATAGTCGGCGGGATTTATCTTGTTCGGCTTGAACCCGCCCTTACCGAACGCCTTGAATGCGCTCTCCTTTTTTATCCATTGGCAAAGCAGCGTGTCATGCGATATATTTTCGCGCTTTGCGGATATTTTTACCCCAAGCGCGCTTACTGTATTGCTGTCATATCTATTCGCAAACGCCGCTATGTCCTCGGCGTCCACGCCGCACGGCTCGTCGGAAACGGCTACGACGGCAAACGTATCGGTATGCGATATGGAAAACCACAGCTTGTCGCACACCCACTTGCCGTTTTTCAGTTTGTCGAATTTCAGCTCGGGCAAAGCACAGCCGAAGCTGCGTTTTACCGCCGCCTCCAACAACAGCCACGCCGTCGTCTTTTGATTTTTTAACTTTTGCGAGGTAATGTTTTGCACCTCGTCCTGCCGCGCTTGCGGAACGAGCACGGCACTATTGTCGTCCGATACCTCCGCTATATACACGTCGAGTACCGAGCGCGACAGCCACTTGCCGCGCACCGCTTCCTCCTGCTCGCTGCGGTGAACTCCGAAATAACATTCGTTGGCAAAGTGCTCGCAGTTGTTGGTAATTACGTCGTAACCGCCCTCGCCTATACGGCTTTTTGCGGCGGCGACCGTTTGCTGCGGGGATAAACGCTTTTTGCGCTCGGCCTTGTCGGGAACACCCACCTCGACAAAGCTGCCGCAACAAAACTTGTCGATGTCGGTCGCGCAAACTACCACGCCGACAGGATTTACATTCAGCCCGCCCACGGGCGGCAGTCCAAACTGCACGACCTCGTCGTCCGAAACGTAAATTCCGTAATGCAAAATCGCTCCGCACTTTACGCGGATCATGTCACCGAATTTGCAGTTGTCGACAATCCATTTCAATTTCGTTTACCGTATTTCCTTTCGCAGAATTCTTGCAATTCTTTTTCCCTGTCGTACAAAAGCTGAGCCAGTGTCAGTCGGTAGGCAAGCGGCGATTTTTTGCGCTCCTCCTCGTCTACGTATATCGGCTCACCGAAAACGATTTTAATCCGTTCCCAACAGCTTTTGCGCGGACTGATATATACGGGAATTATGGGCTTGCCCGACATTATCGCCATAAGCACCGCGCCCGATTTGTACTCTCCGATCGTCTTGGTCGCGTCGTTCTCGTTGATATGCCCTTCGGGAAAAATGCCCACCACCTTTCCCGCATTGAGCAACGAAACTATTTCGCGCATGCTGCTCATGCTCGTGTTTTCGCGATCGATTGCCACAACGTTGGTGAAATGTTTAAACCACATGCGACTCCATTTATTTTCGTATACTTCTTTTATCGTTACAAAATGCAACCGCCTGTACCAAACCGCCGTCATCAAATACGAAACGTCAAAAAAGCCGATATGATTGGACGCGAGTATCGCCCCGCCCTTAATCTTCTTTTTTGCGGCGGGGGTGACGTACAGCTTCTTCACGCGATAAGCAACCAGTGCAGGTATCGCACCGGTAACTCGCACAAAGTCGAACAGAAAGTATTTAAACGAGAAGATTTTACCCTTTTTGTTTTTCACCGAGCAGCTCACCCAAGTCGATTATTTTTTGTCTAAGCGCGACGGTTACGTCGTTTAAGTTTTGCCGATACGTTTTGTCGTCGTCGTACAGCTCGCGCGCGTCTATCGGCTTGCCTATTATTACGCGCGCCCGTTTTTTGCCGAAATAATTGCCGTCCGTGTATGCGGGTATAAGCTTGACCCCCGTCATGAGCGCGAGTGCCGCCGCGCCCGTTTTGAACTCTATGGGCGGCGTTTCGCCCTCTTTGGCAAGTCGGCCCTCGGGGAAAATTCCCACCACGCCGCCTTTTTTGAGAATGCGCTCGGACTTGTCTATGCATGACGTTTCATGTGTGTCCCTGTTTACCTCAATGCCGCCGAGCGCCCGCAAAAATCCGCTTAGTCCCCTCTTTTTGAACAGCACCTCCGCCATTTGATAGCGCAGTGTGCGCGAAAAGAATACGAACATCATAACCGCATAGTCGTAAACCGACGTATGGTTAGATATTATTATCGCCGGACCCTTTATCCGCCGAGACTGTGCTTTTTTGTCCTCGTAGTAGACTTTGGTTTTAAAGCACAGCTTTTGCGGTAGCCAGCCCGTGATTTTTACCAGCCAGTTAAACAGCGCTATCATAGCTTGCCCTTGATGTACTCACTCATGCCTTTTACGGTGGTGAGCATTCCGTCGCCCTGCGGCAACGCCACGCCGAACTCGTTTTGCACCGCCGCGAGCAGCGCGTAGTAGTCGAGGCTCGACCCGCCCTCGTCGGCAAAAAAGTCGGCATTTACGGCAACAGCCTCCCCGTCCTTGCCGAGCGCGACCGCAAACAGTGCGCGCACCGACCGTTGAAGCTCGTCCAGCTGCTCGGCGTCCGACAGCTTGTCTATATCTACGACGGGAAGCGTCCCTGCAAGATATTCGGAGCGCAGCCTGCGACGGTTGAGCTTAAACTCCTCGCCGCGCAACAGCGGCTCGCCGACAAACACTATATTGCCGATTTGCGCCGTCATGTTCAGCTCGGCAAGCCGAGCCTTTATCTCGTCCAGCAATGCCGACAGCTTTGCCTTGTCGGCAAACCGCGACACGCCTGCGAGCAGGACGGGCGCCGTTTTTCCCGCGACTATACACACTTCGCTCACCCCGTCAAAAGTCAGCTTGGGCTCGACAAGATTGGGGTTTAGGTTTTCTCCCGACGCGCCGACGATAAGGTCATCCTTGCGCCCGAGTATGTAATACCTGCCGCCTTGCTTTTTGGCGAGGTCGTGGGTGTTGTAGTACCCGTCGCCTATGACGGTGGTGCCGTCGCTCTCTATTATTTCGTGACTGACCGATCTGCCCTTTACAAGCAGCTCGCCGTCGGCGCTTATCTTATACTCGACGGACGGCAGGGTTGTGCCCACCGAGCCGTTTGTAAGCAATTTGAATTTGGTCGACAGCTCGACAGAGGTTATGCCTATCTCGGTCATGCCGTAGCCGTTTGCAAGCGGATAGCCTGCGGCGTTGAAAAAGCGCAAAACATCCGCCGAAACGGCGCTGCCGCCGGTAATGGTAAACTTTACGCTGTCGCCGAATAAATTGTCGCGCACTTCCTTAAACCCGAACTTCGTCACGAGCTTGCCCAATATCGGCACGCCGGCAAGCCGCAGTCCCTTGCGGAACTTTTTGTACGTCTTTTCGCCGCGCGCCTTTATTGTGGCGATTGCCTTTTTGTAGACGGTGTCCCAAAACAGCGGCACGGCAAATATATGCGTCACCTTGTGCCGACGAATGGTGTTCAGTATGGTGTCGGGGCTGAGGTCGTTCAGCTTGACAAACGTGCGCGAGAAGAACCCGAACCAAATATACACCGCCACCAGTCCGAAAATATGATAGAACGGCAAAAATGCGAGCAATTTAAGATTGCCCTCGCAATGCTTTTTTATGCGCGGGTTTTGCTTGATTATGTGCATGCTGTCGCGCACTTGTTCTATAAACTGCTTGGCGGTGTAGCCGCACACCTTGACCGAGGCCGACGTCCCCGACGACATGACAAATATCTCGGTGCCCAGCGCGTCGTAGTCGAGCTTAGTTTCCGCCCCGACTATATCTTTTTGGTTGACTGTTTTTACGCAATCGAAAACCTTGCCGTCAGAAATGACGAGCACCGCATTCATTTTTTTCAGCGCGTCCTCAAGCGCGAGCGTATCCAGCCGCAAATTGAGCAGTAACGGACGGCAGCCGCACAGCAGCACCGCCCAAAACATCTCTATCCAGTCCAACCCGTTGTCCATGTACAAGCCGACAACGCTGTCCGTCGGCGCGTCGCCTAGCATTGCTTTGAGCGTAGTCGCCCGCCGTTCTATATTGTCCTTGCACTCGCCATACGTAGTTTTGTCTATCTTGTAGCCGCGCGACTGCTCGAATATCACGTTGTTCCGCTCGGAAAACATCAGCTCGTACAAAGACCGCATAGTAGGCGGCGCCGAATTGAGCCTGTCAATTTTGTACTGCGCAAACGAATTGAGCGTTTTGTAATTTTCTATGTGGTGATCAAACTTGGCCATTTAGATATATCTCTCGTAAAAGTCGGTAATTTGCTGAAACATTTGTATATTCAGCCGCGACGAGAATTTTTGTCTGTCTATCCCGTCGATAATCTTTTTTCGTTCGGCGGACGATGCCGCGCCGTCGATCGCGGCGCTCAACGTTTGTGTGTATTTCCAGCCTTCGGCGGAGTACAATATTGCGGTGTGTCCTGCGCCGCTCCAGTAAAACTCGACTCGCGGATTTTTTGAAAACGCCGAATAGTACGCGTCAATCCCGTACTTTGTAGGCACAACGTTGTCCGACGCGCCGTGCGCTATAAATACGCCTGCGGAACTCTTTTTCACCGCCTCTACCCCGTTTGCCGAAGCAAACTCGCCGAAGCGTATGCGTTCCACCGACTTGACGTACGGAAGAAGCGTCAGCGATATTTTGCCCGCATACTCTACGCCTTTTGCCTCGATCATGTCGGTCGAGCGGGTAAATCCCGCCACGCTCGCAACGGCCTTTACGTCGCTGTCGTACGCCAAAGCGCACACCGCCGAGTATCCGCCCCAGCTGTGCCCAAACAGCACGATTGGCAGCTTAGACTGCTTTTTGACAAAAGCTATCGCGGCAAGCTCGTCCTTTATGCCCTGCGGCAGACCGCCCACCTCGCTCGGGCTTTCGTCGTTGCCCGTCGCGTCGTAGGCAAACACCTCATAACCGCATGCCGCAAAGTACGCCGACACGTCGAGATAGCCGTTTTGCCCGCCTCCGCCAAACCCGTGCGACAGTACTACCGTCGCCCGCGGCTGCGTATTTTTCGAGCAATACATGTACCCGACAAGCGTGTTCTCTCCCGACTTAAAGGTGTACCTTTGGCAGCTAAGGCCTTGGAAATCGCTTACCTCGAACCGAAGATGCTCGGCAGTCTCAAACCGTCGCCCGAACACTTTGTCGAGCACAACGGCGGATACGGTGTACGGCGCTACCACAAGCAAAATTAAAAGAACGGTAACGACCGAGACGCTCCAAACTATGAGCTTTTTTCTTTTACTCCACGCCATGACCCGCCTATACCTATCGTAGCCCAAACACCGAAAAAGACACGTGTAGGCTACATGTGCGATTGTATCACAATGCTAACATATTTGTCAATAAAATTAAGATAATCGCAGTCCGTTTTGTCACCCGCCCTCGTCAGGCTTTCCTAAAACAAAGACAACAATATTCGATATATTATCAACTTATTAAAACACCTTGACACGCATTAATAAAAATAATATAATAATATCAACAATAAACATAATTCAACAAAGGAGAAAAAACAAAATGGGAAAATTTGTCATTAAGCAAAATGACCTCGGATATACTTTCAGCCTGAAAGCACCCAACGGCGAAATTATTGCAACCGGCGGAGAGGTTTTCAACAGCTTGCAGGCTTGCAAAAACAGCATAAACAGCGTTATTACCAACGCTCCCGCCGCCGGCGTGGACGATACGACCGCTATACGCTATTACGAGGTAAAATGTCCCAAATTCGAGATATACCGCGATAAAAAGGGCGAATACCGTTTCCGCTTAAAGGCGAGTAACGGCGAACCCATTTTGGCAAGCGAAGGCTACACCGCAAAGAGCGGCTGTAAAGCCGGCATAGACAGCGTTCGCAAAAACGTAGTGGACGCGGAAATAACCGACGCCGAATAGTATGATAATCGGCACATTATTTATATCAAAAGAGCAACGCACAAAAAACGTTGCTCTTTTATTATTCGCAAAACAAATTTAATTGTAATTTATCGACGAATTAAAATGCCTTTCATGTATTGCGAATCGTTGTGGAAATTATAGATATAATCAATTTCTTTTTCATTACAGCCGATAAGGATTTTAATTTCGGAATCGCGCTTTAACAAATCAACCGTGCAAATTATACCGACAACCGTTTGCTCGCCCGAGCCGACCCAAACGTCAATGCCGCCGCCGTCCATCGCCTGAGTGTCTTTCAGATATCCGTAAGCAACCTCATAGATGATATGTGGATAGCGGCGGGTGCGCACTGCCGATAGGTCGGTCGATCACTATTTCCGACTCGCTTACAAGCTTGTCAATCGCACTCCAAAATTCCTCGTTCATAATAGTTTTCCTTACGCAGTAGCGATATTATGTTTATGACAATCCAACATAGTCGCTATTTCACAATTTAGGAACACGACTTAGTTCTTTTATCACAGCATTCCCTTTCAGCCAAACATACTGCGGTAACATTTTTATTCCGTTGACGCTTTCGATTTTGTGTTTCGATGACGAATCGCTGCCCGCTCCTCTTATAAAGATATCGTTTTCTTGGCTCTTCATAAAATTAGGTGCGGAGCTGATTTCACCGCAAGCTAATAGTTTGTTCGAACCGTCTTTGTTTTTTTGAATAACATCAACAAGCGTATTATTAAATATTTTTTCTCGGATATCCAACCACACCGGCTTGACTGTTTCATCAATAAACTTATCACTAAAAACCAAACGCTTGAATCCGATGAATTTATTCATTAATAAAGATTTCCTCTCTTGATTATTAGTTATATCTTCTTTGCTCGGTTCCTCAAACAGAATGCAAATGAATTCATGATCAGCAAAATAAGAATAAAAATCGGAATCCTCAAACTGCATAGGGCGGACGATTCCGTCCTCGCCGACCATTTCTTTACGAGTCACCTCGTCAAAATCGATATGAAACAACTTCATATCTTCCGTCTTGGTGCCCTTTGGCGTAACAGTAATACTTTTGGCAATAACACCGAATTTCTGAAACAGTTCTATTTGATTGAGCTTTGAAGATGTGCCACCGAACATGGCAATAATCAGCTGTTCTGCTATAGCCTTGTTGTCTTTTGTGAGGGTTATGCCAAGCGATTGCCCGATTTCGCTTATAGTCATGCCGGAATATTTTTCGGTCAATTCCTTGCACTTTAAATCTATATCTGTAACTACGGTGTATTTGCCGGGCAATTGCTCAAGCGTTTGACCGAAATGATTTGAGATAATCGTTGAAACGATAGGGCGTTTAAGCCGAAAGCGCGGTGGAAATTTAGGCGCCAAATCTATGTAACTCAACACTTGGCGTAGCTCGCCGTGAACATCGATGTATTCTTTACGAACTGCTTCCTTCCATTCTCTGGTTTTGTCGCCTGGATGATGAGAAACGACTTTTGAAACCAAAGCGTGAACATGTTCCCAATCTTGTTTTAGTGCCGTTTTTTCGTCGTCGGAAAATTCATGAAACTCATACCCCGTAATCGGAAACTCGCAATATTCGTAAGGAGAAACGGGATGATTTGCAGTATAGTGGTAATACACAAGTAAAAGATGCTCTAATTTGTTCCAAAAATGTGATGTTTCAAATACCTCATCGGCAATATCATATACGCCAACTGCCGTGATAGACATAGGCTCCTTGGCTTCAAAATGATTTTGAGGCGATGATTTTAAAACCATTCCCGTGCTTTTTAATTCGGTTTTAACACGTTTATTGTTTTCAACAACCAACAAATCCGCGTCTTGTTTAGTATCAGACTCATATCCAAGAACACAATTTTCGATGAATGTCCCCACAACACCTTTCTGTAATTCCATGAATCGCAGTTTTTCAAAAAAGCCAACCGTATCTATATCCTTAAGACATTTCCCAAGAATAGCATCGAATCTTTTTATTAACTCTGCTTTATCGTAAATGTGTTCTGCCATATTTAACCTTCCGTATACAAAAAATTATGGTTCACTTGCTATAATAGTGTCTAAAATTTTGCCCATTCGAGTGATCATAGGAACAACCAGTGCGTTCCCCATACAGAAAAACCTCATCCTATCAGGCATACCGGTATTTGTCCAATCATCATCAAATCCTTGTAGCCGTTCAGCTTCAACCGGAGTTAACGTGCGAAGTCGCCCTGTACATGGGTCAGCCACAACGTGAGTCGAACGATTTAATGTAGATTCACTTGTAAGCATCGTGCGCCCGGGTCTATCCCACGGATCCGGGAAGGCTATTGCGCCTTCCGAAAATGTGTATTCATGCCCTGTCGCTGCAATCCTCTGTTTTTTCTTTGCGCCTTTAAGATATGTCCAATCGGCCATCTTATCAGAAGTTATATAATATTTTTCATCTACGTCTTTTTGTAAAACGTCTTTTAATAATATAGGGGCAATTTCATTTTCAATAGCTTTAGCTGTCCAAACCATACCTTTATGCATATAGCCCGCATTTTCGAAATCAAATTTAAATGAATTGCTTATTTCTACTAAATCATACAACAACTTTGTCTGATTTATTTTTTCAAGTTCTTTAATAGGAAACGCTCGTGGCATTAAACCATCAGCCTGCATAATTTGTTCAGGTGTGATTTCGGAAAAAGCTTTGCCGTGCACAGTATCATTGCGATACGCAAAAATGAACGTCCTTCTCCGCCTTTGTGCCGCTCCGTATTGCGCCGCGTTGATAACACGCCATTCAGCACTATAACCAAGCTCTGCCAAGCAAGCCAAAATCATACCAAAATCCCTGCCGCGCTGATTAGCAGGAGATTTTAATAATCTATCAACGTTTTCCAAAAGACAAAACGGCGGATTTTTTGCAATTAACGTATCTCTTATTTGCCACCATAAAACACCCTTTTTGCCGGTAATTCCCTCCGCAGTAACAAGAGAATGTGCCACGCTATAATCTTGACAAGGAAATCCTCCGACAAGTAAGGTATGATTGGGTATCGTATTTTTATCCACCACGCCTATGTCTGCGTCAGTATGGCATTCGCCATTTAATTCAAAGCAATCACCAAAATGACTCAGATAGCAGTCATGGGCCCATTGAATATTTGCCCCGGGTTCCCATTGCGAAAACCATACCGTTTTCCAACCGGATTTCAATCGGTCGAACCCGAGTCGAAAACCGCCGACACCCGCAAACAATTCACAAATAGTCTTTTCCATAAAGCCCTCCATTGACCGTTGGTCAATACCGCTTAAAAATTCATCAGCTACCATCGATAATCATCGAATCTTTTAGCTTAACTCAATTATAACATGTAAAAATTAATTTATCAAGGTAATTATATAATAAAATGGCTTTGCGCTACAACGGGAATATTATGCATATCAGTAAACATAGCCCATCAACATTATAGCAATTATATATAAAAGTCATGCTAACACAAGAATAAAAAACGCACCCGTTACGGGTGCGCCATACGCTGGCGTAGCAGTCGTAATCTAAAACGAATCTACGATTACAAGTTAATACTTATTAGTAGTTGCTATATGATTTCCCAAATGCCCCTTGAGCTTATATTTGCTCCGTGCGTATTCTCCTGTCTCGACGCCTCTTTCATGCGTCCTTCTTTTCTCAATTTGGTTGCTGCCCACCGAATATCATAATTCCAAGTATAGAAAAAGTCATCACCTTCTTGAATCTCATTCTTATGCTCTTTCCAAAATTTTCGAAATATTGTCATCATCGCGGCGCTTCCACCTAGTTCTTTAATTAGTTGATATAATATATCGGGCAAATCTTTTCTAGTCATATAAAACCTCCTTTTTTATTATAATATTACAGCGATATTAAAAAGTCAAATATATCATTTGCAAGTAACGAGCCTTTGTGAGCATGATTTATACTAATATGCATTTCATATTCTTTCACCATCGTTATAGTTCTGCAGTAGTCTATCTACATATTCTTGAACCATTCTAATTCTTTCCATTAGACCGACACCTCCACAACTGTCAATTTATGCAACGGTTAAAAACATAATATCAACATAGCGAACGTTAAAAAGAGAGGCACCAGATAATTTCAATTTTCATCTGTATCGCCATCTCCTATTGGCAATAACGGTACATTTGGTGTTGCTTGCGCGTCCGCTAACTGAATTCTTTGTTTCTTTTCGGAAAATAATTCATTAATTTGACGATGTAAATTATTAATGAAATGCTCTGTTGTCTCCTTAGGCACTATACTCTCGTATTTTGATAAATTTTTCTTGATTTTCCTAAAAATACTTGTTGTCTGTTTTTTGACCATTTTTAGAAACTCTTCATCGTCAACGATTTCATCCAATAATTCTTTAGTATATTCGCAAAAATACTCAGCGTTGCTTAACTCTTCTATATATTTATTTTGTCTCTTATTTAACGCATTCAAACATTCGTTCGATTTAATCTTGTCCAATACCGCCTTAACAGTAACCTCCATTCTGCTGTTGTTTGAATAATCCGCCGGAACAAAATAATCGATACGTTCATTTTCTAATAATGAACGCACATGATCTATATTCCCGTTCGCTTTATCGTAAACTCCTATTGATGTTCCCCCTCCGTTTTTAATAATTTTCATCGCAGGGATATCTGTTTCACTATCTCCAATATATATAAAATTTCGAAATGGAATACGCCTGTCCTTTTCAGGGATATAATTATTAATACTGTCTTCATCGCTGAGATCTAAACAGTCTTTACTAATACGAAAAAGATACTGCGTTTTAGTAGTATAATTGACAACTTGCCCCGGCCACTTAGGCTCACCATATGTTCCATATACAAACGAAGATGCATAAATATGCGTAAAGTAGTGCGCAATCGAAGTTCCTTCTATTATTTCCTTTAAACCCGCAGATATTATGTAATGTTCAATTTTTAAACCAAGAGTATCAGCATATTCATTGATTCTTTTAAACCATGTATCAACGCCGTCGAACAGCTCAATATCTTTTCCCATCGCTCTAAAATCGTCTTTTCTTAATGGAATTCCACTATACGATGATTTTTCCAAAATCAATTTCATATAGGAAAGTATCTTATCCGTAAAATTGTCCTTCGCAAATTTATTCGACTCCGCCCAAAAATCAGCGGCCTCGCAATTCAATTTTGGTAACAAAGAATAATTTTGCATATCTCTAGGCGATAAAGTTTTATCAAAATCATAACAAATAGCAACTATGGGGAAATTATTTACATTTTTTCCTTTATCTCTCATTTTACCCTCTTACAGTAAATAAAATTTGTAAAATTGTATCATAAAACAAACAATTACACTGAACATATTTGTAATAAAATCATCACGCATATAGTAATCGGATTTCTTTATTTCTTTTTCAATCTTATCATATATTGCTGTTTCCATAATTTTCCTCTGTTTACTTTAAAATTAATTTTATGCTATTTAAAAAACCTAAAACAATCCTTTAGCTTGGTTCGTTTTAGGTTTTTGCTGGCGGAGAGCTTTCTTGTTTATACGAACCTAAATAGAAAAAACGCTACTTCTAATTTGTATCTGTTTCGTTTTCGTTTAATGTACATATAAGACAAATTCTTGATTTTATTGGAACCATATGGTATATTTGATTTGATGAGGTAAAAATATGTACGAGGAATATAATATAAAAAATGCAACTACTTTTGAAGAAGTGGTAAAAAGCCGACAGTTCACCTATGCGGGGATTGACATGGGTAATTTCGGTGTTTCTATCTTTTCTTCCATGTATGCCAATCCTGCACATTTTATTTATGAATTGCTACAAAATGCCGAGGATGCTGGCGCCCATAATGTTAGATTTGATTTGCAAGAAAATGCATTGTTATTCTTTCACGACGGAGAGAAACTTTTTGACCTTAACGATCTAAAAGGAATAACAGGTTATGCGCAATCTGCTAAACAAGATAAATTCGGCAAATTTGGTTTAGGATTTAAAGCAGTATATACAATCTGTAAAACTCCCCTAATATATTCGGGAGATATGTGTTTCCAAATAAACAATTTTATTATCCCAAGCGAAATTGAGCCCAAAAAAGAGTATTCTCGCGGAACTTATTTTATTCTTCCGTTCGAAAGCGATAAGATGGATACTGCCGCAATTTATAAAATGATTTATGAGGAATTAAGCAACTTGCCATCTGACTCAATATTATTTACAAAAAACATCAAAAAGATTGATTGGAACACCTGCACGATAAATGGTTCAATTAAAAAAGAGTATGACCTTTTAGATGGAGCTACATCTCGTAAATGTACGCTACGATTTGTAATCGACAATGAAAAACGCAGAAAAACTTATTTAATATTTTCAAAGCCTTGGACGGGAAACGAAAAGAAAGATATATCTATTGCCTTTAGATATAGCGAAGATCAAAAATCCTTAAGGGCAGAAAAGGCATCTAATATAAGTGTTTTATTCCCGACACGAGTAAATTCAAATTTGAAATTTAAGATTGATGGACCTTTTGAAACCACACAAACGCGAGAAAGTCTAAATGAGGATAATACAAAGCATAATATCAACAAACAGATCCTTTCTGAATTGCTGGAACTATATAATATTGCTATAAACAAAATTCAAGAGTATAATCTTTATTTGATAGATACTATAAAGATTTTGCCGTATCAAGACATATACCAAACAAATTTCGTTTACGATGCATTTAAAGAAAGTACTCGCAACTATTTCTTAAACTGTGCAGCCATTCCCACAAGCAATGGATTGCAAAAGAAAGAATATTGTGTGATTGCCGGCGCAGCAAATCTCAAAGCTGTTTTTAGCCCAGATGATTTTTATAAATTATTTTCTAAGCATTTAGTTTTAGATATTACTGACACGGACGAATTTCACGATATATATAATTTTTTTACTAAATCATTAAAAATTCGGTCCGTAGAAATAGAAGCAATATTTACGGCAATTAAAGAAGATACGTTTGAGGGGAAGTCTGTAGAGTGGTTCGAAAAATTTTATGCTCTCTGTAATCAACGCAGTTCACAATGGCTCAAAAAGCAAAGGAATAAAGCAATTATTCTTACGGATAGCGGCGATGTAAAACCTGTTGTCAATGATTCCGACGTACCTATCGTGTTCCTACCCGGTGAATCATCTCTTAATCGAGACAAAACGAGAATTGTAAATTGTATTCTTCTTAATACAGATGCAGGGAAAGCTTTTTTTGACACAATGGAAATAGGCATACAGGATGTTGCCGACTATATATTGGAAGATTGGTTGCCTGCCCTTATTGGTGAAAGCGATCCCGCACAATATTGTGAGGACTTAGCTGTTATTGCGGACGAATATAAAAAGATGCCGCTTATACAACAAGAAAAAATAATCGACGCTTTTAAAAAAGAGAAATGTATAGCCGTATCTTACAACGACAGATATGCTCTCGTGCAAGCCGAATATGCATACTTCAATACTGACATTAATAGAACGATGTATGCAGACGCTTTTAATGCTTTTATTCTTTGCGAGGATCTTCAAGAGCTAACCGATAAAAATATTGATGTTAAACAATTATTATTGAAATTAGGAGTATGCAACTTTATCCGATTTAATAAAAATTACTGTTGTTTGGCTTCTAAATACAAAGAAAAAATGCGTGCTGATAGTAGATATACTTATGAATATGATTCAGCATACTGCATTGTTCATATTGATAATATCATACAGCATATTACACCAGAAATATCAAGAAGACTATGGAATACCCTAAAAGATTTACCGAATGAGTATCACACAGGAACATACTTTTGGGATTACTCTCATTCAAGAACATCTCGCACAATAAAGGCATATTTTTACTTTACCCTTGATACAGCACAATGGCTTTATAACACGGACGGCGAACTCATTACGCCGGCAGATATTACATATAGAGAAATAGCTGAATTATATGGCGAAAATAAGAACTTGGAGGAACATATCAATTTTAAAGAAGATGCCGTTTCGCAATTGCCGCAAGATTTCCAAAGGGTATATTCGCTTATGCGAAAGGGAGTGCCGGCGGAAGTGTTAGAACAGTTCGCTGCACAATATCTCGAGCAACAGACAGAAAGCAAAGTCGTTTTATCCGATCCCACGGTTGGCGAATCGGTTGTATATACGAATTCATTTAATGATAAGGGTACCGATGAAATCGCATGTAGCGACGTGCTTCCAAATATTAACAGCGTTGCAAGCGACACATTTACCTCTTCCATTGAAGATAGTTCTACAAAACAATCTGATCGTGAAGTCAGGCACACAGCTGCCGTCACCACTCACTCTAATATAAAAGTGAAGTTGGGCGTTTGGGGTGAGAAGAAAGTTATATCCGTTTTAGCAAAAGAATATGAAACGAATGGTTACGATGTTTTTAATGTTACTGAAAATGAGTTCTCAGCTGAAAAAGATAATAAATTAATTTGTGTAAGAAGAATGAATAATGATCAAAAAAATCAATGTGGATATGATATACTCATTTCTGAAAATGGAGAAGTGGCTAAGTATATTGAAGTAAAATGTAAGAGTAACAAACAAAAAGAGTCATTTCCTGTGCATGGAGCACAATGGGAATTTGCCAAATCGTTGAGCCTTAAAGGCGAAGGAAACAAATACTGTCTTTATGTTGTTGTATATAATGATGGGTCCCAAACAAAAACAGAGATAAGTAGAATAGAAGATCCTTACAAAGCATGGGCTGATGGAAAATTGTTTGCTGATCCAATTAATATTATCGTCTAGGGCTTGATTCTAATCTTTCTTGCTATTGCAATTTAATAAAGAACCCATCCTCATTACGCTTTTACGTTTGCCAGCCTATGGGAATATGCGTCTAGGGTGAAGCAATCTTTCTATTTCCAACTATTCCGAAATAATCTCTTACAAAGAAAAATACGAACTCACTAATCCGTGAGTTCGTATTTTTCACTAATGGCGGAGAAGGCGGGATTTGAACCCGCGCTCCGTGTTACCGAACTACTCCCTTAGCAGGGGAGCCCCTTGAGCCACTTGGGTACTTCTCCATTCGCTGTACAGTATACTGTATTATAGCTTTTTTGTCAAGCGTTTTGTTATAACTGCCTATATTTGCCGCGCGGTCGATTTTCATTCCGCGCGAGTTTTAATTTTTTGTCACTCTCCGCCCCCGCCCTGCATAAAACGATAATGTAAACACCTCCACCCCATTCATTTACATAAGACTAAGGAGGTGAAAGTCATATGTTCTTTTTTAACAACCAGTGCTGCTGCAACCGCCAAGTAAAATGCGTGCGGTGCAACTGCCAAGACAACCACGACCACGAGCAGCATAACAACTGCTGCAACTGCTGCTGCCACAAGCAAGAGCAGCGTCCCATTCGTCCCCAATGCTGCTGCCGTTGCTGCAACAGAATGACCGGCTACGGCAACGACATGGATTAACCCCTTTTCGTCATGCGCAACCGTCGCTTATGACGAAACCAAGCCGCTCGAAGCTATCGGGCGGCTTGGTTTTTGTTGTTTTACTATTGCTGTTCTTCGGTCGGCGCTTGTTCTTGCATAAACCCCGTCACAAGCGTTTCCAGCTGTTCGTAATTACTGAACGACTTTGTATCGTTGTAAAGAATTTTGCCCTCGGCGTCCACAATTACCGTCATAGGCCACATACCTTTGCCGCCCATAGCTAAAAACGTTTGACACTTGGTGCCGTTTAAAACGTCTTGCGCGAATATCAGCGACGTGTCCGTCCAACCCTTGTTGGTTATAAATTCCTGCACGGGTTGGTCGCCTTTGCCCTGTATGGCAATAACGGTTATTTCGGGGTGATTGTCGGCAAGCTCGATAAAGTGCGGGATTTCCGCCACGCAAGGCGTACACCACGTCGCCCAAAAATTGACAACCGTTATGCTTCCGCGAGTTTCATACAAATTGATTGTTCCCTCTGTATTGTACAACTCGAGCGTAAAATCGGGCGCGATATCACCTACTTTGTTGCCCGTTTGAACTTGATTGCCCCCGGGGTCCACAGTAGTCGGCGGAACGTATTCCTCGTCCCTATCCACAAAGTTATAGCATATAAGCGCGGTTATAAGCACGGCAATCGCGGCAACCCATGCCGCAAGCTCCAACCAAAACGTGACCGGTTTTTTTCGCTTTGTCTTAGCGGCTTCGGCAGGAATTTCTATCGGCTGTTCTACCGCAACCGCCGCCCCGTCGGGTACCGCTTCCGTCGTCGCCACCGTTTCGTTTGCCGCAATAGCTTGAACGTTTTCCGCCACGGCAACGGACGGGATTTTCATTTCGCCCTCTACAAGCGCAAGCGGTTTTTCCTGCGGAATGGAGTCGCCTATCGAGTTGAGGCGGAGGAAAATTTTCGAGCCCTTCCAGCTAATCGCCTTTGTGGGGCAAACCGCCATACACTCGCCGCAATTTATGCATTCGTGGTCGCCGACATGTTTTACGTCCATTTTGCAATGCGCGACGCACAGTCCGCAGTCGGTGCAGTTTTCCTTATCCACCGTCACGCCGATAAGCGCGAACCTATTGAAGAATCCGTATATCGCGCCGAGTGGGCAAAAGAACCGACAGAAAAAGCGGAAAATAAATACAGAACCTACGATAAACGCGATTGCAAGAGAGAACTTCCATGTAAACTGCCAACCGAGCATTCCGAACATATTGGAATTGCTCGGATTGATAAGCAGCATTACCGCGCCGCCCATTGTCCCCGCGGGACAAATGTACTTGCAAAACGCGGGCAGCGGAATTGCGCTTATCGCATAAATGAGCGGTATCGCAATAGCAAGCACGAGTATGACGTACTTAAAGTAAGACAGCGCGCGGGTGACGCGGCTCTTTTTCAGCTTGGGCGTGCGTATCTTGTACAACAGCTCTTGGCACAATCCGATAGGGCACAAAAATCCGCATATCGTGCGGGCAAGCATAAGCCCGAACAGCGCGAGTATGCCGAGCACGTAGTACGGCGCGCGCGTGCCACTCGCCGCAAGCGAGTTTTGGAAGGCCCCCATGGGACATGCTCCCACCGCCCCGGGGCATGAGTAACAGTTAAGCCCGGGCACGCACATGTACTTGGTGGTTTCGCTTTGGTAAATGTCGCCCGAAACAAAACCTTTTATATTTGCGTTGTACAGCAAAGCGGCGTAAACCTGAATGAGCCTGCGCTTGGTCGGTACGTGATTTTTAATCCACGCCCAAACGCCTTTGCCCTTGTTGGGATTTGCGGGCTTTTGCGGCAAATTGGCCTTGCGCACCGCTCTGCCGACGTAGAAGGTTATAAGTCCCACGGCGAGGACGATTGATATAACGATTATAGCAACAATCATATCTCGCGCCCCCTTAACCCAAACCTATACATTCGGTACAAATATTAATCGCTTTAACAAGCACGTCGTTTGCGCCGCCGTTGATAATTCCAAGTATAATAAACACCACGGCAAGCGTAAATACGCAGCCGCGCACTGACCAAATAAATGCGGGGTGAGAGATAACCTTTGCGATAACCGACTTGATTATCCATATAACCTTGAATACGGATTTTTGCGCGACCGTCGATTTATCGCCGTTTTTGATCATAGTCTTGGCGGCGGCAATCTGCTTGTTGGCGAATATGCCGCTCGTCACCGTCGCTCCGATAGTGGCGGCAAACGCCACGCACAGCCACGGCAAAATGTTCTTTACCAGTTTAAATATTTCACTCGTTATATCCTTGCCCGAAAACTGCGCGGTATTCACAAGATAACACAACGTAGCTATTGCACCCGCAAGCGCGACGGAAAGCGCAACGAGCCATGCGACAAGCCGAATGATCGCCGCTTTTTTGAACGCGTTTTTCGCCGCCGTAAATTCCATACCCTCGCCCGATTGCGGGATACGCATTTGAAGCTTACTAAGCGTGCTTTCGGGCGTGCGCGCCGTCTTAACTTTATACAGCGGGAATACCGCGCCCAATATGATAGCGGCGATAAGGAAAATAAGCGGAATGGCAAGCGCGGTAAGCTTTTCGCCGACAATCGCGCGGCTGTAAATAACCCCCGTATCCTTGCCCGAATAATAGATATCGGCGGCAACGCAAATTATGGCAAGCCCTACCGCGACGGTAAAGACGCCGAGGAAAATCGAATATATCAATCTTATTTTCGCCGATTTTTCCACTATTGCCTCCGAAAAGTTAGTAATAGTTTAACATATATATACATTCAAGTCAAGTAGTAAAAAGAACGGGCTACTCTTGACAAGACTAAATAATTACGATAAAATATAAATTAGGTATTGTACACCAGAGCAAGCTCTGGACTCGCGTGCTTCGCACGCAGTTCCGCAGCAAGCTGCGGAGTACTACACCAAATTTGTCGTCGTCGCATTTTTGCCATTGCAAGCAAGCAAAAATGCTCCTCGAATACTAAATACCTTTGCGAGGGAATTTTATGGCAACGCCCGTGGACTACGTGGAATTCGTGTGTGAACAAATACGCGGCTTTGAAAACGTCCGATACAAAAAAATGTTCGGCGATTACATGGTGTACGTAAACGACAAACCCATACTGCTCGTTTGCGACAGCACGGTGTACGTAAAAAAGCTTCCGCAGCTTGACGAGGTTATGCATGGCGCGGAGTGCGGCATCCCCTACGACGGAGCGAAGGAGCATTATATCCTCGATATAGAAAACGGCGAGCTTGTATCCCGAGTATGCGAAATTTTGGAGGCGGTTACGCCCCTGCCTAAAAAGCGAACAAAAAAGCAATAAGAAAAACTTATTATTGATTGAGGTGAAATATGAAATTAACTAAATTTTTCAAAACGATATTAATATCTATTTGTTTTACCGTAAGCTTTGCAATCGCGGGACTATCCTTGACAGGTTGCGGCGACGGAAACGAGCCCGATAAGTATGCAGAGATAGATAAAGCAATAAACGCTGCCGTCGAATTTTTAACAAACGCGAGAGACTGCGGAAATTACTCTTCCATTTCGGAATATTACGACGGGCGCGTATACGAGTATTACGCAGACGACGGCAAAATAAAGTGCGTATACAACGGAACCTTTTATGCCGTAAAAGAAGGAGGCTTTGACCTCTATAAGATAAGTCAAGACGATGACGGAACTTGGCACAAAAATAATGATGATACCGATTTAAGCGATCCGGAAGATCGTATAACCAAGCTTATTATCAACGTCAATAGAACGTTCATATGGAACGATTACGACAGCAAAACCAAGACGCTTAAATGTGTAGCGTCCGACGGGACTATCACCTTATCTCTCGATGATGGCGTATTTACCCTCGCTTTCAATTATACTTCGGGTACGACCAAACACATTATAAATGACGTCGGCACCACAACCGTCACTCTGCCCGAAGATATAATTGACGACACCCAAGATTAACATTATCAACACAAAATATTAAAGGACTTGTCGAAATCGGCAAGTCCTTTTTATCTTTGGTAATTATGTGTAGTAATCGCAAAGTCGAATTTAGTGTTACGGCTTTAATCTGCTCGGTCCGCGGAACAAGAAGGTTACGTCCTTTACGCTGGGAAGATCGAACAGCTTGACGAGCGTGCGGGTTATGCCCAATCCGAAGCCGCCGTGTGTGGGCGCGCCGTAGCGGAAGAAATCGAGGTATTCGGTCATCGTTTCGGGATTGATGCCGTTTTCCTCTATGTTTTGTTTAAGGTTGTCGTAGCGATGTTCGCGCTGTGCGCCGCTGGTGATTTCTATGCCCTTGAACAACAGGTCGTAGGTCTTGGTGAGTTCGGGGTCGTCGTCCTTTTTCATTGAATAGAAGGCACGCGCCTTGGCGGGGAAGTCTATGATGAACACAAAGTCGCTGCCGTACTTTTCCTTGGCGTACTTGCAAATAAGCTTTTCGCCGTCGGGGTCGAGGTCGCCCTTGAGCGCGCGCGGCACCTCGTAGTTCATTTCGTCTTTAAGGATTTTGTACGCCTCGTTCAGCGTTATGCGCGGAATTTTATAGTCGAGCGTAATAATGTCCGTGCCAAAGTACTTTTTATACTCGTCGTTGAACTCCGCTTTTACGCCGTTGATGACGTGCGCAAGCAACGCTTCCTCGATGTCCATTACGTCGTGGTGCGATTCGATAAACGACACCTCTACGTCTATGCCGGTGAACTCGGTATCGTGGCGGGAGGTGAAGCTCGGGTTGGCGCGGAAATACTCGCCTATCTCGAACGTTCTGTCAAAGCCCGCCATCATGCTCATCTGCTTATACAGCTGCGGGCTTTGCGTAAGGTACGCTTTTTGTCCGAAGTAATTTTTCAGCTCGAACACCTCGCTGCCGCCCTCGCTGGACAACGCCGTGATTTTGGGCGTGTGGATTTCTATAAATCCGTTCTTGTTAAAGTATTCGATAGCAAGCCGCTCGAACGCAGTCATAATACGGAACATGAACACCTTTTTCTCGTCGCGCAGGTCTATCCAGCGATAGTCCATACGCAAATCCTGACCGCTTTCCGCATTGAGCGGGATAAGGTCGGCAATGCTCATTATTTGCAGTTCGGTCGGGTAAATCTCTTTGCCGCCGTTGCGCACGTATTCCGAATAAACGCATTTGCCCTTGATAGCGACAAAGCTGTGCGGGGTGAGCTTTTTGGCTTCGTCGTAAGTGGGGTTATCCTTTTCGATAGTTACTTGAACAAAACCCGTCACGTCGCGTATGACCAAAAACATTATCTTTTTGTCGCGAATAGTTTCGACGTAGCCTTTGATTAGGCATTCACCTTCGGTAAGGTCTTTTATATAAGTTCTTTGCATGGTATTCTCCATCGTTATAGTAAATACATTCTATCACTGTGTAAAAAAAATGTCAATTTTTTTAGAGTGGTTTTCACACCGATATGAAACGGAACAAAAAAGTCCCGAGCGTTTTGCACGGGACTTGATTTGTTTTTGGATATTAAGTTAATTACACCAACTCGATAAGCGCTTCTTCGGCGCCGTCGCCACGGCAGTCGCAAACCTATATCCAATGCTCCAACAGCAAACTTTTTACAATTTTTTACATTAATAATGTTGTCTATTTATATACCGCGAATCATTCTTATAAGTTGGTGTTCGTCTAATCTATCATAATATGAAAATCCCAATTTTGTTGCATAATAAGATTGAAGTTCCGGTACACAGTCTATGTACATTAAATTCCCACCCACATAGCGTTGCGAAGTACGAATATATTGCAAAACATCTGTTTTAAAAATATCTGCCATTTTTACACATTCTGAAAAGTCATCATTTTTTCCTATCATAAACAATTTATATATTGGTCTATACCCTTTCTCGTACAAATTTATGCCTTCATAGGCATCAGCTACCTTTAATGTTTTTTTAAAGTGCATAACATTAAGACCGATAGCGAAATACCCCAATATTTTTTGTCGATAATTTGTATCCATTACTAAAAATGTACGACAAACGCCTTTTCTTTCATACTCTATAGCATAAACAGATAGGAATCTTTCTATATCATCATCTTTTGCGCATTTAAATTCTTTAAGAATATCTTGAAGCTTTTCTTGATTAAAATGTTTAAGAGCGTCTCCGAGCGATTGTATTCTAAGCATCTTTATCTTCGTCTGACCAAAGAGCAACATCAAAATCGAACTGCTGCGGTTCGGCTTTTTCCTCCTGTGTTTGACGAGATAAAATATCTGTGATTATTTGCAGTTGCGTTTTCGTCATTACCTCAACAACGTCAACTTTCGCGTATTTGCACATTTTCTTTTTTCTCCTTGTCATTTTTCACCACCTACAATTTATTTTTTATGTATGTCTTGTATGGTGATTCTATGCTTATCTGCAGTAAGTCTATCTTGACGAATTATATAAACCAAAGGCTGTCGCATTTAGGGCGACAGCCCTAGCGGTAGTTTTTATAGAAGTATTACACCAACTCGATAAGCGCTTCTTCGGCGCCGTCGCCGCGGCGTGCGCCCAGTTTAAGGACGCGGGTGTAACCGCCCGACGAGTTGTTGTCGTGATTGCGCTGAGAATAGCGGATAGCATACACGTTAAAGATTTTCTCGATAAGCGGGTGCTGGATATCCTCGGTGCGCGCGCGGAATGCGGGTCCGGTTTCGCCCGGCTTTTTGGTTTCGGGCGGATCGTATACCATTGCCATGATCTTGCGGCGCGCAGCAAGGCGTTTTTCGCCGTCAAGGATTACCTCGACGTTGACGGGCTTGCCCTTTTTGTCAACGGTCTGCTTGACTTCCTTTTTGACGTCAAGAACGGTGTCGACTGCAAGCTGGATAACCTTGTCGGCAAGGCGCGAAACCTCTTTGGCACGCGCATAAGTGGTGGTTATTTTTTCGTTCCACAACAGCGCGGTAACTTGGTTGCGCAGAAGCGCGGCGCGCTGGTCGGTAGGACGGGAAAGTTTTCTCTGTTCCATAGTGCGATAATCTCCTTATTAGTCTTCCGAAGCCTTCAAGTCAAGCCCCAAGCCGCGAAGTTTGGCGATAACCTCGTCCAAAGACTTTCTTCCAAGGTTGCGGACTTTGAGCATGTCCTCCTCGGTCTTGCGCGTGAGGTCGGCAACGGTGTGGATTCCGGCGCGCTTTAAGCAGTTGTAGCTGCGCACCGACAAGTCCATTTCCTCGATGTTCATTTCCAGTACTTTTGCCTGACGGTCTTCCGAGCGCGACACAAGAATGTCCATGCCGGAAATAGTGTCGGACAGCGCGACAAACAGCTTTACGTGATCTTCGAGCGCTTTTGCGGCAAGGCTGAGTACGTCCTTGGCGGAAAGCGAGCCGTCGGTCTTGACGTTGAGCGTGAGCTTGTCGTAGTCCATAGACTGCCCTACGCGCGTCGGCTCTACCGAGTACGAAGCGAACTTGACGGGCGTGAATATGGCGTCAATCGGGATATAGCCGATTGGACGTGACGGATCTTTGAGCTCGTCCGCAACAACGTAGCCCCTGCCTTTGCCGACGTACAACGTCATGTCGAGCTTGGCGCCCTCGTCGAGCGTGCAAAGGTATAAGTCGGGGTTGAGGACCTCGATTTCGGGATCGACGTCTATATCTGCGGCGGTTACTGCGCCGGGCGTCGTCTTTTGGATATGCAATTCCTTGACGAGCGATTTATCGGTATAGTTAGCCTTTAAATTGAGCGATTTAAGGTTGAGAATGATTTCGGTCACGTCTTCCTTAACGCCCTTGACGGTCGAGAACTCGTGGTCGACGCCTTCGATCATTATGCCAATGACGGCGGCGCCGGGGAGGTTGGACATCAACACCCTACGGAGCGCATTGCCCAGCGTGTGTCCGTAGCCGCGGTCGAGCGGTTCTACGACGAACTTGCCGGTGCGGTAGCTGTCGGTCTCCTCCATCGAGATTCTCGGCATTTCAATTTCCATCATGTCCTGATACTCCTTATTACTTGGAATACAACTCGACGATGAGCTGCTCGTTGATATTGTAATCTACGTCTTCGCGCTTGGGGTTGTCCACGATTTTGCCGACAAAGTTTTCGGTGTCGAACGTGACCCACTTGGGCATTACGATCTTGGCGCCGCGAAGCTCTTTGAACAAATCGTTGTCGCGGCTGGTTTCCTTAATGGTAATCTCGTCGCCCAGCTTGATTTGGTAGGACGGAATGTCCACGCGCTTGCCGTTGACAAGGATGTGACCATGGTTGACTATCTGGCGGCACATTTTGCGCGACGCGCCGATACCCATGCGGTACACAACGTTGTCCAAACGCTTTTCGAGCATAGCCAACATGTTCTCGCCGGTAACGCCCTTTTGCGCGGTTGCCTTTTCGTAGTATTCTCTGAACTGCTTTTCAAGCACGCCGTAAATACGTTTTACCTTTTGCTTTTCGCGGAGCTGCATGTTGTACTCGCTGTTTTTACGACGAGCCAACGCATGCGCGCCCGGGGGAACGGGACGGCGCTCCATAGCGCACTTTTTGGACTGGCAACGGTCGCCTTTGAGGAAAAGCTTCATGCCCTCGCGGCGGCACTGTCTGCAATCTGCACAAATATTTCTTGCCATAATTTACTCTCCTTACACTCTGCGACGTTTGGGCGGTCTGCAACCGTTGTGCGGAATAGGCGACACGTCGTTGATTTCCGTGACCTGCAAGCCTACTACTTCCATAGCGCGGATAGCCGATTCCCTGCCGGAGCCGGGGCCCTTTACGAACACCTTGACCGAACGCAAGCCGTGTTCCATAGCGCGACGAGCGGCTTCCTCCGCCGCCATTTGCGCCGCGTACGGCGTGGACTTACGCGAGCCGCGGAATTTGAGCGCGCCAGCCGAGCAAGCGGCGATGGCGTTGCCCTGCTCGTCCGTAACAGTCACTATCGTGTTGTTGAACGAAGCGTGAATATGCACGCAACCTTTGTCGATATTTTTCGTTACCCTCTTTTTGGTAGCGGTTTTCTTGACTGCCATGCGTTATCTCTCCTTCTTCTTGCTGCGAGAAACAGTGCGCTTGGGACCCTTGCGAGTACGCGCGTTCTGCTTGGTGTTTTGACCGCGAACGGGCAAATTTTTGCGATGCCGCACGCCGCGGTAGCAACCTATATCTTTAAGGCGCTTTATGTTAAGTTCGACCTCGCGGTGAAGATCGCCTTCCGTCTTGATATTTTTGTCGATATAAGTACGGAGCGCGTTTTCCTGATCGCCGGTCAAGTCTTTTACACGAACGTCGGGGCTGATGCCCGTCGCTTGAAGAATTTTGTTTGCCGTGGGACGACCGATACCGTAAATATAGGTAAGTCCTATCTCGATACGTTTTTCCTTGGGCAAATCAATACCTGCTATTCTTGCCACTTTTGAAACTCCTTAATGGTTTTTTAATTGTTTCGAGGAGCAAATTTGCCCGCTTGCGGGAGCAAATTTGCGACGTCGACAAATTTGGTGTGTTCCGCTGCTTGCAGCGGAACAGCGCGCATTGCGCGCTTTTCGGGGTTTGCCCCGAAACATGCCTAATTTCTAGATATAAATAGCGCTCTTTCGGCTTGCGTGTGGAATGTCGCGCTCACCGTAGATACGGTTATTTTTGTGGTTGCCGCACAAACTTCACATAGAACGTATATGAGAGTGCGGAGATGCGAGTAAGACAAGGCAACCGAGCGCCGACGAGCGGGAGTGTAGAACCACCTACATGACCCGAGGCGGCGCGATGGTTAACGCCGTATTACGACGCATATACGCGCTCGAATTAGCCCTGACGCTGTTTGTGGCTCGGGTTCTTGCTGCAAATTACCATAACCTTGCCGTGACGGCGAATGACTTTGCACTTGTCGCACATGGGTTTTACGGACGATCTTACTTTCATGATGTACTCCTTTTAATTCGGATTGGTTGTTAGTGATTAGTTGTCGGTTGTTGCCTATGATTTGCTTCTGAACGTAATGATACCTTTTGTTATATCATACGGGGAAATAGCAACCTTGACTCTGTCGCCCAGCAGTACCTTGATGTAGTTTACTCGCATCTTGCCCGCAATCGTACACATTACCATTGCGCCGTTGTCGAGCTTGACCTTGAACTTGGTACCGGGCAGACATTCCTCTACGGTGCCTTCCGTTTCGATATTATCACTCCTCGGCATACAACCTCCTATCCTTAATAAATTGTTTTATGCGCTTTTTAAGCGCCGCGTTTGTCGGGTTTTCTATGCCGCTTTGATCGGCTACCCGTAAATGCCTTTTTCTTTTTAGCTTGGGGTTTTCCATTCCCCGCGAAATGCCGTCGGCTATCAGCACGAAGTTTTCGCCTGCCTGCGCGACTACTACGAACGGCTTGCCCGTATCATGCCCCGCAAGGCTTATTACAATATCGCCGATTTCCATTAGTAACGCTCCTTACGATTGTGCCGTCACAGCGTTAAAATCTCAGGCTCGCCGTCGGTGATGATAAGCGTGTTTTCGTAGTGCGCCGCGCGGCTTCCGTCAAACGTTTTGACCGTCCAGCCGTCGCGCTCTATCCGTACCCGCCAGCCGCCTGCCGTGATCATCGGCTCTACGCAAATACATAGCCCTGCTTTGAGCGGCGCGCCCGTGCCGTGCTTGCCGAAATTGGGGACCTCGGGCGGCTCGTGCATTTTGTGCCCGATGCCGTGACCGGTCAGGTCGCGCACAACGCCGCAGCCGTGCAGCTCGGTGTAAAGCTGAACCGCGGAGGAAATGTCGCCCACTCTGTTGCCCGCTTTGGCATACTCGATGCCGGCAAAGAATGCGTCTTTGGCAACTTGGATAAGCCTACGGTCGGCTTCCGAAACGTTGCCTACGGCAAACGTCCTTGCCGCGTCGCCTTGATATCCGTTTAAAAGTGCGGTAATGTCCACAGACACTATGTCGCCGTCCTTTACCGTCAGTAGCGACGGTATTCCGTGGACGACCACGTCGTTGACCGATATACACGAGGCGTTGGGGTAGCCGTGAAAGCCCTTGCTGGACGGCGTTGCGCCGTAGCTCCTTATGACCTCCTCGACGACCGCGTCGATTTCCAACGTTGTAACGCCGACTTTGATAAACTTTTCCGCCGCGTCGAGCGCCGCTTTTACTACGCGGCTTGCCGCGCGCATGCCCTCTCGCTCTTTATCGGACTTGACTATCATTTAAGCGCTGCCTCGATAGCTTGGTTGACCTGCTCTATCGACTGCATACCGTCGATATTTTTGAGCAGCCCTTTGTTGTTGTAGTAATCTACGAGCGGCGCGGTGTTTTGTTCGTAAACCTTTAAGCGGTTTTCCACAACCTCGCGCTTGTCGTCGTCGCGGATAACAAGCTTGTCGCCGCACGCCTTGCAAATTCCGTCCGGCGCGTCCTGTGCGCTGGTGGTGTATCCGCATTTAAGGCATACCCTGCGGCTTGCCATGCGGTCGGCCAACTTGTTAAGATCTGTAACTAAGTTAAGTGCTACGTCGATATTGACAATCGCACCGAGCGCGTCCGCTTGCGCCTTTGTGCGCGGGAAGCCGTCCAAAAGGAAGCCATTAGCGCAATCCGCTTGCTCTATCCTGTTCTTTAACAGCGCGATAACCAGCTCGTCGGGAACAAGCTTGCCGGCGTCCATATACGCCTTGGCTTGCTTGCCCAAGTCGGTGCCGTCCGCTATGTTCTTGCGGAGCAGGTCGCCCGTCGAGATGTGCGGTATGTCGTGCGTCTTGCAAATGAGCGCCGCTTGCGTGCCTTTGCCGCTGCCCGGCGCACCCATTATTATCAGGTTCATATGCTACTCCGTAAAAGTTGATTTATTTCAAGAAGCCTTTGTACTGTTTCATCATCAACTGGCTTTGCAGCTGCTTTTCGAATTCCAGTGCTACCGAAACTACGATTAGCATACCTGTTGCCGAAAACGCGTTGACGAGCGATGTGGTTTGACCGAGCACCGCAGCGAATATGACCGACGGCACAAGCGCGATAAACGCGAGGAATATTGCGCCGAACAGCGTGAGCCGCTTGGAAATGCGGCTGAGGTATTCGGTTGTCGGTTTGCCGGGGCGAATACCGTTGATAAAGCCGCCGTACTGCTGTATGTTGCGCGACACGTCCTCGGGGTTGAACTCGATACCCGCATAGAAATACGAGAAGCCGAGAATGAGCAACGCGACAAGCACCGCGTAGATAGGCGTGCCCGCGCCCAACCAAGTCATCCACCAAACATAGAAGCTACTACCGGGTGCTACAAGCTGAGCTATCATTTGCGGGAAGGAAATGAGCGCCGTCGCAAAGATTATAGGCATAACGCCGCTGGCGTTGACCTTGATGGGAATAAAGGTGCTTTGCCCACCGTACTGCTTTCTACCCTTGATTTGCTTGGCGTACTGCACGGGAACGCGGCGTTCGGCATTGTCGATAAATACAATGAGCATGAATATGGCAACAACCATGATGATGAAGCCGATAAGCTGCCAAATAGCCTTTTCGTCACCGCCGACCGATCTTTGAATGGTCTCAACAATGCTGTGACCTGCGGTCGCTATAATACCGACAAAAATCAAAAGGCTTATGCCGTTGCCGATGCCGTAATCGGTTATACGCTCGCCCAGCCACATTGTGAACATAGAGCCCATAACCATGATAATAGCTACGAACATACCGATAACCCAGTCCTGAGTCATAGGTCCGAACACGGTGTTATGCAATGCATCTGCTTTCGCATACGACACGGTGACAGCCGCCGCTTGCGCTACGGCAAGTAACAACGTGATATAACGCGTGATTTGCGTAATCTTCTTTTTGCCCTCGTCACCCTGCTTTTGGTATTCCTGCAAGCGCGGAATGGCTACGGTCAGTAACTGTAATATAATGGAAGCGTTGATGTACGGCGTAATACCTATTGCAAACAACGCACCGTTGCTTAATGCGCTACCCGTAATACCGTTTAGCAAGCCCAGCAAGCCGTCGCCATTGCCTTGGGTTACGTTGCCGTACGTAATCGCGTCGATACCGGGGATAGGGACCCAGCACCCCAGCCTATATATAAAGAGCAGTGCGAGCGTGATTAAAATCTTACGCCGCACGTCCTTATTTTTGAAAGCGTTTTTTAGCGTTTCAAACATTAGATGACCTCTACAGTGCCGCCCGCTTTTTCGATCTTTTCTTTTGCGGAAGCCGTAAACTTAGCCGCTTTGACGGTAAGCTTTTTGGTGAGTTCGCCGTCGCCCAATACTTTGAGTCCGTAGGCTTCGACCTTTTTGACGACGCCCGCTTCGACCAAAAGCATGAGATCGACAACAGTGCCGTCGTCAAACATGTTCAGTTTGTCGATGTTGATAACACTGAATTCCTTTTGGAACTTGTTGTTAAATCCGCGCTTGGGAAGACGACGCATAAGCGTGATTTGTCCGCCCTCAAATCCGGGACGAACGCCGCCGCCGCTACGCGCCCACTGTCCTTTATGACCCTTGCCCGACGTCTTGCCTAAGCCCGAGCCTATTCCGCGACCCAAACGCTTGGCTTTGGTGCGCGAGCCGTCTGCCGGCATAAGTGCGTGCATTTTCATGATTTAAGTCTCCTTTTCTAATGGTACCCGACCGAATGCTTCGCCTAAATGTGCGAAATAACAGTCAAGCCTTATGCCTCGGTAACCGTCACGAGGTGACATACCGTGCGAATCATTCCGCGCATTGCGGGAGTGTCCTCCACAACAACGGACTGATGAAGTTTTTTAAGTCCGAGCGCCTCAACCGTGCGCTGTTGCTTAACCAAACGACCCGCCGTGCTCTTTACAAGCGTGACCGTCAGTTTCTTGTTTTCGGTTTTTTCAGCTTTCTTTGCCATTTTGTTCTCCTATTTAGGCGTGTGCCCATTTTAGGTTAGTGAATATAAATGAGTTGCTTGCCGCGAATGCGGAGATGCCTGTCCTACTAAATTGCGAAGGCGCGCGTCAGGCGTGCAACAGGCAATGAGCCGCGACGGGAGTTTAGACCCACCTAAATGACCGAGCGGCGAATTGCACGTAGCGCGCATCACGCGATGCATGCGCAATTTGCTTTACAGAATCTCGTCGACAGTCTTGCCGCGCATAGCGGCGACTTGGTCCAACGTCCTCAAACTCTCCAACGCCTTCATCGTCGCTTTTACGACGTTGATGGGGTTGCGCGAGCCGTAGCACTTGGTGGTGATGTTGTTTATGCCGCAAAGCTCCAACACCGCACGTACGCTGCCGCCGGCGATAACGCCTTTACCTTCGGGAGCGGGACGGAGAAGCACCTTGCTGCAAGAAAACTCGCCGATCGTTTCATGCGGGATAGCCGTGCCGTTGAGCGCGATCTTTTTCATATCGCGGCGAGCGGCCTGCTCCGCCTTTTTGATAGCTTCGGGAACCTCGGTGGCTTTGCCCATGCCGATGCCCACTCTGCCTTTGCCGTCGCCCGCAACCACGAGCGCCGCAAAGCTGCTGTTACGACCGCCCTTAACAACCTTGCTGACCCTACGCGTAGTGACAAGCTTGGTTTTGATGCCGTCGTCGACAACTTCTTTTTCTCTTTTCTTTCTGAATTCTTCGCGTGCCATGATTCGCTCCTAAAATTTGAGTCCCGCAGCACGTGCTGCGTCGGCGAGCGCTTTTACTCTGCCGGTGTAAAGGTAGCCGCCGCGGTCAAAAACCACTTCGGTAATGCCCTTGCTTTGCGCCTTTTTGGCGACGTCGTTACCAACAAACTCGGCCTGCTGGGTTTTGGTTTTGCCCGCAATGTCGGCGCCCTTGATGAGCGTGCTGCTGCTGCAAAGCGTAATTCCCTTTACGTCGTCTATGACCTGAGCGTAAATGTGGCTGGTCGAACGGTAAACCGCAAGGCGGGGTCTCGCCGCTGTACCTTTGAGGTCATGGCGCAACCGCACGTGACGCTTCATACGAATTTTGTTTTTATCAATCTTCTTAATCATTTGCCACTCTCCTATTTCTTGCCTGCGGTCTTAGCCTCTTTGCGGAGGACCTTTTCCGTGTTGTAATGCAGGCCGTAGCCATGATACGGTTCTACCGGACGCTTGGACTTGATTTGCGCGGCGACCTCGCCGACAAACTCCTTGTCGATACCGCTTACAACGATGGTGAGCGGATCGGGGCAGGCGATGGTAACGCCTTGCGGAATTACGTACTCAACTGGCTTGCTGTAACCGATGTTCATAACAAGCTTGTTGCCCGTAACCGCGCACTTATAACCTACGCCCGCTACGATAAGCGTTTTGGTAAACGCGTTTTGAACGCCCGCAACCATGTTGGCAATGAGCTGACGATACAAGCCGTGGTAAGCTCTGGTTTGCTTGTCGTCGTTTGCGCGCTCAACATTGACCACGCCGCCGTTTATAACCACGTTTATATCTTTGCACTTGATTTCCTGTTTAAGCTCGCCGAGCTTGCCCTTAACCGTAACAACGCCGTTTTCAAACGCAACGGTTACGCCGGCGGGCACGTCGATATGCTTTCTGCCTATACGCGACATACTGCCCTCCTACCATACGTAGGCAAGCACTTCGCCGCCTACTTTGAGTTCGCGCGCCTTTTTGTCGGTCATAACGCCGCGCGAAGTGGAAATGATCGCAATGCCGTAGCCGCCGAGTACCTTGGGCAAATCTTCACAGCCGCAGTAAACGCGCAAGCCGGGCTTGGATATGCGTTTCAAATTGGTAATGGCGTTGCGGTTGTCTTTGTATTTGAGCACAACCTTAATGTTGTTGTGGCCCTTTTCCTCGACTACCTCGCCAGCCGTAACAAAGCCTTCGTTCACAAGAATATCGACGATAGCCTTTTTCATCTTGGACGCGGGTATAGATACGGTATCGTGTCTTGCCGTTATTGCATTACGGATTCTCGTGAGCAAATCCGCGATAGGATCTGTTGTAACCATAGTTATACCCTCCTTACCAGCTCGATTTCTTAACGCCGGGGATTTCTCCCTTGTACGCAAGTTCGCGGAAGCAAATTCTGCAAATTCCGTACTTTTTAAGCACGGCGTGCGGACGGCCGCAAATATTGCAACGCGTGTAAGCGCGAGTGCTGTATTTGGGCGTTCTTTGCTGTTTATTTATCATCGCTTTTTTAGCCATGTTTTTATCTCCTTAATTCTTAAACGGCATGCCGAGCTTGGTAAGCAAAACCTTTGCTTCCTCGTCGGTCGCGGCAGTGGTGACGATATCTACGTCGAAACCTCTGATTTTTTCGATAAGCTCGTACGAGATTTCGGGGAATATCGTTTGGTCCTTAATGCCGAGCGCGTAGTTGCCTCTGCCGTCGAACGACTTGCCCGATATACCGCGGAAGTCGCGGACGCGCGGGAGCGCGATAGATACAAGCCTGTCGAAGAACTCGTATGCCATTTCGCCGCGCAGCGTAACCTTGATAGCTATGGACTGACCTTCGCGCAGTTTAAAGTTACTTACTGACTTTTTGGCTTTTACCAAAACACTGCGTTGTCCCGCTATAGCGTCAAGCTCGGCTTGCGCAAGCTGAATGCTTTTGGAATTGTCCTTAATATCGCCCAAGCGCATATTAAGCACTATCTTTTCGATTTTGGGGACCTGATTGATATTCTTGTAGCCGCGCTCTTTCATGAGCTGGGGAACAATTTCCGTTTTGTAACGCTTTTTAAGGCGATATCTATCCGGATTGTTCGACTTAACCGGCTTGCCGGCCTTTGCCGCCGCTATGGGCGCCTTGTCCTTGGCTTTGGATTTTTCTGCCATTACCGTTTACTCCTTACTCTGTTTTACCGTCTGTACCGTTGTCGACGGGAACTTCCGTTGTTTTGGCCTTTTTAGCCGTGGTCTTTTTAGGCTTGTCCTCGGCTACTTTGTCTTCGGACTTTTTAGCCTTTTTGGCTTTTTTGTCAGCCTTGTCCGCCTTTAACGCCGCGTCGAGACTGGCGCCGCACTTGGCGCAAACGCGCGCGTTTTTGCCATCGATCTCTTGATGACGGGCGCGAACGCTCTTGCCGCACGACGGGCAAATAATCTGAACGTTGCTGGCGGCGATGGGCGCTTCCACCTTTTTCCGACCGCCCTGCTCGGTAGCCGAACGCGGTTTGATGTGGTGGGTAGCAATGTTAACGCCCTCTACAAGTACCATTTGCGTCTTGGGATCGGTCGCCAGTATTTTGCCGGTTTTGCCCTTGTCCTTGCCGGTCAAAACCTTTACGTTATCGCCTTTTCTTACATGAAGATTGTTCATGGTGATCCTCCGTTAAAGTACTTCGGGCGCCAAAGATATTATCTTTGTAAAGTCGCGGTCGCGCAGCTCACGTGCAATGGGTCCGAATATACGGGTGCCGCGCGGCTGCTTTTGGTTATCTATAATTACGGCGGCGTTGTCGTCGAAACGGATATGCGATCCGTCCGGACGATTTACGCCTTGGTGCGTGCGCACGATAACAGCCTTGACGACGTCACCCTTTTTAACGGTGCCGCCCGGCTGAGCCGACTTAACCGACGCAGTAATGATGTCGCCGATATTGCCGCTTTTGCGTAAAGATCCGCCCATAACCTGTATACACATTATTTCTTTCGCGCCGGTGTTGTCGGCGACTTTAAGATACGATTGGGGTTGTATCATGATTCACTCCTTAAAATGCGGGTGGACAACTTTGGGGTTGCCGTTTCTGCATTATTTAGCCTTTTCTACAATTCGATTTACGCGCCAGCACTTGTCCTTGGAAATGGGTCTTGTTTCGACAATCTCCACTCTATCGCCTATGCCGCACTCGTTGTTCTCGTCGTGCGCCTTGAACTTTTTGGTGCGCGTAACCGTCTTTTTGTAAAGCGGATGCTTGTACTTTTCGACGACGGAAACAACTACCGTCTTGTCCATTTTGTCGGATACGACCACGCCTTCACGCGTCTTTCTGTCGTTGCGTTCCATTACTTGGCCTCCTTTTTGGCGCGAAGCTCACGCTCTCTTATGACCGTCTTTACGCGCGCAATGTCGCGTCTTACGGTTTGTATTTGCTTGGGGTTGGCAAGCTGACCGGTCGCGTTGGAAAACCGAAGGTTGAACAGCTCGGTTTTAAGCGACGCCAGCTTTTGCTGCAACTCGTCATCTCTTAACTCATGAACTTTCTCTTTCATTATTCAGCCTCCTCAGTTTGTGCCGCCTTGGCTTGAGCAAGGGCTTCCGCCTCTTCAAGCTCGCGCTTAACGACTATTTTGCAACGAACGGGCAGCTTGTACGACGCAAGCCTTAACGCTTCTCTTGCAATCGGCTCGGCAACGCCCGCCATTTCGAACATGACCGTGCCCGGCTTGACAACCGCCGCCCAGTATTCCGGTGCGCCTTTACCGCTACCCATACGGGTGTCGGCGGGCTTTTTGGAATACGGCTTGTGCGGGAATATGTCTATCCAGACTTTGCCGCCACGCTTGGTGTAACGCGTCATTGCAACACGGGCCGCCTCTATTTGGTTGGAGGTGATCCTGCCCGGATCCTCGCTGACCAATGCGTATTCGCCGTAAGAAATCTTATTGCCACGAGTCGCTTTGCCTTTCATTCTGCCGCGCTGAACTCTGCGGTGTTTAACCTTGTTGGGACTTAACATTATTCGCCCTCCTTATTATCGGCAGCAGCCGCGGGTGCGGGGGTCGCGCCTAAAACGTCGCCCTTGTAAATCCACACCTTAACGCCCAAAACGCCGAACGTGGTACGCGCAATGCAGTAACCGTAATCGATGTCCGCACGCAACGTTTGCAGAGGTATGGAGCCTTCTTGGTAATGCTCGGCACGCGCGATTTCCGCGCCGTCAAGACGACCGCCGACCATAACCTTAACGCCCTTGGCGCCCGCATGCATTGCTTTGCTCATAGCCTGCTTCATAGTGCGACGGAAGAACGCGCGCTTTTCAAGCTGAGCGGCGATGTTTTCCGCAAGAAGCTTGGCGTTGAGGTCGGGATGCTTAACCTCTATGATATTGACGTAAATCTTTTTGTCGCCGACAAGCTTTTCGAGGTTCTTTTTGAGCTCGTCGATGCCGACGTGCTTTTGACCGATGATCTTGCCGGGGAACTGCGTATGAATAGATACCTGTACCTTGCCTTGCGGACGCTCGATAATTACCTTGCTGATGCCGCAGGTTTTGTACTTATTCTCGATATACTGACGAACCTTGTAATCCTCGATAAGATAGGCGGAGAAATCCTTTTTGCCCGCATACCACTGGGAATTCCACTTTTCGATGATGCCGACGCGCAAACCGTGGGGATTAACTTTTTGACCCATGATTATTTGTCCTCCTTGGTGTCGAGAATAACGGTGATGTGGCTGGTGCGCTTCAAGATGTGATGCGCTCTGCCCTTGCTGACAGGCTGGTAGCGTTTGAGCGTGGGACCTACGTCCGCGTACGCTTCGGCTACGTACAAGTCGTCAACCGACAGCCCGTTGTTGTGTTCGGCGTTTGCCGCGGCGGAGTTCAATACCTTGAACACCTGCTCGCTTGCCGCCTTGGGCGTGGCTTGGAGTATAGCCATGGCTTCCGATACCGACCTGCCGCGAATGAGCGCGAGTACAATGCGTACCTTATCGGGTGCAATGCGCACGTGCTTGGCAGTGGCGTGCGGCCGCTTTTCGCGCAACTCTTCTACGCGCTGCGCCTTTTCTTTCATTCTTGTTGCCATAAGTTATCTCCTTATCTACCCTTGGTCGTCTTTTCGCCGCCGTGACCGGTGAAGGTGCGCGTGGGAGCGAACTCGCCGAGCTTGTGTCCGACCATGTCCGTGGTAACGTATACCGGCACAAACTTTTTGCCGTTGTGTACGGCAAAGGTAAGACCTATAAATTGCGGGAATATAGTGGAAGCGCGCGACCACGTTTTGATGGGACGCTTATCCGCTACCGCCGCCATCGCCTCTGCCTTTTTCATAAGGCCGGCGTCAACATAATAACCTTTTTTAGTCGATCTTGACATTTCTTAACGCTCCTTAATTCACGCGTTTGACAATAAACTTGTCGGAAGCCTTGTGCTTGGATCTTGTCTTCTTACCCAAAGTCGGTTTACCCCAAGGGGATACGGGACTGGGTCTGCCTATCGGGCTCTTGCCTTCGCCGCCGCCGTGAGGGTGGTCGCAAGGGTTCATAACGACACCGCGGACGGTGGGTTTGACGCCCATGTGGCGTTTGCGGCCCGCTTTGCCCAAGGAAACAAGCTCGTGGTCGAGGTTGCCGACCTGTCCGATTGTCGCCTTGCAGCGTTGAAGCACCATGCGCATTTCGCCGGACGGAAGACGGAGTGTTGCGTACTTGCCTTCCTTAGCCATAAGCTGTGCCGCCGCGCCCGCCGAGCGAACCATTTGGCCGCCGCGCCCGGGGAGCATCTCGATGTTATGCACAAGCGTACCTACGGGAATGTTGGCAAGCGGCAAGCAGTTGCCCGCTTTGATATCCGCTTGTTCGCCCGAAACCACTTTGTCGCCCTTTTGCAAGCCCGCCGGCGCAAGAATGTAACGCTTTTCGCCGTCGGCGTAGTTCAAGAGTGCAATGAACGCGGTGCGGTTGGGATCGTATTCCACGGTAGCGACGCGCGCTTCTATTCCGTCCTTGTCGCGTTTAAAGTCTATAACGCGATACTTTTGACGGTTGCCGCCGCCGATATGACGAACGGTGATTTTGCCGGTAAAGTTGCGGCCGCCGTGACGGCTTTGCTCTTTGAGGAGCGGCTTGTACGGCTTGTCGCCCGTAAGCTCGGGCGCCGCTATAACGGTTTTGAACCGCGTGCCCGGCGTAATCGGTTTATATCTCTTAATAGCCATTTATGTTATTAACCTCCGTGATTGTTGTGTTTGAGCGCTTTTTCGCCTTTTCATTATATATAGGCGTGTGCGCGGCTCAAACTTAGGACAAAGTCTCAAAGAACGGTATCGCCTTCGACTCGGGCGTAAGCGTAACGTACGCTTTTTTGCCCTTGGACGTGTAGCCCTGCGTTCTGCCCTGTCTTTTGAGTTTGCCGCGGACGTTGGTCACGTTGACCGACTCGACCTTTACGTCGAATATTTGCTCGACCGCCGCTTTAACTTGCACCTTGTCCGCGCGGGGGTCTACCATAAACACGTAACGTTTGGCAGCCACGCCGTCGTTTGACTTTTCGGTCAGTACCGGACGAATGATAATGTCTTGTGCCGTCATTATTGCGCCGCGACCTCCTTGGATGTGTATTTTTGTTCAATCGCCTTGATGGCTTCGACGGTCGTAAGCATGACCGTGTTTGCAACTACGTCGTATACGCTGAGCTGATCGCTGTTAGCCAAACGGACATTGGGAATGTTGCCCGCAGCCCTGACCGCGTTGGTGCTGCCGTTGGGCAGGACCAAAAGCACGCGGCTTTCTATTTTGAGCGCTTTAAGCACAGCCGCCATCTGCTTGGTCTTGGGTTCGATTTCCAGCTTGTCCAACACTACGAGGTTGCCGTCCGAACGTTTTGCGGAAAGCGCGCTCGTGATAGCCGTTATGCGCATGACTTTGGTAATCTTTTTGCGGAAAGAACGCGGCTTCGGCGCGAAAACAACGCCGCCGCCCTTCCACTGCGGTGCGCGGATAGAGCCTTGGCGGGCATTACCCGTGCCCTTTTGACGCCACGGCTTTTTGCCGCCGCCCGTCACCTCGGTGCGGGTAAGCGTGCTTTTGGTGCCTTGGCGGGCGTTGGCCATTTGCGCAACGACTACCTGATGAATTATCGACTCCTTATACTCGGCGCCGAATACGCTCTCGTCAAGCTCCATCGTGCCGGCGGAGCTGCCGTCTTGTTTAAATATCTCGATTGTAGGCATTATACTCTCTCTCCTCGACCTTATTTAACGGTTTCCTTAACCGTAACAAGTCCGCCCTTCGGTCCGGGGACGGCGCCGCGTATCAAAAGTACGCCGCGAGCCTTGTCCACCTTAACGACCTTAAGGTTTTGTATCGTCACGTTCTCGTGTCCGTACTGACCGGCCATTTTAAGGTTTTTAATGCGCCGCGACGGATTGGAGTTAGCGCCGGTAGAACCGACCTCGCGGTGAACGGGGCCCGTACCGTGCGTCATTTTAAGGCGGTGGTGGTTCCAACGCTTGATAACGCCGGTAAAGCCGCGGCCCTTGGTCACGCCGCTGACGTCGACCATGTCGCCTTCGCCGAACATGGTGCAGTCGATAACCGACCCGACGGAATACGTGTCCGCGTTGTCGTAACGGAACTCGCGCAAATACCGCGCGGGCTTTGCCTTGGCTTTCTTGAACAATCCGGCTTCCGGCTTGTTAAGCTTGCCTTCCTTTATTTCCTCAAACGCGCAAACAACCGCGCTGTAACCGTTGCGGTCGACGGTGCGAAGATCGACAACCGTCATAGGTCCGCACTGAACAACGGTGACAGGTATAGCCACGTCGTTCTCGCCGAATATTTGCGTCATGCCGAGTTTCTTTCCCAAAATCGCTTTTGTCATGATAATTTCGGCTCCTTATTACAGCTTTATCTTGATGTCTACGCCCGCGGGGAGGTCGAGTCTCATAAGGGAATCGACGGTTTTGCCCGAAGGACTATAGATATCTATAAGTCGTGAGTACGTGCGAAGCTCAAATTGCTCGCGCGAGTCCTTGTGCTTATGCACCGAACGCAAAATCGTGACCACTTCCTTCTGCGTGGGCAGAGGAATAGGCCCGCAAACCTTGGAACCGGTCTGCTTGGCTGCGTCGACTATCCGCTGCGCGGAACTGTCGACCAGCTCGTGATCGTACGCTCTTAGCTTGATTCTGATTTTTTGGCTAGACATATGTTTCTCCTTGTGTCCACCCGACGTGCCGTACCCAACATATTGTGGCGTTTCACGTGTTCGGGCGTGCCGTTTTGTGCGAATTTTTTTCGGGGCTTCTCGGCCCCGTTTTCTGTCACAAATAACCTACCACGCATACTGCGCAGCTTATCCATTGTACCACCCTTGTCCACCTTTGTCAACTGTTTTGACCCACCTTTCAAAAATTTTTTCAAGACGGATTTTCCCCGCCAAAACAGCTCCCTATATATAATATATAATGAAAGGGAACTCGCCTGACTGTGCCTATATATAATGAAAAGAGCGGCTTATCTACCGCTTGCATAATTTGCAAGAATATTGCAACAATTACACGGTTTTTGCATTGCCGCTGCACAATGAGTTTGATATAGTAAAAGCAAGAGGTATTATTATGGTTGACACTATTTTCGGCTATATTTGCATACTGTTCTTGGTTGGCATGCTTGACGTCGGGACGGTTCAATGCCTATATAAAACGTTTTTAAAAAGCGAAAGCTTACTAGCCGTTTTTCCTACTTGGAAAGACACTAAAAAGCCGTTTTATTGGTTTTTATTTTGGAGTATAATATTCTGCACCAACGTGGCGGCATACACCGCGGTGTGGTTTATATTCGCCCATGAATTGGCGGTCGCAATTATAATTATTTCATTGGCTCTTTCGTTTCTTGTTTTTATGATTATTTATTTTATATTCGAATCTATTATTTCACTAATTTACAGAATAATTAATAAAATACGTAAAATTGATATTTATGCTAAATTCCACAACGAAGAAAACACAGTTATCGATACAGAATAAAATTTTAAAAAATAGCTATTTTTTTAATTTCACACCGCAAAAATGCACAAAAACGCCCGTTTTTGTGCATTTTCTGTTTAGAACATTAGCGTGTCGCGCAGCTCGCCGAGGTACCAACTCGGACCATCGGTCGTAATTGCGTCGAATTTTGATTTTAATTTTTTTGTAATTTTTAATATATAGCAATACGGTAAAATATCGAAATAATAATTTGGATTTTCTTCTATTAATGTTTCTAATTGGTCTTTTTCGGCGTCCAGCAAAAATTGTTTGAAAGCGCTTATTCTGCCGTAAATTGCTATATCCCTGTCCGAGCGGATATCGATAAACTGAGATAATACAACGGTTACGACCGACGCCGCCATTCCTATACTTAATGTTACTGCGCTGTCGAACGGCGCAAAGGACAAAAATGCGCCAAACGGTACGCCGCCCCAAACGCAGATAAACGGGTATTTTATCATTGTCGTAATCGGTTCGTCGTTGGGTATAGCCTTAATTAATATTACTGCGATAATCGGGAAAAGCATCATTGCATACATTCCGCCCCCGCCGAATACTACCGCATTTATTATAGTTATCAATATAATCGAGACTTCCGCCCAGACCAAACCGAGTGCGGAAAGCTTTTTTGTCCTCGCATTTCGTCTTTTATTTGCCTTTTCCTTACAGCTGTCCATCAGCTTTTTGTTGACGTCTTTTACGGACGAAGGCGCGGCAAGCGTGTAAAATTCTATGCTCGCCTCGAACAGACCGTCGAAAAATTCCTTTTCTATCTTGAAATTATTCTTCATTTGGTTGGTCATTTGGTCTTCGTCAGCGTTTGGTTCGAGATTTTTCAGCTTTGTTATTTTAAGTCCGCGCTTGCAGTCCTCTTCGATTTTTACAAATCCGCGCGACGCCCAATGCAGCATGAGCGGATTTATTATTTCGTGCGCTCTCAGTCGGTGCGAATAATACTTACCCATTACGTCTATGGGCGAATAGCCGCGCGACGGGTAGAATTCTATCGGTTTTAACGCACGTTTCAGTCTGACCTTGCCGATTATTAACGGCACCGCCGCCGACAATACCGCTGCCGCAGAAATAATTATGCAAATTATAAATACCCAAAATTTCATAGCAGCCACCCCTCTCGATCGGGATCGTCGCTGTACCACTTGGGCGGCGGCAGTCCTTTAAACTTGCGCCCTACTATCCATTTAATATTAAAGGTGTGCAAAAACGGCAGAGCTTCGTAGTAATCGTCGCCGACCTCGTCGGCAGATGCCTTTAACAAAAACTTTTTGTAATTGGTTAAATCGGAATAATCGGACAGATTTATCTTTTCGCGGTAGTCGACAAAGCGTATAAGCACGATCGGACCTACAAACAATATTGCCGCCGCTACGTAGATGACGCCCAAAAAGTCGTTCACGCCCGATCCTATCCATATGCCGAGCGACCCGCCGACCGAAGCGCCCAACCACATTCCGCACCATATTGCTTTGAAAATAATAGGCATGCCTCTTACAAATATCAAAACTATTAGTCCGATCAACGCCATAAAGAACATCATAATCAGCATATAGTTTCCGGTGAGCGCGCCAAACAGTATTGCGGAAAGCAACAGCGGCAGTATGGAAAGCGCAAAAGTCAATACTTTTAAGGTATAGTGCGTTGATGAATACACGCCCTCGTCTTCCCTTGCGGCAAACATTTGCGATATATTTTTAGCCGTTTCTTTTGTTACAAGCGGCAAGTGTATGTTTATAGGTTTACCGCCGGCGGCTTTTTTCATTGCCGCTTTAAACAGCTCGCGCTCGCGCACGTACGTGCCGCGGTCGAAAAATACGGCGTCCTTTTCGAAGTGCATTGGCATATCCTTTATTTTGGTCAGCCGTACTGTATGCTTGGATAAATACTTAACCTTTATATATCCCATTTGCGCCCAGTGCGTAATTAACGCGGAGGTCAGCCTGCGCGGATAAGTCTTTCCGATAAATATGCGCTGAACGTCGAGCGGCGAAAATCCTTTGGGCATTTTTGTAATCGTTTCTTTTTTTACGTTACGCTTTGCCCGCAGTCCGAAAATGAGCGCAAGCAAAAGTATAACCCCGACGCAGCCGTATATGCCTGCGGCAAAACCTTGGTATATTATTGAATTGTTGCTCGACAAAAATGCCATAACAGATTTTGCGTTTCCTTTTTTGTCTTTTTTTGCGTGCGCACCTTACCGCACCGTCCAAAATGATATAATCATCCGAGGAGTAAATTTGCCCGCTTGCGGGAGCAAATTTGCGACGACAACAAATTTGGTGTAATACCACGCAGCTTGCTGCGAAAAGTGTGCGAAGCACGCGAATCCGGAGCTTGCTCCTGAGTATTATACCAAATTTATTATACAACATTGTTCTTTTCCAGTCAAATCGTAATTTTATTCAAAATTGCCGTTCATGGCTTGTCCACAAAATGATTTTAACGTCGCGTGGAACATATAAAAATCTTGATTTACTAAACCGACGGTTTAGTCAAGCGCGAGAGTATCGGAAAACATGCGTTCGCCGACTACCGCGCCGAATAGAAACGCCATGATTTTTTGCTCTGCAACATTTTTGTCCATCAGGATTTTTGCCGCAAATTTTACGCAACAAAAAATCGCCGCTGCAAACGGCGATTTCGTTTATAATATTATTTGTCGCTCGGCTCTTGCGGGTCGCTTACGGTATCGGTTCCTTCCAATTCGCCAGATTGCTCGGCGTTCGGTTGGACGGTGTCGGTATTTTCAGATTGCTCGTCCTTTTTTTGTTCATCAGGTTTCTTTTTTCCGCTGAAAATAACGTATACGGCAAGCGCGCCGAATATGGCAAGTAAAAACAACAAACCTATCACGTAATACCATGGATTGGACGGATCGTTAAAAGCATTGGATAAATATTGAAGCATGGTTAATAACCCTCTCTTTTGTTAGATTATACTAAATTTCGCCGATTGTGTCAAGTTTCATACGTTATTTGGCGCTCTTATTCGGAAAAATTGCGACTTTCGATTTGATTTTTCCGCGATTTTTCGAAAATTATTTGTTAAAATTCTGAATAAAACCGCCAAATGATGTTTATTTTATAACAATGTTGTAGCGCCTGAGTTATAGGTCAATTCCGAATTAACTAAACATTTCCCTTTGTGCCGTTCTATTAATATCGCGCTCTTTAATTACGTTTTTCTTTTCGTAGTTCTTTTTACCCTTGGCAAGAGCTATCTCTACCTTGACGAATCGACCTTTCATATACATTTTAACGGGGACTATTGTAAAGCCTTTTTCCGCCGCCTTGGACGCCAGTCGTTGTATTTGGGTCTTATGCAGCAGCAGTCTGCGCGTTCTTGTGGGGTCGGGAGCAAATGCGCCCACGTTCTTATACGGCGTTATTCGGCAGTTTTTGAGCTCGAGATTGCCATTTTCCATAAAGCAAAAGCTGTCGCGCAGCGATACGTCGCCCGCCTTTACCGACTTTACCTCCGAACCCTCCAACGCTATACCCGCCTCGAAGGTTTCCACAAAAAAGTAATCAAACGCCGCTTTCTTATTTATCGCCACCGTTTTTATCGCGGTTTTAGGCTCGGTTTTTTTAGTATTCTTTCTTTCTACCTTGCTTTTCATACTATTTCCCCACGCAAAAACGTTCGAAAACGGTTGATATTATGCTTTCGTCGGCCTGCTCGCCGTACAGCTCGGCTATTGCCGAATACGCTTCGTACAACAACGCCGCCACAATTTCCAGTCCCTCCGCCTTTTTGGCCTCGTTTTTGACCGCTTTAAGGCTATCCAAACACCGCGCCACGCAATCGTACTGGCGGTGGTTGCAAACCGACCCGAAATCCTTGGGGCAAAGGTCATACAGCTTTTGTTTGAGCGCCGTAATGTTTATATTCTTTTGCGCGCTGATACGGATTGATTGCCCTTCTAATGCCGAATTATAGTCTTTTCCGACTTCTTTTTGGTCGTCGCACTTGTTTTTTACCGTTACAAACCGCGAAAACGCGCTTTTGTCTACATCTACTTGCCTGTCGTCGGTCACCAAAACCACCGCGTCTGCGTCTTTTGCCGCGGCAAGTGCGCGCTCTATGCCTATCTTTTCCACCTGATCGTCGGTGTCGGTGTTGAGTCCCGCCGTGTCCGTTACGGTAAATTTGCGGCCGTTATACACGTAATCGCCGTCTATGGTGTCGCGCGTCGTGCCGGCAATGGGGGTAACAATGGCGCGGTCGCTGCCCACAAGCGCGTTTAGAAGGGTCGATTTACCGGCGTTGGGCGCACCTATAAGCGCTACCTTAAAGCCGTCGTTTATTATTTTTCCACCTGCAAAGCCTGCGATTTCCTTTTCCAGCATAGCCGCCGCGCTATCCGCCGCCGCCAAAACGGAGCTTACGGCCGCGCCGTCCACCTCGTTTTGCTCCATTTCGTCGCTGTAATGCAGCACCGCCTCTATCGAGCTCAGCGCAGTTTTAAGTAATTGTTGAACTTGTTCGAGCGATTTGAACCCGCCGAAGTACCGCTTGTTGCCGTAATCGAGCTGTTCGGGCGTTTGCGCGTCTATAATGTCCGCCAAAGCCTCGCACTGCATCAAATCGAGCTTGCCGTTTAAAAATGCGCGCTTGGTAAATTCGCCGCGTTCGGCAAGCCTCGCACCGTTATTTAATAACGTTTTTATAATAATATCGCAAATCACGGGGTTGCCGTGCGGAAAAAGCTCCACAATATCCTCGCCGGTATACGACTTAGGCGCTTTGTACGCCACCGCCATAAGGCTTTCGGTAAAATCCCCGCTTTTAAACTTATTAACGCACAACCTTCCCACTTTGAGCGGCTTTTCCAAAAACGCGCTCAAAAGCTCGGTACAGCCTTTGCCGCTCACCCGTATTATCGCCACCGCCGACTTGCCGTTAGGCGTCGCAAGCGCGGTTATAATGTCGTTGTTATTGTTTAAAGCGTTCATAATTTATAATAACTTTGTGGAAAAGTGTGGTTTTTGTTATGATTTTAATCTATTTTTTGTCGTTAATTTTTCCTATTTGGAGTTTTGCACGTTGTTTTACACACAGATATGTTCACAGCTATGCACGGTTATGAGCATTTTTGTGCACATATTTAATGATAAACTTCTCTACCTTTTGTCCGTCTTTTTTCTATCTTCTACCATATCTTGTATGAAGGACGAGTTATGCACATTTATTGCTCACCTACTATATATAACTACTAATAAATAATATATAAACTCAACAACTACAACTTGTCGTAGACGAATACTCGTCTTTTTATATCAGTGTTCAAAAGTGTATAATCTTTTGTTTCGGAAAGCCGTATTTTCAGCTTCGATTCGGTAGAACTTAATGCCGGATTGTCATTTTGAGTTTTGTACAAAACTATCTTTCCGCCTTTTTTAGCGAGCGGCGCGCAGTACGACAGGGTTTTATCAACGTCGGACACCGCTCTCGCGCTTACCGTATCGAATAATTCGCCCTGTTTTGCCAAGTCTTCCGCCCGCGAATGGACGGCTGATATATTGTTAAGCCGCAATTCTTTGACGCAGCGGTTGATTAAAGTCAGCTTTTTACCCACACTGTCCAGCCCGACAAAGTCCAAGCCTGTGGCAATGGCGAGCGGAAGGCAGGGAAACCCGCCGCCGCAGCCGACGTCGCAACACCGCCCGACAAAGTATTTGTACGGATAAATACTGTCCAAATAGTGTTTTATATATACGTCGCTTTCGGTGCGGATTGCCGAAATGTTTATTACCGAATTGACCTCGAAATACAGCTTTGTCAGCGCTTCAAACTTATTTATAAGCCCGCCGTCATCAAAGTTTTGGAGCAAAAAGTCGGTAAACAGTTGTTTTCCGTCCGTTTTAACGATGTCATTCATCATTTGTTACCGTCGTTTATATAAAGAATGCCGAGCGTGCTCTTTCCGCAATGGCTGGTGATAGTGGAGCCGGCAATCGTTTCGATGACGTTTTCGGGCTTAAAGCCGTAGTCGATAAGCCTTTTGCGCACAATGTCCACGGCCTCGCGGTCGGCGTGCGTGTGCGTAATAAATACGCGCGTCATGTCCGGAGTGTCGTATTTGCTAAGCGTGCAGTCCACGTATTTGAGCAGGTTTTTGTTAAAACTTCCCAAAAATTTGCGCGCTACCGTGATTTTTCCGTTGATTAGCTGGAGCGAAGGCTTGATTGAGAATGCCTTTCCGAAAAACGCCGACAGTCCGCTGCAACGCCCGCCCTTATACAAAAATTCGAGCGTATTTATAATAAACGACGCTTGAACGCTCGATTTTCGCTTTTCTATCGTTTCCGCAATCGTTTGGGCGTCTTGTCCGCTGTCTCTGAGGTCGGCAGCCGCGAGCGCTAAAAGGCCGGTGCCAGACGACAGCGATTTGCCGTCTATTACGTAAACGTCGGATAGCCGCGCCGCCGCCTCGTTAGCATAGTTGTACGTCGAAGATATCTCCGACGAAATAGCTATATGCACCACTGCCATGCCCTGATCGGTAAAAGACTTAAAATATTCGTAAAAGTCCTCTATGGAACGTGCCGCGGTTGTGGGGAGCTTGCCGGTCTTTTCGTAATAATCGAATATCATCGGCGTTTTAATGTCAACATCGTCCAAATACTGGTCGTCGCCGAGCATTACGTACAGCGAAAATTCGCCTATATCGCGCATTTTAAACAGATCGTTAAGGTCTGATGCGCTGTCCGTCGTTATTTTTACGGGCTTGTTCAAGATATCACCACCGTTAGTTATATATTAATATACAACTGATAACACTTTGTATTTGATTTTAGAGAGCGGTTGGGTGCCGTAGTGTCTGGAATCGCGGGAAACGTTGCGGTTGTCGCCCAAAAAGAAAACGTTTCCGTCGGGTATCATAATCGTAGATTTGATGACTCTATCGTAAGTATCCGAATCGAGCGTATTATCAATAATGTAGTTTGTAAGGTCGGGGTCGTACCGCATAATTATGTTATTATAATAATATTTGTCGTTAAAGTTCATATAAGCAAACTTCATCGGCTCTTTAATATACGGTTCGTTTACCTTTTTAAATTGGTTTTCGCCCTTTTTGCAAATATATAAGTCCACGTAACGACTGTCGGCGTTGTGCATAAAAATCAGTTTATCGCCGGACAAGCCGATTACGCGTTTTACAATGTCATGGCTTTCTTTGGCTTTGTCGTCGGAAACGTCTATTATTACGATATCGCCGCGGTTAATTGTGTTACATTTGCGTTGCGCAAGGCAATACTGCTTGTCGAAAATTGTATTTTCCATGCTATCGCCTTCTATGGGAACAAACGAAAAGAAATAGAAAAATATCAAAACCGCAAGCAGGATAAAAATAACAATCAATGTCAAAACGTATGACTGTTTCTTTTTGGTAAACAGCAGTTCGCCGGTGCCGATAAAGTTCATAATTTTATACCCAAATCACCGAGCCCAATACAAATTGTTTATCCGAAGTAAATTCCAATACCAATATTTGCGACCAGTCCGAAAGCATACCCGCCGCGCCCTTAAAGTTCATATGCGAAAGCGAGAATTTGTGCCAATCGCTATCGTTCTTTATATCGACTGTACATTCGTACTTGTTTGTATCGTTGCTGACCGAAACCGTTACCGTTTGCGGTTCGCCGCACAGCATCAGCTGCAAGAGTGTGTCCGGTCCGACGCTGAACAACGGATCGCCCAGCTTGAACGTCAACAGCGACCCGCTCTTGCTGGTTACGCCGTCTATATCGTACAATCCTTTTATTGTCATAACCGCACTGCCGTCGCGCGTTGTCCAGCAGTCCTCGCCCATACTGCCATCGTAAATCTTTCTATGGCTTACTCCCGGTCTTGCCTGCACCCCGATTGATTTGGGAATTATGCCGAGCAAGTTTGACGAACGGATTGTTTTATTGTCGTAAATTACGTTAGCAAAGGCGTAAATGGGCTTATTATCTTGGCAAACGTTGATTTTTGCCATGTAATTATCCTTGCCTAAGCTTATAATCGGTATGCTCATCCAGTTGCGGTACGGCGCGTCTTCTATGCAAAACGATACAAACAGTTTTACTTGTACGTTGCGCTCGTCCACAGGATTGTCTATCGCTATGTTGATATATAAGTTTTTATCGGAGTTGGACGGCGAAATTTGCGGTATAGGCTCGCACGCAACGTTGTTCGCACGGTCGTCGAAAAACTCCAAAAGATTGTCGTATGCCGCTTTAATTCCGCCGGTTAAGGCACGTTCCACAATGCGGAAATGCTTTAACGAAGCAGTGTTTTTGGCAAGCTCCGCCATATCGTCAAGCGAGCCGTCATAGTCGTTGGACGATATAGCCATAAACATAGGAATTTCGCAAATAGGCGCGTATGCGCTGTTATCCAGCGACGCGCGGTAGTTTATCAGCGAATTGCCCTCGCCCACAACGTTGGGGATAATATTAAGCAGCGTTGCGCACGCCGTAAGCCCGTCGTGAAACGCCGCCAGCTTGTATACAGTGCAGCCTCCTAATCCTTCGCCGAGCGCAAAAATATGTGTTTCGCCGTAAATCTCCTGCAACAGCTTGATTGCCCGACGCGAAATGCACGTCCAAATATACCAGTTACTGGTCGAATCCTCGGGAATGGAAAATTCCTCCACGCCGTCAAGGTTGCAAGCGGCAAGCGATTTAGGGTAAAGCGTATACCTTTCGCGGTCGGATTTGCCCAAATAATCCAAAACAGCCACCGAATATCCGTATTCGTGCAGCTTTGCAAGCAATTCCTCGTTCGGCTTTGCGGTTTTATCCGCAAGGTACAGCACCACGCCCTTAGCATCCTCGCGCTCGTAAATCTTAATGTATGCGCGCGTCCGTCCGTCCACGGTAGTATAACCGTCAAAATAATACGCTTTGACGGTATAGCCGTTTTCGACTTTCTGGGAAAGTGCCGACTTATTGAGCGGAAGCGCCAAAACGTCGTAGTTTTTCCATAGATTGATAGGGCTTGTAATATCCACGGGACACACTCCAAGATAATACTGTCCTCTATTATATACCTTACGGTCCGATTTGTCAAGTATAGACGTGTATTACCGCGACATATATATTTTGTTGAATTTTTTGCATAGCGCTAATGTAATTTTTCTATTTGCTTGACAATATTTCGCGATACGTATATAATATTGCTAATACAAAACATACACGGAGGTCATAACTATGGCACCAATCAGAAAAGGCGGACTTGGCCGCGGCTTGGGAGCACTGCTCAGCGATATAGAAGAAGAATCGGTTATCAACTCGACCGAAACGTCGGAAATGTTGCTGTCCAATATCGAGCCGAACGTCGATCAGCCCCGCAAACAGTTTAACGACGACGCGCTTGCCGCGCTGGTGGAAAGCATTAAAACTCACGGCGTAATTACGCCGCTTATCGTCACACCTAAGCCGGACGGCAAATATATGATTATTGCCGGCGAACGCCGCTACCGTGCCGCTACAGCCGCAGGACTCGTGTCCGTGCCGGTATGCGTACGCGAATGCACGCAAGTCCAAATAGACGAGCTGTCCTTGATAGAAAACATTCAGCGCGAGGACTTAAACCCTATGGAAGTAGCCCGCGCTATCAAAAAATTGATGGACGACTATGGCTATACGCAGGAAGAAGCTGCGGAGCGCATTGGCAAAGCCCGCCCGACGGTAGCCAACCTGCTTCGCCTTATGGACTTGACGGAAGCCGTACAAAAAATGGTAGAAAGCGGCCAGCTTTCGGCAGGACATGCCCGCTGCCTTGTCACCGTTGCGGATAGCGATTTGCAGTGGGAGCTTGCGCAAAAGGCTCGCGGCGACAGAATGAGCGTGCGCGACTTTGAAAAACTGGTTAAAAACACCTTAAATCCCAAAAAGAAGCCCGACGCAAGCAAACAAAGCCTTGAATTGCGCGATATGGTAGTGCGCATGCAACGCACCTTCGGCACAAAGGTATCACTTTTGGGCAATGATAATAAGGGACGCATATTCATCGACTACTACACCCCCGACGATTTAAGCCGAATTGAGAGCATGCTCAGCTATTTGGAAAGCAATTACAATAAGGATTAATGTTCCACGTGAAACAATTTTAAATCACAGGAAAGGTAATTGTTTCACGTGAAACAATCAAAATAGCAATAAAATAATGTTCCATGTGAAACAAATTCGTAATATGAAATAACCTATTATTTATGCAAATACGCCGCTATATTAGCGGCGTATTTTAATTTAGTGGTTATTTCATATTATTATAATCGTTACGGCTGTTTTTTGCGACCTAAGTCTACGTTGTCCTCTTTTCGGTTGCGCAAGGCTTTTACGGGGTGCTCGGCGACGGTAAAGCGGTAGTCTTGTCCGAATTCGGTAATATAATTGTCTATAACCTTGTGGCTTGCCACCGAGGACGGCGCTTTGTTTACTGCGGCGTTATAGCGGAAATACTCGTAATCGTCCGGAATATTGGCTATGTCGGTGTATTCCTCCAATACTGCTGTGTTGTTTACTGTGTTTTTAAGCACGTTGCGCACGTAGTGCTTATTCTTTTCGCAGTTGTCGTTAAACGTGAGCAGTGTGGGAAATTCGGCGTTGGGTATTACCTGCGCCCATTCCTTGCCCTCGTACTTTTTCAGGAGATTGGCAGCGTAGTGCAAATGCGCCAGCTCTTGCTCAAAGTGGGTTGTCCAAATCTTTTTGGCGACGTCGTTGGTTTCCTCGCTCATGGCGGAATAATACAAATAGCACTCGCAGTACTCGTGCATCAGCAAGCATTCCAGCCATGTGCAAGTGGGATCCATAAGCGACTCGTATTGAGTGACGTGCTGCTCCTCGACCATAGCGATTTCCATATACAGCCTGCGACCTACATCGGAAGCTGAATAGAATGCACCGAGGTTCATATAGAAGTTCATTGTTTGTTGCTCGGCGGCTGTTATTATCATTGTGTGCAGCTTGGTGGCAAGCGACGCGTCCGCCGATATGGGACGGCGTACGTCGTCAAACGGGTGGCGGTGTTCGGATATTGTGGGGCGCCCCGGCATAATTTCCGTATAGCTGCCTACAAGCTTTTCCCCCTTTATCCCCTGCTCCATTTCCAAAAGGTCGCTAAACCTATATAGGTGATCGAAGTCCTCCAAAAGCGCAAAGTCAAGCGCGGCCTTTACGTACTTGTTCTTTTCGGTTTGAGCGAGTACGGCGGTCAGGTCTACGGCAAGTTGCTCGTAGGATATTGTTGTTTCCAGCATAGTTTCGTCCTTGGGCTTAAAGAAGGATATACGCTTTTGCTGTTGCTGCTCGAGCCGACGAAGGAAAGCGACGTCGCGGCGAAGGTTGTTGTCCGCAGTGTGGCGCGCAAGCTGGTGCATAAACCAGTTTTCCTCGAATTCCGCGCCGTTAAGCAGGATTGTTCGCACTTTGGTGTAGGCGTCGGTCTCGTTTTTGTCGTAAGCGGTAGGGTATAGCTTTCTCCAATCGCTTACGCACTTGTCTATTTTGTAAGATTTTTCGTTAAATGGATTCATAATGACCTCCGATTGTTTGTTGGATAATTTAATTGTTGGCAAGCAGTAAAGTATTTAAACAATTAAATTTTGAGTTATTTCGCGATAAAAGTAGATTTTTATTGTTGCGCATGGTATAATGTAAATAATAATGAAAACACTGTATCGGAAAAAGGCAATCGCTTTATACGAAACGCATATGCGCGTCGGGTTTGTGATAAAAACCGTCGTGTTCTACTTGATTGCCGCAGTGCTTTGGTACATAATAGCCGTTATCGCGCCGTACATGGCGACGATTGAAATAAGTCCGTCGCAAAATATCGTGCTGACAAGAGAGGCGTTTTCCGCGACCGAGCAAAGCAAGAACTCCCCTATCGAAAATAAAGAACGGGCACTGCTGCTGCCGACAAGCGAAAGCTCGTTTTGTCGCAGGCTCAGACTTATAGAGGACGCGCAAAGCACAATAGACTTTATGGTATATTTTGCTTCGGAAAGCGCTTTTTCCGACTATTTTTATACAGCGCTTGTCCGTGCCGCCGAGCGTGGAGTTAAAGTCCGTATTATTCAGGACGGCAAAATGGGCAAGCTCGACGGTTACGTTTCGGACGGAATTGCAAACATAATATATAATCATAACAATATAGAATTATATTATTTTAACAAAATAAATATTTTCGATCCGGCAGGCCTTGCTACCATTATGCATGACAAGGTTCTTATTGTAGACGGCGATAAAATGATAGTTGGCGGCGCCAATATGGGTACTTCGGCGTATTTGCATAATTACGATATGGAGGTGTTTGTAACCAACAGCGGCGAGGACGGAAGCGTCGGGCAGGCTCAAAGATATTTCCGAAAAATGCTTAATAACAACTTGACAAAGCGTGAAAAACGCAAAAAACGCGATTTTTCGGCAAAAAGCAAGTACGAAAACAAATATATGGAATATTACAAAAAAAGCGAATTTGCGCAAAAAGAAATCGATTACAGCGCTTTGGGCGTGCCGGTTGACAAAATTACGTATCTTAGCAACCCCATAAGCTCGACCAAAAAGGCGCCGATAATTATGCAGGCGTTATATAATTTGATGGAAAGCTCCCAAAAATCGGTGTTGATAACGCCGTATACCCTGCTGGAAAACGACAAAATAAAACGTTTGCGCAAAGCAGCTGCGAAAAATGACGAATTTATCCTGATAACCAATTCGCTGTATAATACCAGAAATGCGGGCTATGCCGATTATTATTATAATAGGGATAAATATTTAAATTGTAATATTACCCTGCTTGAATTTCAGCAAAAATACCAGCTGCACGCCAAAGTAGCGTCGTTTGACGATAGATACAGCGTTATAGGCTCGTTCAACTTTGACGAACGCAGCGCTCATATAGACACCGAAAGCGTGCTTATAATCGATTCTAAGGACTTTAACGGAGTTTTGCAGGAATATATCGACCAAACATTTATTGCCAACAGCCTGCAAGTAGGCAATAACAACGAGTATTTGCCGAGCGATACAGTTAAGGCTCACGACGTTCCAGCTAAAAAGAAATTCACATATTGGCTTTACAGCGCGTTAGGCGTGGTGCGATGCCTTATATAATTAAGAATTAAGAATGCAGAATTAAGAATTAGTGGCTTCGCCACATTAAGGTTGAGACTCCTCACTGCGTTCGGAGTGACAAAAATATTTTATGCGTAAATATTACTTTTGTCACCCTGAGCATCGCGAAGAATCACAACCTTTTATATTGCGAGTTATACGATAATATTATTTAACTATAATTAATCGACGGTTTTATTTGCAATTTTGCAAAAAATTGAAAGGTTTTGTATACCTTACTATACAGCTAAACCGACGGTTTACAGTGGTTGCACGGGTTGTTGGAGTGGTTAGATGTTTATTATTGACTTTTAACAGTTAAACCGAATATGCTTGACTATTGTTGCTAAAATGATTATAATAATAAATAGAAAGTGTTTGGCTCGGTGTGAGCGGTTATCCGCAATCGTCCGACCCCCCGCGGAAATAGGCTGAAATATAGCTCGTGGCACTTTCTTTTTTTGTGCAATTTTTTTATTGTTATCGATTTGGCATAATGCTCTGCTCGCGGTAAGGTAGCGGTTATATTGTTATATCAAAACAACGGTTTTATTTAAAATTTTGCAAAAAACGAAAATAATTTGTTATACCCCTACCGTATAGCTAAACCGTTGGTTTAGTAAATAAGGATTTTTAAAAATTTACTCGAACACGATATTTTTTTGCCGAACATGAAAATGTCGTTGGCTGAGTTAAAATTCAGTCGCCAAAAAAGTGAAGTGTATTCATGTCACCGGCTATACTACTAAACGACAGTCGCACAAAAAGGCTAATTCATATATTCACCGCAAAATTTGCATTGATTGTCGGCGTACTCATTCGGAAAAATTTTTGAAGGAAGGAAATTTTCGTATACCCCACCGCATCACTAAACCGACGGTTTAGTAAATCAAGAAAAATGTAGAAATATGTCGACGTGAATTTTAAACGCATGTCCCCGTGTGCGGACAAATTTTAACAATTTTATCTCAACCGAAAATGCCGAGCGTAAATGCTCGGCAATTCGGTTGCGTAAAATGTAATTTTGTTTGAGTGCGGGTTAGTCACCCGTCGAATTACTTTACGTTGTTAGACTTTTTGCTTTGAGTGCTGCGTGCTTTAGTTCCACAGCTCTTTGTTACCGAGCTTGATTGAACATTGCTGTCAGACTTTTTGGAATTGCAGCAGGTGCTCTTTTTCGTAGCAGTCTTTTTGGTGTTAGCCATTGTAATCCTTCTCCTCCTTTAAGTATTACATGCATATGCGCTTGTCCGTGTAGGCAATCGCTTATGCGGTTACGCAATTATAGTTTGTGCCGATATGACGGTTTTATACGGAATATAAAATTTTTTTGCCCGAAAAATCGACAAAAATTTTGTAAAATTCCAAATGCAACCGTAAGTTGCGCAAAATATGTGTATAGCAATTCAAAATTGGTTGAAGTTTTACCCGTGCTACTTTACAATATTATTATAGATTGCATGTGGAGGGCAATATGTATATATCAAAAAATTTGCAATTCTTGCGAAAGCGCGAAAAAATTACGCAGGAGGATTTGGCGGAAAAGCTGAACGTGTCTCGCCAGTCGGTGTCGAAATGGGAAACGGGCGAGGCGTATCCGGAAACCGACAAGCTGCTTGCGTTGTGCGATTTGTTTGATGTGTCGTTGGACGGACTGATGCGCACCGACTTGACAGACGGCGCGGCAGTCGACAACAATACAAATGATAACAATATTATTAATAATGATACAGACAGTAATTCGCAAAATACCTCCGCAGCCGAAGGCGGTGTAAAGGCGACCGACTATGCCGTTTACGAAAAACACATAAACAAATTTTCGCGCGGGATAGCGATAGGGGCATTACTTATAATTTTTGGCGTTGCCGTATGCGTAGCGCTCAGCGGATATTCGTTTATATTGAACGGCACGGCCGGAGAGATTACAAGCATAATGGGCGGTGTGTCGGTAATATCGTTCACGGCGGTATCGGTATTTCTGTTTGTGCTTTTCGGCCAGCGCAACGAAAGCTTTAAAAAAGCGCACCCAATCGTAGCCGAGCCTATTAAGTCTACGGAAATAAAAGGCTTTGCCGTAAAGATGGCGGCGCTTGCTTCGGGAATACTGGTGGACGTTGTATATTTGATAGTAATGACTTCGCTTATAGGTACGAATATTATAAAAACGGTAAATGAGGATATGGCTACTTGCTACGTGACCGCATCGTTTTTGGCAGTGTTGGCGTTTATAATCGGCGGGCTTGTGTACTTGGGTATACAGCACAACAAGATTGCGGTAGGCGAGTACAACAAGCAGACGGAAAGGCAACGACACCCCACACAGCGTGATAAAGTTGTAGGCGCCGTATGCGGAGCGGTTATGCTTACGGCAACGGCGATATTTATGCTGTTGGGATTTATAGGTAATTATTGGCATCCGGCATGGGTGGCATTTCCCGTAGGCGGAATTATTTGCGGAATAATTAATTTAATTTTAAATGCAAAAAAATAAATTAATTAAAATAAATTAAAATTATTTAAATAATTAATTACTGTAAATTCGTCAAAAACAATAAGGTCTATTATTAACTAAAATTAGTTGTTTTATAGCTTATAATATCAAAAAAT